>NZ_CP170102.1:2402500-2702500 GCF_042188925.1 Pseudooceanicola sp. LIPI14-2-Ac024
CGGCGCGGCCTCTGCCACGGCATCGTCCGCGTCCCCGGCACCCTCGATCAGGTCATCGTCCCCGGCATCCGCCTCGTCGGCCGCGTCCTCGTCCAGTTCGCGGCTGAAGGCGTCGATGTCGAAGGAAAGGTCCTCGGACGCATCGGCCCCGCCATACTCGGCCTCGGCCGATCCGGAGGCGTCGTCCCCCGGCACCCGAAGCGCCGGGGTGAGAATCAGCTTGTCGCTTGCCTCGGGCTGTTTCGCCACCGTCTCCACGGCGCGCGGACGCGTCTGCGCGCGCACTTCCTCGGAAACAAGCTTTCGAATGGAGGACAGGACATCCTCGATCTGCACGTTCGTCACCGGATCAGACATTCTTTTCGACTACCACTCTCGCCCCAACGGAACGATACAGCGCCACGCGAAATCCGACAACAGATAGCGTCAGTTTTACTGTTTGCCGAGGCTTCTGAGCACCTTGTCGAGCTGCCGCCCGCGCGAACTGAGGCCCGCCGGCGCATCGTCGACCATGTTGTAGTACGCGGCCGGGTCGTAGATCTGCACCGGAAGGTTCATCGCCTTGGCGGTCAGACGGCCCATGGCGGCCTGCAGCTGGTAGGCGCTCAGATATTCATCGATCTCGGCCGAAACCAGCGCCGTCCGCGCTTCGAGCAGGTCCTGCTCGGCATCCAGCACGTCGAGCGTGGTGCGCGCGCCCAGCGACGCCTCTTCGCGGACGCCGTCGAACGCCACTTGCGAGGCCGAGACCTGCTGGCGGCTTGCGACCTTGCTCGCACGCGAGACGAGGACGTTCGAATAGGAGGTGCCGGCGTTCTGCTGCACGTCGTCGACGACGACATAGAGATTCTCGCGCGTGGCGTCGCGGTTCTGCATCGCCTGCCGCTGGAGCGACGAGATGCGGCCACCGGAGTAGATCGGGCCCGAGGCGCCGATGCCGATGGTCAGGCCCTTGGAATAACCCGAGTTGTTCAGGTTCTCGGTGATCCCGTACGAGGTGCTGAGGTTCACCGACGGCATCAGCGCGAGGTCGGCGGCCTGCACGTTCAGCTCGGCAACGGTGACATCCTTTTGCGCCGCCAGGACGCTGGGATGCGCGGCCGCGGCCGCCTGCATCGCCGCGCTTTCGCTGGCCGGGATGTACGGCAGGCTGCGGGGCGCCTGAAGGTTGCTCGGCGAATGCCCGACGGCAATGCGGTACTCCAGGTTGGCCTGGTCCAGCGCGCCCTCGGCGGCGGCCAGCGCACTGCGCGCGGCGGCCAGCGCGGCCTCGGCCAGCGACACGTCGGTACGCGTCACCTCGCCCACCTCGAACCGGTCCTGGGCGGCGTTCAGTTCCTGCTCGATCACCCGCACGTTGTTGCGGCGCAGGGACAGGGTGTCGGTGGCGCGGATCACCTCGAAGTAGGCCGAGACGGCGCGCAGCAGGATCTGCTGCTCCACCGCGATCAGCGAGTACCGGGTGCTCAGCACGCTTTCCTTGGCGATCGAGACATCGACCCGCGAGGCGCCGAAATCGAACAGCAGCAGGCTTGCCGACAGCTCGACCGAGGCGGCGGCGGATTTCGACGTCACCTGGGTGAACCCGCTCGAGGAGCTCGACACGTCGTTGAACTGCTGCGAGACGCTGGTGCTCCACTGGATGATCGGCCGCAGGGCCGACACCGCCTGCGCCACGTTCTCGTCCGCGGCGCGCAGCAGGGCACGGTTCTGTTTCAGGAGGTCCGACGTTTCGTAGGCCGACGACATCGCGGCGGCCAGGCTTTCGGCCCGGGCGGCGGGGGCGGTCAGCGTCAGGCCAAGTGCAAGCGCCGTTCCGGCAAGCCCCAGTGTGTTTCGTTTCATCTGTCCTGCCTCGCTACGCTGCTCTTTTTGTCGGCCCTGGTCAGAGGGCGAATGCCTGTTGTTTCTCGAACCCCGGCAGCACCGGCGCCGAGGCGTTGAAGGCGAAACGCCAGCTCACGTGGCCGTCGATCTTGTAGCCGACCCGCACCACGCCAAGCGCGCCTTCCATGAACAGGCAGGCGATCCGCCCGCCGTCCTTCAGTTGGTCGAGCAGCGCGTCCGGCAGCTGCGCGACCCCGCCTTCGATCACGATCACGTCGTAGGGGCCGTGTTCCGCCGCACCCTCGGTCAGGGCGGCCTCGTGCAGGACGACGTTGTCGGCGTTGATCTGGCCGATAAGGTCTTGCGCCGATCCCAGTCGCTCGGGCTCGTCCACGGCGATCACCGCCTCGGCCATCCGCGCGATCACGGCGGCCGAGTAGCCCTGGGCGCAGCCCAGGTCCATCACCAGCTCGTCCCCCTGGAT
The DNA here is from genome assembly GCF_042188925.1 of Pseudooceanicola sp. LIPI14-2-Ac024. Classification (GTDB taxonomy): domain Bacteria; phylum Pseudomonadota; class Alphaproteobacteria; order Rhodobacterales; family Rhodobacteraceae; genus Pseudooceanicola. The sequence goes on from NZ_CP170102.1 coordinate 2,404,812, forward strand.
ATCCAGCACGTCGAGCATCTTGGCCAGCGTCCGCGGCTCCAGCAGGACGCGCCCGCCACCGAGGTCGATATTCTCGCCGAGATAGGCCATCTCGCGTTTTTCCGAGGGCACGAAAATCTCGCGCGGGACCGTCAGCATCGCGTCGATGATCGGGAACTTGGTGACGTCCGACGGGCGAACCTGGGTGTCGACCATCGTCGACCGGCGTGCAGCGAAGTCTGCCATGACCAAACTCTTCTGTTCAGTTTCGTTCTGCTTGTGCCACAGATGCCCGAGGGCGGCAACGGCCGCAAGGCTCGTTCTGCCGCACAGGACAAGGATCGCGGCCTGCCGACATCACAAGAGGCAGTTCCAGCGATAGCCCTGCGCAGGTTAAGGATTCAATAAGGGATTTCTGGGATACGTCGCGTCAACGGACTGCCCGGAATGCCCGCATGGACCCTCATGGCCCCGTCTGCCTGATCGTTGAAGACACCCGGTTCGACCAGTCGATGATGACCCGCGTCCTGGCGCACCTGCATCCCGCGCCCCGGGTGATCATGGCGACCACGCTGGCAGAGGCGCGCCGCCATCTCGGCGGTGCGGACATCGACATCCTCTTTCTCGACAACATGCTGCCGGACGGCACCGGAACAGAGTTCCTGCGCGAACTGGCCACCCATCCCACCTGGGCGCGGGTGCCGGTGGTTCTGGTCAGCGACTGGCCGACGCCCTTCATGTTCGACAAGGCCCGCGCCGCGCATGTCCGCGCGATCTGGTCCAAGGGCGACTTCACCGGTGAACGCGTCCGCCGCATGGTCCGCACCCACGCCCGCGTGCATTGACCGCCGGGCAACCACCCGCCCCGCGTTATTCGCTTGACGATATCCCCGCAGGTACCTAATCACGGCACCACTCTGGCGAGTTGGCGGAGTGGTTACGCAGCGGATTGCAAATCCGTGCACACCGGTTCGATTCCGGTACTCGCCTCCACCCTTCCCGGGGTCAAATTCCCTCCCTCAAGACAGGTTCGCGACGCCGGTATCGACTGGAGCGGAGTTCGGCATCTCTGCGCCTCTGGTGGTCGTGTGAGCTCCCGCGGCAGATCAGGCCCACCACCGTAACCACCTGATCCCAATAACTTTCGCCGCACCCCAAACGCAATGACGCGCCCCGAGGGGCGCGTCATGCATTTCGTCAGCCGGACCGCAGTGGCCTGTAGTACCGCGCGCAACGGTTCGCTGCCGTCATTGATTTCATTGTGAAATTCGCGATGCACGCGCCCAATACTTTTCGCTCAATTTGCTCATAACATTTCGCAAATCACCCGAAGTATTGCGTCGCTTCGATGGCCTGACCAGAGGCCCCTGGAACTGGCTGTAGTCTAACATATTTTTTCCGACTCGCCAGCATTAAACCCATTTACTTCGGGGGTCCGTCCGTAGCTCAGCACAGGGAAAATTTCGCCCCCCCTTGTCCGGCCGACGTGTAATACAAGACCCTTTTCCAAGGTGGGCGACGACCACCGGACTCGATCGCCCCGTGACACTGCTGGAGCCGGTTTCACGAAGTGGCCGTGGAGGATGCGCGGCCTTCCGTTCGATCATGACCATGGGGCGGGTCCTCTCGGCGCTGAAACTACTATCGGCGCGTTCTTGGGAACTTCACCACATGCAGCTCAGCTAAACTCAAGTCGAACCAGGTGACGCCGAGAAGATCAGCTTCCCCAACGCCGAAACGGGCAGCAGATGCCCCCGGGACGTCTTGCCGACCGACATCGCACCAACCGTATCGATATCGTAGGCGGCGAGCTTTCGGATCAGAGCGCGCGAGGATGTGCCGTTTCTCGCCGCAACGTCCGAAAGCACAAAGTAACTCGCCTGGAATTCCGCGAGAGCGGCTGGCTCGATGAGCCACGCGTCGATCGCTCCGATGCGGCCTCGTCCTGCCCGTATGAGACCGCTGGCGCACCAATGAGACACGCAATCAGCCTTCCATCCAGTCATCCTTGAGATGTCGCGAGCACTCAACGCGACGTTCGCGCCGCCCTCAATCAACGCCGCCCGAATTTCCACCTCGTCGAACAATGCACTACCGAGCACGTCCTCGGGTAGGAACTGCCGGGCCCTGATCTTACCTTCTGCGATTGAGCACAGAAGCGATGTCATGGCGCTCTTGTCAGTCGTCCGTCGCAAGTTGATATCGCGAAACGCAATTGTCTCCATGCTGTCGACGCCTGTGTTGCGCGCCGGACAATCTGCAGACGCTTCGTCCAGCGATCGAAGCGTCTGCAAATGCTGATTTTGTAATGCGCCGATAGCTTCAACTCGTCAGCGATAGTCGGCTCCGGGGGACTGGATCGAGGCCTCCGGCGCATCGTTTCCGAAGCTGTAGGCCGTCACGGTGTCTTGCCCAATGATCGTGCGATCGCGTTCAGGAAGGACGTCCTCGGAGGCGTATTGGATCGACTCGCCAGACGTCGATTGGGTCGAAACGACCGCGACCTGGTATTCGCGGGTCGGAATGTTGGGGTCCTGGGGTGCCGGGGTCGCGGCCATTGCCGATCCGGCGAGCAGCAGGGTGGTCAGCGCGGTTGAAGCGAAAGTTGCGAGGTTCATATCCATCATCCTTAGATTGCGAGAACCGACCATTCGTGTCCTCGACTGATCGAGATTTGGCGAACCCGCCCGAATTCTTCAAGGATGCGCACAGAACGCCTTGGTGGGGCCAAATCTGAGCCACGCCCAAGAAGTGATAACTAATTTTACATTTTATTTCATAATCTTAATTCCGATACCGCGCAAAATTTCCCGACCGAGGCCATTCACGACGCTGTGACTTCGAGAGGCAAACCATGTCGTTTTTAGATCATTGCACGTCGCTTTTCATAAATTTCTGAACAGGCGCTCTTCGGGTGTAAGTGACATTGTGCGAATTTGCACAGGCCGCCGACCTGGAATTCGCGTTCTCCTATCTTGCCAACAGACAGCGCGTCTCACACCCGCGTACGATCCACATGTTGCGATGAAGCACGACGGACAACTTGTCCTTGCTGCAATCTTCCCCACGGAACTAACGAACTCGTGTAAAGAATCTTGTTGAACACGTGTAAGGTTTTTGCTTGGTTGCGGCACATGGACCCCAGACGCACCCGAAGCCGCGCAAAGATACAGGCCGCCCTCCGCGACATGCTCGCCGAGTCGGGACTGAGCGACATCCGCATCGACGAGCTCTGCCGGCTTGCCGAGGTGAGCCGCGTGACGTTCTATGCGAATTTTGGCAGCGTCCAGGCGGTGCTTGATGATTACCTCGACGACGTGCTGACCCGCCTCGAACACGAGCTGAACACCGTGGCGCCAAGGCCCGGCCCCTTGGTGCCGGACGAAGAAAAACACCGCCGCGCACAACGCCTGATGACGTGGATCTTCGAACAGATCGGCGCCAAGGACCCGCGCATGCGCGCCCTGCTCAGCAGCAGCCAGCCGCGCATGGTCGAGGAGCGTTTCCTCGCCCACTTCAAACGCTTCATCATAGAAACCGAAGCGCGCGAACCGGCCCAACCCTGGCCGGGCCCAGACGACCGCGAAATCGCACTGCACTTCTTCATCGGCGCCTTTCTCTCGCTGCTGCGCCTCTGGATCGCCCACCCCGAGGCCTACACCGCGCGCCAGCTGGGCGAACGCGGCGCCCTCCTTATCACCTACGGCCGCACCGGCATGCACCTCTGAGAGAGCTTCAACCATGAAAACACCCGTCGCTTTCGTCGCGGCCCTGTTGGCCGCAGGACCGGTCCTGTCACAAGAAGCCTCGCAGAATATCCGGCCCGTGAAACTGATGACGATCAAGGCTGAAGAAACGCTGATCGAGCGGCAGTTCTTTGGCCGGGTCGCGGCGAAAAGCACTGTGGATCTCGCCTTCCAGGCCGGGGGCCAGATGGCCGAGTTCGCGGCCCGAGAGGGGCAGTTCGTGGCCGGCGGCGAAGTGTTGGCGCGCCTCGACACCACCACCTTCGAGCGCAACGTCGCGAAAGCCCGGGCAGACCTGGCGCAGGCGCACCGGGATCTCGCGCGGAGTGAGGAACTGGGTCGCGACGTGGTGCCCCAGGCCAGCATCGAGGCGCAGAGGACAAAGGTTGAACTGGCCGAGGTCTCTTATGAATCCGCGCTCGACACGCTTGAGGATGCAACCCTCATCGCGCCGTTCGACGCGCTGGTCTCCAGCCAGTTGGCGGAACAATACGCAACCGTCGGCGCGGGGCAGGCGGTCGTTCGCGTGCATGACATGAGCGCGCTTCAGGTCACGATCGAAGTGCCCGAAGTGCTGTTCAGGCAAGTCGGCCGCGAAGCTGCGATTGCGGCCGAGGCCGAACTGATCGGGAACGAACCCGCCGTGCCGCTGGAGTTCTCCGAGATCACGGCCGAGGCCTCTCCGGTCGGACAGACCTACAGCCTCTCCTTCACCTTCGACGGGCCGTTGCCGGACCGGTTGCTGCCAGGGTCCTCGGCGACGGTCACTCTGCGGCTCACGCGCCCGGCGGCACGGTCCGAGCCTCTGCTCCCGATATCGGCCGTCCGCTTCGCGGCCGATGGCACGCCCGAGGTGCTGATCTTCGAGGCCGGCACAGACGCCGATCACGGAACCCTGCGCCGGCACCCTGTGACCATTGCGCCAGGGCCCTCGGGGACCTTCCGCCTGCACGACGGCCCGCCAGCCGGGACCGAGATCGTCGCCGCCGGGGCCGCGGGCCTGGCGGCGGGGACCGAGGTGCGCCGCTACACCGGCCTGATCGGCAACGGGGCCTGAGCCATGAACATCGCACGGCGCTCCATCGATTCCGCCCTGATCACTTGGCTGCTGATCCTGTTCTGCCTCGGTGGCGGGATCTGGGGCTATGCCACAATGGGGCGACTGGAAGACCCTGCCTTCACTTTGAAACAAGCGGTGGTGACGACGCAGTATCCTGGCGCCTCGGCGGCCGAGGTGGCCCGGGAGGTAAGCGAACCGCTCGAAACCGCCATCCAGCAGATGGCGGAAGTGGACGAGGTAACCTCGTCCAACAAGCCCGGCCTGTCGCGCATCTCGGTGACCATCGACACCACGGTCAATGGTAAGGACCTGCCGCAGGTCTGGGACAAGCTGCGAAACCGGGCGAGTGATGCGGCGGGCGACCTGCCGGACGGCGCGATGGCGCCACAGGTGAACGACGGTTTCGGCGATGTCTACGGGCTCTATTTCGCTATCACCGCGCCGGGCTTCTCGGATGCTGAGATACACGAGATCGCCAATTACCTCCGCCGCGACCTGCTGACCGTCGACGGCGTGTCGGACGTGACGCTGGGGGGCCTGCCGGAAGAGGCAATCTACGTCGTGCCGGACATGGCGATCCTCGCCAACCTCGGCATCTCGCCCGATGCGATCATCGGCCAGCTGCGCAGCGCCGCCAGTGTCACCCGCTCGGGCGCGACATCGACCGGCGACATGCGCCTGCGGCTCGACATGCCCTCGGGGACCGACAGCGTGGAGGCGCTGGCCGAGCTGACGGTGAGCGCCGGGGACCGCATCCTGCGGCTGGTCGATATCGCCGAGGTGCACCGCACCCGGGACGAGACGCCGCAGCAGGTGATCCGCCACAACGGCGAAGAAGCATTCACGATCGCCGTCGCCGGCACTTCGGACGAGAACATCGTCGAGATCGGCACCCGCGTGGATGCCCGCCTCGCCCAATTGGCCGAGACCCTGCCCGAGGGCGTTGACCTGCACCCGATCTACCGCCAGCACGTGGTGGTGGACAAGGCGTCGAGCGCCTTCATCGTCAACCTCGTGGCCTCGGTGGTGATCGTCGTGGTGGTGCTGGCGGTCTTCATGGGCTGGCGGGCCGCCGTGGTGGTGGGGGCCACGCTGCTGCTGACCGTGGTGGGAACGCTGTTCTTCATGGCCATCTTCGGTCTCGAGATGGAGCGCATCTCGCTCGGGGCGCTGATCATCGCCATGGGGATGCTGGTCGACAATGCCATCGTGGTGGCCGAGGGGATGCAGCTCAAGATGCTGGCCGGGCGGACCTCGCGCGAGGCGGCGGACGAGGCATCGCTCCGGGTGCAGACCCCGCTGCTCGGCGCGACGGTGATCGGCATCATGGCCTTCGCGGGGATCGGCCTGTCGCCGGATTCCACCGGGGAATTCCTGTTCTCGCTCTTCGCGGTGATCGGGATCTCGCTGCTCCTGTCCTGGCTGCTGGCCCTGACCGTCACGCCGTTGCTGGCGCACTACGTCTTCAAGCGCGACACGCGGGGCGATGGCGACCAGTACGGCGGCGCCCTCTTCCGGGCCTATGGCAAGGCGCTGCGCGGCGCGATCCGGGCCCGCTGGGTCGTGCTGCCGTCGCTGGTCGTGCTGACCGCGGCGTGTTTCTGGAGCTTCACCAAGGTCGAGAACCAGTTCTTCCCCGATTCCGACGCGCCCCTCCTCTATGTCCACTATAAGCTGCCGCAGGGCAGCAGCATCGACGCGGTGCAGACCGACCTTGAACAGGTCGAGGACTGGCTGCTCGCCCGCGAGGAAGTCACCGACGTCTCGACCTTTGCGGGCGGCGGCGCCGCACGCTTCATGTTGACCTATTCGCCCGAGGAGGGGATGCCCTCCTACGGCCACGTCATCATCCGGACTGCGGAGATGGAGCAGATCGCGGCGCTGCGCCAAGAGCTGGAGGCCTTCGCTCAGGCGGCGATGCTCACCGGCGAATTCCGCACCCAGCAGCTTGCCTTCGGTCCGAACAGCGGCGCCGCGGTCGAGGTGCGGATCTCGGGACAGGACCCGGTTGTCCTGCGCCAACTGGCTGAACAGGTCGAGGGTATCATGGTCTCGGACGGCACGTTGCTGAGCAATCCGCGCGCCGACTGGCGCGAATGGGAACCGGTGATCGTCCCGCTCTATGCGACCGAGCGGTCGCAGAACGCGGGCGTGCTGCGCACCGACCTGTCCGAGGCGCTGCTGATGGCGACCGACGGCGTGACGGTGACCGAATATCGCGAAGGCGACCGGCAGATCCCCGTCGTCCTTCTGAGCAGGGAGCCCGGCGCACCGAGCCGGATCGAGGACCAGATCGTCTGGTCGGACGCCTCCGGGGATTACGTGCCGGTTGCCCAGCTTGTCGACGGGTTCGAGATCGACCGGCAGAACAGCCTGATCCAGCGCCGCAACCGGGTGCCAACCATCACCGTCGAGGCCGACCTTGCCCCCGGCGCCACCGCGACTGAGGCCCGCGACCAGATCGTCGCTGCCGTCGAAGCGCTGGAGATGCCGCTTGGCTACGAGATGATCTGGGGCGGAGAGTTCGAGAACAGCGCCAAGGCGCGGGGCAACCTCGCGAAACAGCTGCCGCTGTCGTTCCTCACCATGGTGCTGATCTCGATCCTGCTGTTTGGCCGCCTGCGTCAGCCGCTGATCATCTGGCTGCTGGTGCCGATGGCGGTGAACGGCGCAGTAATCGGGCTGCTTGTCACCGGCCTGCCCTTCTCCTTCACCGCGTTGCTGGGGTTGCTGTCGCTGTCGGGCATGCTGATCAAGAACGGCATCGTCCTGATCGAGGAGATCGACCTTGTCCGGGCTGAAGGCGTGCCCTTCGACCGGGCGGTCGAACAGGCCTCGACCTCGCGCCTGCGCCCCGTCGGTCTGGCTGCGGCGACTACTATCCTGGGCATGGCGCCGTTGCTGACGGATTCCTTCTTTGCCTCGATGTCAGTGACGATCATGGGCGGACTTGCCTTCGCCACCGTGCTGACACTTATCGCGGCTCCGGTGCTCTACGTCGTGCTGTTCGCAAGTGAACGACGGAGAGACGGTGTGGATGATCCGCACCCGACCGGACACCTCGGATCGGCGGCGAGGTCGTGATCTGAAGCTCACAGACGGGTGGTTGCCGAGCACCGGAAGGTGCCCCAGTACGGAACTTCCTGCCGCTCGCTCCGAACAGACTAAGTAGTGGTTCCGGCCCATAGCGGTCCTTCGTGCCAGACTCGGCGAACGACCGCTTTCCTGGCCCCCTTCCTAAGCGGCGCAACCGGCCAATAGCTGCCGATCAAGCCGGGCCCAGCGTGGCGCTGCACTGAACCCTTCGCCACGCGCGTTACAAAGTGCAGCCGCGTTCCAACGCCCCGCGTAAGTGCGCACCCTTTCGAAATGCGCAGGCCGTACACGTCCATCTACAAGCACCAAGCCCCGTAAGGCAGGCGTAAGATTTCGAGGGCAGCTTCAGGCCGCAGCCCCGGGCCGGGGCATTCGAACGAGAGCAGCCTGCAATGACCCCATCAGAGCGCGCCGGGTATCCCCGCCCGCGAGTGTCCCGGCTTGGACTGAACGTGATCGTCGCGAGCTACGTGATGATCGTGCTCAACACCGGGTTCTGGCATCGGCTGGTGAACCTCTTCGAGGGCCAGCCGCTGGTCTGGGGCTGCTTCGCAGCCGGGACTTGGACGCTGACACTTCTCCTTCTCGAACTGTTCGGCCCAGGCCCGCTCCAGAAGCCGGTGGCCGCGCTGCTGATCCTTGTCGCCGCGGTCGCCCATTACTACGAAAGCGCCTTCGGCGTTCTGATCGACGACGAGATGGTGCGCAACGTGTTCGAGACGACGGTCGCCGAAAGCCGGCACCTGATCACGGCCGACGCATTGCTGCGCATAGGTTTGACCGGGGTTCTGCCAGCGGCACTCGTCTTCTGGCCGCGGATCGCGAGGCGCCCGCTGTGGCACCAGGTGTGGCGGTGGCCCGTTGGCATCGCCGTCACCGCATCGCTGACCGTCGCCTTCGTGCTCACGGACTACAAGGCCTACTCGGCGGCGCTTCGCGAACATCACGACTTGATGGGGTCCTATCAGCCTGGCGCGACGCTCAACGCGGTTCTGCGGTTCGCGAAGGCGCAGATCCCGACCGTGGCGATCGAAGCAAAGCCCTATGGCACCGATGCGCAACCCGGCCCCCTTCTCGAAGCGGCCGAGAAGCCGGTGCTGCTGGTCCTCTTCGTCGGGGAAACCGTCCGTGCGCAGAACTTCGGGCTGAACGGCTACGACAGGAATACCACTCCGGAGCTTGCGCGCCGCCCGGTCATTGCCTTCACCGACGTGACGGCCTGCGGGACCTCGACCGCCGTGTCGGTGCCCTGCATGTTCTCTCCGCTCAACTCGGAGGAATATGAGCACGAGGCATTCCTCGGGTCAGAAAACCTTCTGGACGTGCTTGGCCATGCCGGCTTCGACGTGAAGTGGTGGGACAACAACACCGGCGACCAGAAGGTCGCTGAGCGGACCGGCTGGCAAACAATCGATCCAACGCTCGACCAAGCGGCCTGTGCGCAGGGAGAATGCACCGACGCGGTGTTCCTGCCGCTGATCCGGCAACAGGCGGCCGAGATCACCCGGAACACGGTTCTTGTCCTCCACATGATCGGCAGCCACGGCCCGGCCTACTACCTGCGCTATCCGCCCGAGGCTGCGGCCTATCTGCCGGACTGCCGGACCGCGTCATTCAGCGATTGTTCCAACGAGCAGATCGTGAACACCTACGACAACACCATTCGCGAGACCGACCGGGTCCTTTCCGGGGCCTTGGACATCCTTTCGGAGGCGGACGGGGTGACCCCCGCGATGCTCTACCTTTCTGATCACGGCGAGTCGCTGGGCGAAAACGGCCTCTACCTGCATGCCGCTCCGTCCTTCATGGCGCCCGAGCAGCAGACAAAAGTGCCGATGGTCATGTGGCTGTCGCAAGGGTTTGAAAGCGCGCTCGGACTCGATGGCACCTGCATGGCAGGTCTCGCGGGTCGGCCGGCAAGCCACGACAACCTGTTCCACACGGTGCTCGGGCTGCTCGACGTGGAGACCGAAGTCCGCAGCGACCCTCTTGACCTGACGGCCGGCTGCCGCCCGGTGGAGGGTGCGTGATGTCGGAGCGATCGGAAGACTTCATCGCAGACCGCGTACCAACTCCGAGACGCGGGATCATGCATGCATGGGACGCGGCCGGATATTCCCTTGCGGGTTTCCGGAGGCTGACCGCGGAAAGCGCAGCGCGGCTGGAATTCCTGGGCGGCGCGATCGGAGCGGCGGTGCTGTTCCTCGCGGGCGCCTCGGGCGTTCAGGTCCTTGTCGCGGCAATCCTGTTTCTTCTCCTTCTGGCGGTCGAAGCGCTCAACACGGCGATCGAGGTGCTGACGGATCGCATCTCACCCGGTTGGTCGCAGGAGGCCAAGCACGCCAAGGACCTCGGCTCACTGGCCGTGGGTCTGCTGATCCTCGCCAATCTCGCGTGGGTCGCTGCCGTCGGCGCGGAACTCGTCTGATCCCGCGGCCGCACGCGCCAGCGTCGTGAAGTCGACAGTCACCCGCGCGCGCCCGTCGGCAATCGCGAATTCGGTGTGGAGCCCGTGCTGGGCCGCGATGCTACGGACAACGGCGAGACCGAGCCCGGTCCCCGCGGACTGCCTGCCCTTCTCAAAGCGTTCGAAATGGAAATCGGCCCCGTCACCCACCGGGTTGTCGACACGTATCACCGGGCCCGGTTGCAGCTCAATGCGTACCGGGCCGATCCCATGTTGCACGGCGTTGTACAGGAGGTTCGACAGGAGGATCGCGGACAAGTCGGGGTCCATTCGGATCATGGCCGTCTCGATGTCGTGGTCGTCGAACCGCACCTGGCCAAGCCCCGACTCCTCGAGCAGAAGGCGGATCACGCCTACAAGATCCGCGGTCTTCCCGGCCGAGCGCAGATCGGCCTCGGCGCGCGAAAGTTGAAGCAGGCGTTCAACGAGCTGGCCCAGGCGCTCCAGAGCCGCGGACAGGCGCCGAGGCGCATCCGCGTCGGCCTTCCCCTCGGCGATGAGCTGCGCCTGTGCGCGGGCTGACGCAATCGGCGTCCGCAATTCGTGCGCGGCATCCGATGCGAAACGGCGTTCACTGAACAGAAGCGCATCGATCCGCGCGAGATAGGCGTTCAGAGCTTGCGGAATGGGTTCAAGTTCGCTCGGCAAGCCTTCTGCCGCCATCGGCGACAGATCTGCCGCATCGCGCGTTTCCATATTCGCCGCTAACTGGCGCGCGGGCTGTAGCGCCTGAATCGCGGTGCGGCGGACGATCAGCATGAGCGAAACCAGCAGGATGACCATCAGCATCAGAAAGGCCCGCACGCCCTCGAACATTTCGTGCAGGCGCCATGCGTTCGACTGCCCGAGCTCCACCGAGAGGCCGCTGGCCGGGTCCGTCGCTTTCGCGACGTGCCAGCCCGCGATTTCGTGGTGCCCGTCCCTCACGAGGTCGGGCCAGGGGGCCTCGTCGTGCCTCCCAACACCCAGGACCCGGACCGCCAACTCCCCGGACAACGGCGGCAGGTCGGCATCGGCGCCGGCAACGGAGAGCAGCATACCCGCCTGTTCCGCCAGGGCCTGGTCCAGCAATTCGTCCATCTCGTGCGCGATGACGAAGAGTCCGATGGCGAGGCTGATCAGCCAGCCTGCCGCCACGCCAAGAAGTACGCGCCGTGTCAGGCGCCGTGTCAGGGACCAGGATGTCATGGCAGCTGATAGCCCAGACCACGCCGCGTCTCGATGACGGCATTGCCGAGCTTTCCGCGCAGGCGCGAGATGTAGACCTCGACGGCATTGCCGGAAATCTCGGCGTCGAAGTCGTACAGGCGCTCCTCAAGCGCGGCGCGCGACAGTACCCGGCCACGCGCCGCCAGCAGCGCATCGAAGACGGCCCATTCGCGCGACGTCAGGCGGATTTCGCCGCCGTCGCGCCAGACCCGCGCCCGCGCCCGGTCGATCCTGAGCGCGCCGAGGTCGATCATGGCACTCGGCTCGCCTTCGGCCCGCCGTGCGTGGGCGCGCAGCCGCGCCGCCAACTCGCCGAGGTCGAAAGGCTTTATCACGTAATCGTCCGCCCCGGCATCGAGGCCCTCGATCCGGTCGGTGATCTGGTCCCGGGCCGTGGCGATGATGAACGGGGTCCGGTCCCCGGCACGGCGCCGCTCGCGCAGCAGCGACAGGCCGGACCCGTCCGGCAAGCCGAGGTCCAGAACCACCGCGTCATAATCGGTCACGTCAAGGCAGGCTCGCGCCATTCCGCAATCCCCGGCGAGGTCGACGGCATGACCTGCCGTGACAAGGTAGGTCCTGATGGCAGCGGCAAGGTCTGCCGTATCTTCGATCACGAGAAGTCGCATGGCTGCATCGTAATCGCGGGCTCGACGCCGCGATACGGGGCTGTTGGCCGCATCGCGCCGTAAGGCTGGCGCAAGACGATCACGGCACGAGTCTCGCACTGCCAATCGCATGCAGGAGGACACCATGCGCATTCTGACACCCCTCGTCGTCGCCGCCCTGGCCGCTTCCCCGCTCGCCGCATCCGAACGCTGCAACGTTCCCAAGGCGGACTGGCGGCCGGTCGAAGAGCTCAAGGCCGAGCTTGCCGACAGGGGTTGGAAGATCAGCAACGTGAAGGAAGACGACGGTTGCTACGAGGTCTACGCCAAGGACGGCAGCGGAAACCGGAAGGAAGTCTACTTCGACCCACGGACGTTCGAGGAGATGGGGACCGATGACTGAGGCGGGTGGCGCTCCGCGGGTCAAGGTTTGGGACCGGTTCGTGCGCACGTACCACTGGAGCCAGGCCGCGCTGATTGCCGCGTCCTGGCTGACCGCGGACGACTGGAAATGGGCACACGAGAGGCTCGGGTATCTCCTCGCGGCACTGCTCGCTGCCCGGATCGCCTGGGGTTTCGTTGGCCCCCGAAATGCACGGTTCGCCAGTTTTGTGCGGCCGCCGAGCGAGGTTTTCTCCTACCTCGGAGACGTGCGCCACGGCCACGCGCGACGCTACCTCGGGCACAACCCGGCGGGTGGCGCGATGATCGTGGCACTGATGACCGTCATAGCGGCAACGCTCCTGACAGGCTGGCTGCAGACCACGGACATCTTCTGGGGCTCAGAGGCGATGGCGGAGCTGCACGAGGGACTTGCCGTCCTGATCCTCGTCCTTGTCGCGGTTCATCTTTTCGGCGTGATTGCAGATAGCTTTCGCCATCGCGAGAATCTCGTCCGGGCGATGATCGACGGATACCGACGCTCGTGAGTGCCCCAGCTGGGGTGTCGAAAGCGCCTTGCCAGGCAATTGCACCGATCGAAGCAGCACGTCCGCTTCACGCGCATATTGGCCGTTCGTCGAGTATGCGGCGAACGAACGCTCCCCGCCCTTCCGAAACATCGGCTCTCTGCGACCCCGGGGATCTTCAGCGAACCGGCACGACTAAGTGCCATTATGTGAACTGTTGGAGGGATACCTGCCGGGTCGGCCGATGGTTCCCAGCTTCCCGCCGAGCCTTTGGCCTCGACGGAATCCACAAGTTCGAGCTATAGCTTGATCAGCGTCAGGGAGCGGACATGCAATCAGATCTTATCGGACGCGGGCTATATACCCCAGCGGAAGCCAGCCGCCTACTGAATATCCCGGCGAATAAGATCAGTCGGTGGCTGCGCGGACATAATGTTCAGGGCAAACACTACGAACGGCTTTGGGAGCCGGAGATCAACCTGGGAGATGACCGTGTCTTCCTGGGTTTTCGTGACCTTATGGAAGCCCGCGTTGTTCAAGCGTTCATTCGGCAAGGTATATCTGCGATTGGCATGAGATCGGCCATTCAAGTCGCCCGCGACGTCATCAACGAGAGCCATCCACTCGCAACCAATCGTTTTCGAACCGACGGCCGCGAGATTTTTCTCCATGTGATCGAGACGAATGAAGACGGTGAGGAAAGGGAAAGACTTCTCAATCTTTTCCGCCGCCAATACGAGTTCCGAGGCGTGATCGAACCCATTCTGAAATCAGTTGATTTCGGGCGAGAGGGCAATCCATTGCAATGGTGGCCACGCGGTCGACGAGGCGGCATCGTCGTCGACCCGGAGAGAGCTTTCGGCGCTCCCATTGATGATGTCTCGAGTGTTCCCGTCCACATTCTGGCGGAGACCGGCAGGGCTTTGGGTGTGTCGGAGACAGCGGCGGCCTACTTAGTCTCAGAGGCGAGTGTTCGCCGAGCCATGGACTTCGATGCTGCCCCGGGTGCGGACCTGGCTGCGTGAATGTCTTCTTTGACAACTGCACAGCGCCCGTGCTTGCCAGCACTTTGAACGGCTTCATCTCACACTATGGTCATTCCGCAATACACATATGCAACATGACCGCACTGCCGAAAGGACGTAGCTCCACCGACTTGGAGTGGATTGAACACCTTAGAAGTGACCCGAAGCCTTGGATGTTCATATCCGCAGACGCTCGTGTTCTTAGGAATCCGGCCGAACGAGCCGCTCTAAGAAGCGCCGGCTTGCATGAGTTCATCACCGCTAAGGGTTTTCAGAAAATGCCGATGGAGCAACGAGCGGCTGTTATCCTGCGGAGGTGGCCGGATATGCTCAAGATCACCGATATCCTGTCAGCCCCGACGATGCACGAAATACCGGTGACAAGTCCAAAGCTGAAGTCGCTGCCACTCTGAGTGTATCTCATCGCAGCCAACCTGCTCTTCCTGATTAGTCGATGCCACTACGCAAACCTTTGGGCAAATCGCGCAAACTTATGGGGACCGCGCACGATTATGCGCGATCCTACAATGGCCTAGATATCCAAGTTCGCCACGTTCAGCGCGTTCTGCTGGATGAACTCACGTCGCGGCTCGACCGTATCGCCCATCAGCTTGGTGAAGAGATCGTCGGCCTCGGCCATGTCGTCGACATGGACCTGCAGCAACGTCCGCGCCTCGGGGTCGAGCGTGGTTTCCCACAGCTGCTCCGGGTTCATCTCTCCCAGGCCCTTGTAGCGTTGCATCTGCAGACCGCGCTCGCCCTCTTCGAGGATGGCGCGCAGCAGGTCGAGCGGGCCGTGGATCAGCTGGGTCCGGTCACGCCGCACCAGTTGCGCCGGGTCGGTGTAGATGTCGCGCAGGGGCTTGGTCATCTGGCCCAGCCGCCGCGCCTCGCCCGAGCGCAGGACGGCGCCGTCGAGGGTGCGCAGCTCCTCCACCCCGCGCAGCACGCGTGAGAGGCGGATGCCGTGGTCCTGGGTGATCCGGCCGGTCCAGCCGCGTTCGTACTCCACCGCGATCTGGTCGAGCCGCTGCGCCACCCGGTCCGCCGCACCCTGCAGGTCGGCGTCGACCTGGCCCTCGGCAAAGGCACCGGCGATGGCCGCCTGTTCGAGGATGTGGCGCGGATAATGCGTCGGGAAGGCCTCGAGGATACGCTTGACGAGACGTGCGCCCTCGACCACCCGGACGAGGTCCTGGCCGGTGATCTCCTCGCCGCTGGTCAGGCGCAGCACAGCGCCTTCTGAGCCTTGCGAGATCAGGTAGTCCTCCATCGCGGTCTGGTCTTTGAGGTAGACCTCGGACCGGCCGCGGCTCACCTTGTAGAGCGGCGGTTGGGCGATGTAGAGGTAGCCGCCTTCGATCAGCTCGGGCATCTGGCGATAGAAGAAGGTCAGCAGCAACGTCCGGATGTGCGCGCCGTCGACGTCCGCGTCGGTCATGATGACGATCTTGTGGTAGCGCAGCTTCTCGATGTTGAACTCGTCGCGGCCGATCCCGGTGCCGAGCGCCATCACGAGGTTGCCGATCTCCTGGCTCGACAGCATCCGGTCGAACCGCGCGCGTTCCACGTTGAGGATCTTGCCCTTCAGCGGCAGGATCGCCTGGGTCCGCCGGTCACGCCCGGTCTGGGCGGAGCCGCCGGCCGAATCGCCCTCGACGATGAAGAGCTCGGTCTTGGTGGCATCCTTTTCGGAGCAGTCCTTGAGCTTGCCGGCGAGGAAGTTCACGTCCATCGCCGTCTTGCGCCGCGTCAGCTCGCGCGCCTTGCGGGCCGCCTCGCGGGCCATCGCCGCCTCGACGATCTTCGACACGATGGTCCTGCCTTCGTTCGGGTGCTCCTCGAACCATTCGGCCAGCTTCTCGTTGACGAGGTTCTCGACCGCCGGGCGCACCTCGGAGCTGACCAGCTTGTCCTTGGTCTGGGAGGAGAACTTGGGGTCCGGCACCTTGACCGACAGCACGCAGGTCAGCCCCTCGCGCGCGTCGTCGCCGGTGAAGGTTACCTTTTCCTTCTTGGCGATCCCGCTTTCGCCGGCATAGCGCGTCAGCGTCCGGGTCAGCGCGCCACGGAAGCCCGCCAGGTGGGTGCCGCCGTCGCGCTGCGGGATGTTGTTGGTAAAGGGCAGCACCGTCTCGTGGTAGCTGTCGTTCCACCACATCGCGATCTCGACGCCGATGCCGTCACGTTCGCCGTCGATGTAGATCGGTTCGGGGAACATCGGGTGCTTGGAACGATCGAGGTATTTGACGAATTCCTTGACCCCGCCCTCGTAAAAGAGCTCGGTCCTCAGCGCCTCGGCCGGGCGCTCGTCCTCGAGGACGATCCGCACGCCCGAGTTCAGGAATGCCAACTCGCGCAGGCGCTTTTCCAGCGTCGCGTAGTCGTAGTTGAGGTTCGAGAAGGTCTTGTCCGACGACAGGAACCGCACCTCGGTCCCCTTCTCGCCCTCTGCCTCGCCGACGACCTCGAGCGGTGCGGCGGTGACCGAGTTCTCGAACCGGACGTAGTGTTCCTTGCCGTCGCGCCAGATCCGCAGCTCCAGCCAGTCGCTGAGCGCGTTTACCACCGAGATGCCGACGCCGTGCAGACCGCCCGAGACCTTGTAGGAGTTCTGGTCGAACTTCCCGCCCGCGTGCAGCTGAGTCATGATGACCTCGGCCGCGCTGACGCCTTCCTCGGGGTGCAGGTCGACCGGGATTCCACGCCCGTTGTCGCGCACCGAGACGGAGTTGTCGGCGTGGATCTTCACCTTCACGAAGTCGGCATGACCGGCCAGCGCCTCGTCGATGCCGTTGTCCACGGCCTCGTAGATCATGTGGTGCAGGCCCGACCCGTCGTCGGTGTCACCGATGTACATGCCAGGACGCTTGCGGACAGCGTCCAACCCCTTGAGAACCTTGATGGACTCCGCGCCGTACTGCGGTTCCTGTGCCTGCGGTTCAGCCATGCGTGATGGACCCCTTCTAACCTGTCGATTTTATAGCGGTTGGTGGGGGGATTGTCACGCCGAAGACACAATATTTGGTGGTCCGGCTGCCCCTCGGTCAGGCTCACATGAACGGGATCAGACAGCCCACCAGGATCATCAGGAACCCGGCGGTGATGTTGGTCCGTCTCAGCGCCCGGCCCGAGGTCATCAGCCGCCGCATCCGGTCGATGAAGAGCGCGAAGCAGAGGTTGCCGACCAGCGGCACCAGCATGGAGATCAGGACGATCACCGCCATGTCCGCCGCCGTCACCGCAGACACGTCGAAGAAGCCCGGCAGCACGCCCATGTAGAAGAGGATCGCCTTGGGATTGCCGAGGATCACGGCGACCCCCGCGGCAAAGCCGGCCCAGGCCCCCGGCGCGGTCAGGCGCGAATCCGCCGCGATGGTCTTGTCGGCGTTGCGGATCAGCAGCACGCCCATGGTCAGGAACATCGCCGCGCCGACCAGCCGCAGCACGGTCATGAACCCGTCGAAGACCGACACGATCCACGACACCCCCAGGATCGCCAGCAACGGCCAGAGCGCGTCGCCCACCACCACGCCGAGCGCCAGCGGCCAGGCCGCCCGGAACCCGCCCGACAGCGCCCGTGCGGTCAGCGCCAGCCAGACCGGCCCGGGGGTGAAGAACAGGATGACCAGCGCGCCGGTGTAGAAGGCAAGCTGCGATGCGGTGATGGTCATGCGGGATCGGGGATCGTCAACCGGCCGTCGGCGTCGAGGTGCCAGAACGGGTTCATCGCCAGCTCCCAGACATGGTCGTCGGGATCAGCGTAGTAGCCCGAATAGCCGCCCCAGAACACCTTTTCGGGCCGCTTCAGCGCGGTGGCCCCGGCCTTGAGCGCCGCCGCGAAGGCGGCATCCACCTCGGCTTCGGTCGGAAAGTTCTGTGCCAGCGTCACCGCGCCCGTTCCCAGCACGGCCCCCGCACGCCCCTGGTCCTCGGCCAGCGCGGCCCGGCCGAAAAGCCCGAGCGCCATGCCCTCCATCCGGAAGAACACGACCTCTTCCGGTCCCGGCACCGGCTGCCAGCCAAGCGCGCCGTAGAAGGCGCGGGATCGGTCGAGGTCCTCGACGCCGAGGGTGATCAGCGTGACACGCTGCGGGTTCATGGTGCCTTCCTCTCCGCGACGGCACTTTCGCCGCCGCTTTCGGTCACTTCCAGGTACTGCGCCCGGCCGCCCAGGTCGGTGAAGAGCTCGGGCCCGGTCCCGGTCATCCAAGCCTGCGCCCCGAGCGCACAGATCTCGTCATAGAGCGCAGCCCGTCGCCCGGCGTCAAGGTGGGCCGCCACCTCGTCCAGGAGCAGGATCGGCGGCGCGCCGAAGTCCCGCGCCAGCCCCCGTGCATTGGCGAGGATGAGCGAGATCAGCAGCGCCTTCTGCTCCCCGGTCGAGGCATCCCTGGCCGCGATCCCCTTGGCCGCCCAGTGCGCCTCCATGTCGACCCGGTGCGGCCCCACCAGCGTGCGCCCCGCCGCCAGGTCGCGGGCGCGCCCCTCGGACAGGGCGGTGCGCAGGTCCTCGATCTCCGCCGGCAGGTCACTTTCGGGATGCAGCAGTGACAATTCCGGCGCCGGAAACGCCGTCTCGGCCGCCTCGGTCGCCTCGGCGATCAGCGCCAGCGCCCGAATGCGATTGGCGATGATCTCGGCCCCCGCCTCGGCCATCTGCCGCTCCAGCGCGACGTACCAGTGCCCGTCGCGCACCATGTCCTTCAGCAGCCGGTTTCGCTCCCGCATCGCCTTGTCGTAGGCCAGCGACGCGTCGGCATGTCCCGGCACGAACGACAAGGTCATGCGGTCAAGGAACCGGCGCCGCCCCTCCGCCCCCTCGATCCAGAGCCGGTCCATCGACGGCACCAGCCAGAGCACCCGCGCGATCCGGCCAAGCGCCACCTGCGCCGCCGCCTTGCCGTCGATCCTGACCTGCCGCGCCGCGCCGCCCTCGGCCCGGATCTCGACCTCGTGCAACTGGTGCAACGACCGCAGCGTGCCGGTCAGCTTCCAGCCCAGGCTCTCGGGCCGGCGCGCCATGTCCTCCGCCGCCGCGCGGCGCATGCCACGCCCGGGCGAAAACAGCGACACGGCCTCGATCAGGTTGGTCTTGCCCGCCCCGTTCGGCCCCCAGATCGCCACCGGGCGACCGTCGAACGCCAGCGCCGCCCGCCGGTGCGACCGGAAATGCGACAGGGCCAGTTCGGTCAGATACAGCTCCGCCAAACCGGCCCCCTCTTCATCTTGCCAGAAATACTCCCGCCGGAGGCAACGCCGCGCCAGCGGCGTCCGCGCGCGAAAGTCAGACGCGCATCGGCATGACCACGTAGACCGCCGAGGTGTCGTTGCCCTCGCGCATCAGCGTCGGATCGCCCGAGGAGTTGAAAAGGAACACCGCGTTCTCGCGGTCCACCTGGCTTGCAATCTCGAGCAGGTACTTGGCGTTGAAGCCGATCTCGAGGTGGTCGTCGCCATAGGCCACCGCCAGCTCTTCCTCGGCGGCGCCGCTGTCGGGCGCGTTCACGGACAGCACCAGGCGGTCCTCGTCCAGCGCCATCTTCACGGCACGCGACCGCTCGGACGACACCGTCGCCACCCGATCCACCGCCTTGGCGAACTCGGCCGCGTCGACCTCGAGCCGCTTGGGGTTGTTCTGCGGGATGACCCGCGTGTAGTCGGGGAAGGTGCCGTCGATGACCTTGGAGGTCAGCGTGATGTCGGGCGTTGCGAACCGCACCTTGGTCTCGCTCACCGACACGGCGATCTCGGTCTCGTCGTCTTCCAGCAGCTTGCGCAGTTCGCCCACGGTCTTGCGGGGCACGATCACGCCCGGCATGTTCTCGGCGCCCGAGGGCAGCTCGGCGTCGATCCGGGCCAGGCGGTGGCCGTCGGTGGCGACGCAGCG
Source organism: Pseudooceanicola sp. LIPI14-2-Ac024 (assembly GCF_042188925.1). Taxonomy (GTDB): domain Bacteria; phylum Pseudomonadota; class Alphaproteobacteria; order Rhodobacterales; family Rhodobacteraceae; genus Pseudooceanicola. The sequence continues at coordinate 2,424,800 of NZ_CP170102.1, forward strand.
CAGGACGCGCCCGCTCTCGCCCTCGGCGATGTGCATGTAGACGCCGTTCAGGTAGTACCGCGTCTCTTCGGTCGAGATGGCGAACTTCGACTTGTCGAACAGCCGTCGCAGAACCGGCGCCTTGGCACCGAAGTTCGCGGTGTACTCCGACGACGCCATCTGCGGGAAATCTTCCTTGGGCAGCGTGGCGAGCGCGAAGTTCGACCGCCCGGCCTCGACCACCAGCCGCCCCGAGGCGCCGTCGTCGGTCAGGGTGACGAGCGCGCCGTCCGGCAGCTTGCGCACGATCTCGTGCAGGGTGACGGCGCTGACCGTCGTGGCGCCCGCGCGTTCGACCATCGCCGGCGCCTTGTCGACCACCTCGATGTCAAGGTCGGTGGCGCGGAACTGGACCGTCGATCCCTCGGCCTCGATGAGGACGTTGGCCAGGATCGGGATCGTGTTCCGGCGCTCGACAACGGATTGCGCCTGGGCCACGGCCTTGAGCAGCGTGCCGCGTTCGATGCTGAGTTTCATCCCTCGCTCCTGTCCATTGCCCGGCCCTGTGCAGGAACCGCCTGCCGGGAGGCTCACGCTAGCGGTTTTGGTCCCCGGCTCAAGCGTTTTCTTGCCTTTACGGGGCCAGCGGCCGAAGCGTCAAGCGAGTGCGGCGTGGTTTCGTCCTACCTGCCGCAGAAGCGCATCACGCGGGCCGCTGCGGCGGCGATGATCAGCCGCTTTCGGCCTGCATCAGCAGCACCGCGACCACCGCCAGCGCCACCCCCGCCGCCTGTCGCGGTCCGAGCGCCTCGTTGAAGGCGAAATGCCCCAGCCCGGCGAGGAGGATGAGCGTCGCGGCGGAATAGATCACCCCGATCGCGGCCAGCGAATGGGTCCGCATCAGGACGAACCAGCCGAACGCCGGGACGGCGTAGAGAAGGACGCCAAGGACGAAGAAGCCGGACCAGACACCATGGTGATGGGTCGTGGCCAGCTTGATGCAGAGATCGCCCAGCATGGTCAGGAGCGAGATCACGGCGACGATGACGAGGCTGTTCATGGTGTCCCCCGCGCTGATCGGGGACAGGGGCGCATGGGGATGCGCGAGGTGCCGCCGGAATGGGCGGACAGGCAATGGCGTTTCATGACAATGACTTCTCTAAAATCAATGATCCGATCAGGCCGGAATTCGGCCTTCAGGTCAACCTGCAATTGCGGAAGGCGCCCGTTTCGGCAAGGTTTGCCATGACCGGAAGGACCCGCCGATGCGCTGCCAAGTGACCGAGGACTGGACCGCCACCTACCCCGACCCGATCACCCTGCGGGCCGGTGAGGCGCTGGTGCCGGACGGGCGCGAAGACCTCTGGGACGGGCACCGCTGGATCTGGGCGGCCAATGCGGCGGGCCTTGAGGGATGGGTGCCCGACACCCTCGCCCGCCGGCGCGGCAGGGGCTGGGTGGCGGCGCGGGACTACTCGGCCAAGGAACTGACCTGCCGCGTCGGCGAGATCCTCGACGTGATCGAGGCGACCCATGGCTGGCATCTCTGCCGCAATGCCGTGGGCCGGGAGGGGTGGGTGCCCGACCGCAACCTGCGCCGCCTGCCCGGCTGATCCCCGAAACGAAAAAGCCCGTCCTTGGGGACGGGCATTCTCGGTCACGCGGGATGCGTCTGCCGTCAGGCTTCGAGCGCGCGGCGCAGCATCTCCAGGTCTTCGGCGATCTGGCCGTCCTGCGCCTTCAGCTCCTCGATGCGCTTCACGCCGTGCAGCACGGTGGTGTGGTCGCGGCCGCCGAACCGCCGCCCGATCTCGGGCAGGGAGCGCGAGGTGAGCTGCTTGGACAGGTACATCGCCACCTGCCGCGGACGGGCATAGCTGCGCACCCGCTTGGGGCCCAGCATGTCGCTGAGGCGGATGTTGTAATGCTCGCTGACCTTGCGCTGGATCTCCTCGACGGTGATCTTGCGCTCGGAAATCCGCAGGATGTCCGACAGGCAGTCCTGCGCGAGGTCGAGCGTGATCTCCCGCCCGACGAGCGAGGCGAAGGCGAAGAGCCGCGTCAGCGCCCCTTCGAGCACGCGGACGTTGGTGCTGATCCGGTGGGCGAGGAACTCCAGAACGCCGTCCTTGATCACGAGGTCCGGCTGCTGGCGGCGGAAGCTCTCGGTCTTGGACTGCAGGATGCCGAGGCGCAGCTCGTAGTCGGTCGGATGCAGGTCGACGACCAGGCCGCACTGCAGGCGCGACTTGATGCGCTCTTCCATGTCCTTCATCTCGCCCGGGGGGCAATCGCCCGAGATGATGATCTGCTTGTTCTGGTCGATCAGCGCGTTGAACGTGTGGAAGAACTCTTCCTGCGTGCTGTCCTTGCCGGCGATGAACTGGACGTCGTCCACCATCAGCACGTCGACCGAGCGGAAGAGCGACTTGAAGTCCATGATCTTCTTGTCGCGCAGCGCCTGCACGAAGCGGTACATGAACTGCTCGGCGCTCAGGTACACGACGTTCAGCTCGGGGTGCGCGGTCTTCAGTTCCCAGGCGATGGCATGCATCAGGTGCGTCTTGCCGAGGCCGACGCCACCGTAAAGGAACAGCGGGTTGAAGGTGACGGGCCCACCTTCAGCGACACGGCGCGCGGCGGCATGGGCGAGCTCGTTGGGCTTGCCGACCACGAAGGTGTCAAAGGTGAACCGGCTGTCGAGCGGCGCGGGCGGCAGCAGCGCATCCCTGGCTGCGGGCCTGGGCGCCGCGGGCCTCGCCTCGGCCACGGCCACGGCCACGGCGTCGCCTGCCGTCGCCTCGGCCATCCGCGGTTCGGGCTGGGCCTGGCTGTTGGCCGGCACGGTCGAGAACTCGATCCGGCGGACGGCGGAATCCACGGCCGCGATCCGGTGCAGGATCAGGTCGCCGTAATTCCGCGATACGTAAGTGCCGGCGAAATTCGTCGGCGCTGCAATTCGCGCGACACCGCCGTCGCTATTCACGAATTGCAGGGGTTCAATCCAATTGCGATAATTGCTTTCACCAAGGGTTTCCAGCAATTGCTTTTTAAGCTCGCCCCATTGTTCTGTCGTCATGTGTTTGGTCTCGCCCCAATCCAGTCCCAATACAACAACGGCCTTTTATCGCGAACCCGTAGCCAGACGGGCACCCAACACTTGTGCCAGGGGGAGCTTTGCGCACAGGACATGGAACCGCTTTTCGCGGTTTTCGTGTCGATCCGGTACTCTGCAGGCGCGCCGTTGCACGAGGCAACAGATTATCGTTGGCAAGGCGCAGAACCTTGCCGGTGTTTTTTCGACGCGTGCCCGAAGGCATCCCTGCAGACATGCATCCATCTCGGTCGCAGCTGACCGGCCCGGATGTTACCGGGCCTGACGGATACTGAACCGGAACCGGTTCACCATGTCCCCCCAAGGCGAAGTGACTCGCATGTCAGAAGCTAGCAACCCGCTCCGCGCACCGGCAAGCACACATCGCACTTGACTCGGATTTAACGAAAAAGAATCTCCGGCGCGTTGTGGCCGCTGCAACAGCAGCAAAAAAGGCACCGCAAAACGGTGCCTTTCAACTTGCAATGCAGTCCGAAAACGGCGTGGCGATCAGGCGATCGCTTTGACGCGTGCGGACAGGCGCGACATTTTCCGCGCTGCAGTGTTCTTGTGGTAGACCCCCTTGGTCACGCCACGCATCAGCTCGGGCTGGGCGTCGCGCAGGGCGGTCTGGGCGGCAGATTTGTCGCCGGTTGCGATCGCCTGTTCGACCTTCTTGAGGAAGGTGCGAATCCGCGACCGACGTGCCTTGTTCACGGCCAGACGTTGGTCGGCCTGGCGGGCACGTTTCTTGGATTGCGGCGTATTGGCCATGTAAACTCGTCCCGTGTCTGCGGTTCGGTGGAATCTGAAGCCGCGTCTTTAGGCCCGACTCGCTGGCAAGTCAACAGCGGTTTCCCCGGATTCTCGGCTTCCCGCCGATCGTCCCGCCTTCCTTCGCTTTCGTCGGCGTTTCGCCGGTGTTACGCTGACGAGAACAGGAGGATCGCATGACCGCACCCGAGAACCGCCGCATCGTCTCGTCCCGCCATCTCGCCGAGGGCGCGGGCTGGGAGGCGTCCGAGTTCGAGTACGGCCTGATCATCGCCTACAACGCCTTTTCGCGATGGATGGTCAAGTGCATGACCGCCGCCGGAGGCGGAGAGTTGAACGCGCTCGAAATCCTCGTCCTGCACAACGTGAACTCACGCGGGCGGGACAAGCGCCTGACCGACATCTGCTTCCTGCTGAACATCGAGGACACCCACACCGTGAACTACGCCCTGCGCAAGCTGCTCAAGGCCGAGCTGCTGGTGGGGAAAAGCGCGGCAAGGAGGTGTTCTACGCCACCAGCGACAAGGGCGCCGCGCTGTGCGAGGCCTATCGCAAGGTCCGCGCGCAATGCCTCCTCGAGGGGCTGGGGCACATGGACCTTTCGGGCGAGGAGCTGCGCGATATCGCCACCCGGCTGCGCGCGCTTTCGGGCCAGTACGACCAGGCCAGCCGGGCGGCCGCATCGCTTTGATCAGGGGCCGCGTGCGTCCCGCGTGAAAGTGTGCCGCGCCAGCAACCAGACCGCGATGCAGACCGGCAGCAGGCCGATCAGCAGGAACGCGGTGCCCAGAAGGTAGAGATTGCCGAAGCCGGGGATCCGCACGTAAGCGTAGTTCGGATTGTAGAGCGCCCCGATCACCTCGCCCTCGCGCCAGCCGTAGGTCGAGGCACCGTGCCGGGTCCGCATCTCGTGCAGGCGGCCGCGGGAATCGCTGAACCCGAAGGTCGGCCACCAGGTACAGTCCTCGTCATCGCAGCTCTCGACGTTCGCCAGCACCGTCGCCGGCACCATCGCGGCGTTGCGGACGAAGGCCCGGGTGGTGGACAGCTGGTAGGCGCCGAAGACCGCAAAGCCGCCCCCGATGAGCAGGAAAAAGACCGCACCAAGAAAGGTCGGCCAGTCGACCCTGATCGCTCCACTCATCCGCCTCGCCCCCTCCTCCGTTCCGAAGGTAGCAGGTGGCGGGGGATGCCGATAGCGTTCAGGTTGGCCCTACGTCACCTGACAGGTCAGACCGGGTTCAGGCGGGGATAGAGCTTCACCCGCGTTTCCAGCGGCACCTGGTCATAGAGCATCACGATCTGGTCGTTCACCAAGCCCGCGCAACCGTTCGACACCGCGCGTCCGATGGTCGCTGGATCGTCGGTGCCGTGTATCCGCAGGAAGGTGTCGCCCCGCCCCTCCTGAAAGAGGTAGAGCGCCCGCGCACCCAGCGGGTTGCCGGGCCCGCCCGGCATCCCCTCTTCGGCGTATTGCGCGTATTTCTCGGGCTCACGCGCGACCATGTCGGGCGTGGGCGTCCAGGACGGCCACTCCTTGCGCGCGCCGATGTAGAACTCGCCCTCTTCGTAGAGCTGACCGCGCCCGACGCGGATCGGGTACTCCCACGCGGTCCGGTCCGGCATCGTCCAGTAGAGGCGGAACTGGTCGGGAAAGACGTGCACCTCGTAGGGCGTGATCTGGTAGGGCAGCTGCACCAGCGCGGGCGGCGGCACCATCGGCGGCTGTGGCGCGGGTGGCAGGGGCGCGATCATCCCCTCGGGCAGCGGCAGGCTCTGCCCCAGCGCGGCACCGGTCATGGCGGTGGTCGCCGCAAGGCCGAGGCCCCCGGCAAGGACGCGTCTGCGATGCATGGTGTGTCCCTTCGTCTTCGGTCCGTTTCGGGGAAGAACGGGGGTCACGCGCACGGGGTTCCCTGCGCGCACGGATTGGTGAGGGCGGATGGGCCGCCAGGCCACACACGCTGTGCCCTACTCCACCGCGTAAAGCGACACGAACACGCTGGCCGCGCGCCGACCGCCGGTGCCGACAAAGAGCGTCCGGTTCACCCAGTCGTACCGGGCGTCACCGGTTTCCAGCCGCGCCTGCGTGCGCATGTAGTAGTCGGCGGGGTCGACGTCCTCGCCCCGCCCCACGGCGGCGATCACCTCGGCCGGGCCGTGGCGGTAGCCGTAATTGATGATCTCGATCACCGCGCCGTCGTCGGTTTCCATCGCGTAACGGGTGTCGAGCTCGGCCATGCCGCCGTCGAAGATGGTCTGCCAGTCGGCCCCGACATCGAGGATCCGACCGTTCAGCCGGGGCCCAGAAACGGTGCCGCCGACGATGGGGATGATCCGCCTGTGCCCCGCCCGGCCCTGCCCCATCTCGCGGATCGGGTCGAGCGCGACCGTCAGGTCGCAGACATGGGCAAGGCGCGGCGGTGCAATGGTCATGCCCGCCTTGCTAAGCCCTGCCCTGCGTCAAGGCAATTGCCCTAGCGCCCCATCAGTCCCGGCAGCCATGTCACGATGCCCGGGAAGATGGTGATCAGGATCACCCCCAGCACCAGCAGGAAGAAGAACGGCAGCGCCGCCTTGGCCACCCGCAGGATGTCGATCCCCGTCAGCCCCTGGATGACGAAGAGGTTGAAGCCGACCGGCGGGGTGATCTGGCTCATCTCGACGACGATCACCAGGTAGATGCCGAACCACAGCGGGTCGATCCCGGCGGCCGATACCATCGGCATGATGATCGAGGTCGTCAGCACCACGACCGAGATCCCGTCGAGGAAGCAGCCCAGCACCACGAAGAACACAGTCAGGGCCGCCAGCAGCGCCCCCTGGCTCAGCCCCAGCGACCCGATCCAGGCGGCCAGGTTGCGGGGCAACCCGGTGAACCCCATGGCGATCGACAGGAACGCCGCCGCCACCAGGATGAACGCGATCATGCACGAGGTCCGCGTCGCCGACATCAGCGCATCGCCGAAGTTCTTCCAGCCGAAGGCGCCCGAGGCGAAGGCGAGGATCGTCGCCAGCACCACGCCAAGCGCCGCGGCATCCGTCGGGCTGGCGATGCCGGTGTAGATCGACCCGATCACGCCCAGGATCAGCAGCGCGACCGGGATCAGGCGGCGGGCGGCATAGAACTTCTCGCCCCAGGAATGCGACGGCTCGTCGGGGATGTTGGCCGGTTTCAGCCAGGCGTAACCTGCGACATAAAGCCCGAAGAGCGTGACGAGCATCACGCCGGGCAGGATCCCCGCGATGAAGAGCCGCGCGATCGACTGCTCGGTCGCCACGCCATAGACGATCAGGATGATCGAGGGCGGGATCAGCAGGCCCAGCGTGGCCGAGCCAGCCAGCGTGCCGAGGATCATGCTCTCGGGATAGCCGCGCTCCTTGAGTTCCGGCACCGACATGCGGCCGATGGTGGCGGCGGTCGCAGCACTCGACCCCGAGACCGCGGCAAAGATCGCGCAGCCCAGGATATTGACGTGCAGCAGCCTGCCCGGGAACCGGCCGATCCACGGCGCGATGCCCGAGAACATGTCCTGGCTCAGCCGCGACCTGAGCAGGATTTCCCCCATCAGGATGAAGAGCGGCAGGGCGGCGAGTGACCAGGAATGCGAATGCCCCCAGAGCGTGGTCGCCATGACCAGCCCGGCCGGCGCGTTCGAGAAGAAGACGATGGCGACCAGCGCCACGACGATGAGCGCGATGGCGACCCAGACGCCAAGCGCCAACAGCCCGATCAGGACCGCCAGAAGGGTGAGTGCGATGAGCGGATCGGACATCTTACTCCTCCACGCTCTCGGGCAGAACCGGGTGCCCGGCGCGCAGCGTCTCGACCAGCGTGTCCACAAGCGCGACGATCAGCAGACCCATGCCCACAGTCACCGCCGTCTGCGGGATCCACAGCGGAATCGGCACGATGCCCGACGAGGTGTCGCCGTAATGCAGGCTCTCCTGCACCAGCGCGACCAGGAACCAGCCCGCCACGCCGGTCACCGCGATCGCCAGCAGCAGGCAGAACACCTCGGCCGCCAGGGCCAGCGGTCCGGACATCCGCTGCGTGATCAGCGAGACGCGGATGTGTCCCCCATCCGCAGCGTGTAGGCCAGCGCGAAGAACGACGATCCGGCCAGCATGAAGCCCGCGAAATCGGCGTAGGAGGGGATCGTTCCGCCCCAGCCCGGCCCCATCAGGCGGCTGGCGAGGTTCAGCACGATCTGGGCCGAGATCAGCAGGCAGATCCCGAGGATCAGCGCCGCGGCGATCCCGCCCGCCAGTGAATAAAGTCCGTCCAGAAATCGTCGCATGGTGCCCCCGCAGGGTGCGTGCTTGCCACGCACCTTCCGGCGCGTGCCGATCACGCACCGCTCGTCCCGTAACCCGCCGCCAGCGGTGCGTGACAAGCACGCACCCTACGGCATCGGGGCGAGGTTTCCCCGCCCCGCACCACGATTACTGCTGGTAGGCCGCGAGCGCGCCCTTGGCGTCATCGCTGGCCTTCGACTGCCAGTTCTCCAGCATCGTCGCACCGATCCCCTGCAGGCCTTCGACCAGCTCCGGGCTCGGCTCGTAGACGGTGATGCCGTTGTCGGCCAGTTCCTTGACCTTCGCCTCGGTCTCGGCCTTCGACATCTCGATCCCGCGGGCCTGCGCGGCCTCGGCGGCGGCCAGGACGGCCTCTTGCACGGCCGGGTCCAGCCCGTCGAACACGCGCTTGTTCACGACCACGATGTTCTTCGGCACCCAGGCGTTGATCGGGGTGTAGTGGCTCAGGAAGTCCCAGGCCTTGGAGTTCGCGCCGGTGGAGGGCGAGGTGATCATCGCCTCGACCTGGCCGGTGGAGAACGCCTGCGGAATATCGGGCGCCTCGACCTGCACCGGGGCGGCGCCCGCGAGGGTGGCGAACTCTTCCAGCGCGGCGTTGTAGGCGCGGAATCGGAGGCCGTTCAGGTCATCGACCGTCTTGATCTCTTTCTTGGTGTAGAGACCCTGTGCCGGCCACGGAACCGAGAAGAGCGGCATCAGGCTCTGTTCGGCCAGCAGCTTCTCGATCGCCGGCTTCTGCGCATCCCAGAGCTTGGCCGCGTCGTCGTAGGAGGTGGCGAGGAAAGGCTGGCTGTCCATGCCGAAGGCGAGGTCCTCGTTCGCCAGCGTCGACAGGAAGAACTCGCCGATCGGGACCTGCCGGGAACGGACGGCGTTCTTGATCTCGCCGTGCGGGAAGAGCGAGCCGGCGGAATGCACCGTGATCTCGAGCCCGCCATCGGTGGCGGCTTTCACCTCGTCCGCGAACTCGCGGATGTTCTGCGTGTGGAACGTGGAATCGCCGTAGGGTGTCGGCATGTCCCAGCTTTCGGCCAGGACAGGCGTGGCCGCCATCATCGCGGCCAGGGGAATGGCAAAGCGTAGCATTTGGTAGGCTCCCTGTTTGGTTTGGTCACTTCGTTTATATTACGTTGACAAATTGACAACGTCCTGAGAGTTTCGCAAGCGATTTCTTCATCACCTTTCTTACGGAGGCGCAGGTAGGATGAACGGCAGCACGGAAAAGTGGCAGTTCTGGGTGGATCGCGGCGGCACTTTCACCGATCTCGTCGGGCGCGCGCCGGATGGCAGTCTGCACACGACGAAGCTGCTGTCCGAGAAACCTGAAAGCTACGCCGACGCCGCCATCGAGGGGATTCGCCGTCTGATGGGGGTCGCCGCCTTTCCGAAAGGCGGGATCGACGCGGTGAAGATGGGCACCACAGTCGCTACCAATGCGCTCCTTGAGCGCAAGGGCACGCCGACGCTGCTGATGATCACCGAGGGCTTTGCCGACCTCCTGCGCATCGGCACCCAGGCGCGCCCGCGCCTCTTCGACCTGCACATCCGCCTGCCTGAAGCCATCTATGCCCGCGTCGCCGAGCTGCCCGAGCGGCTGGCCGCGGACGGCACCGTACTGAAGCCGCTGGACGAGGACGCGACCCGCGCCGCGCTGCAATCCGCCCATGACGACGGCCTGCGTTCGGTCGCCATCGCCGGGATGCACGGCTACCTCAACCCGGACCACGAGAAACGCGCGGCCGAGATCGCGCGCGAGGTCGGGTTCACCCAGGTCACGCCGTCGCACGAGGCCTCGGCGCTCATCAAGCTGGTGTCGCGCGGGGACACCGCCGTGGTCGACGCCTACCTCTCCCCCGTCCTGCGGCGCTATGTCGACCAGGTGGCCGGCGCGCTCGACCTCGGGCCGGGGGGGCCTGCGAACGGCTGTTCTTCATGCAAAGCTCTGGCGGGCTGACCGACGCCAGCCTCTTCCAGGGGCGCGACGCGATCCTTTCGGGCCCAGCAGGCGGCGTCGTCGGCATGGTCCGCACCGCCGAGGCGGCAGGCTTCGACAATCTCATCGGCTTCGACATGGGCGGCACCTCGACCGATGTCTGCCACTACGCGGGCAGCTATGAACGCAGCTTCGAAACCGAGGTCGCGGGCACGCGGATGCGCGCGCCGATGATGCATATCCATACGGTTGCGGCGGGTGGCGGCTCGATCCTCAACTTCCGCGAAGGCCGCTACCAGGTCGGGCCGGAAAGTGCAGGCGCCGATCCCGGCCCCGCCTGCTATCGCCGCGGTGGGCCGCTGACGGTGACCGATTGCAACGTGATGCTGGGCAAGCTGTCTCCGAAGCACTTCCCGCCGGTCTTCGGCCCGGAGGGCGATCAGCCGCTCGACGCCGAGGTGGTGCGCGAAAAGTTCGAGGCGCTGGCTCAGGAGATCGCGGACGCCACCGGCAACGCGCCCCTGACCGCCGAGGAGACCGCCGAGGGCTTCCTGAAGATCGCCGTCCAGAACATGGCGCAGGCGATCAAGAAGATCAGCGTCGAGCGCGGCTACGACGTCACCCGCTACACGCTCAACTGTTTTGGCGGCGCGGGGGGCAGCATGCCTGCCTCGTGGCCGATGCCCTTGGGATGACGTCGGTTTTCGTACATCCATACGCTGGCGTCCTGTCTGCCTTTGGCATGGGTCTCGCCGACATCCGCGCCACGCGCGAGGCGCAGTTCGGCCAGACGCTGGACGCCACGGACACGGCGACCGCGCAGGTCGCGGACATGGCCGAAAGCGCCAAGGCCGAGGTCGCCAAGCAGGGCATCGCCGAGGCCGAGATCCGCACCGAATCCCGCGCCCACCTGCGCTACCGAGGTTCACACCAGACGCTGGAGGTGCCCTTCGGCGCCCCCGACGAGATGCAGCGAGCCTTCAACGATCTGCACAAACTGCGTTTCGGCTTCGCCGCCCCCGACCGGGAGCTCCTGATCGAAATGCTGGCGGTCGAGGCCATCGGCGCCACCGACGACGCCACTGCCCCCGCGCCGCAGGGCCATACGCAACCGGATGCGATCGACACCCTTCCCGTCACCATGAACGGCGCGGCGCATGACGTGCCGCTCTACGACCGCGACACCCTCTCCGCCGGTGCCCGGGTGAAGGGCCCCGCGATCATCACCGAATCCACCGGCACCAACGTGATCGAACCCGGCTGGTCCGCCCGCATCGACGACGCGGGCAACCTGATCCTCGACCGGACCGAGGCGCGGCAGGGCGAACATGCGCTCGGCACCCAGGCCGATCCGATCCTTCTCGAGGTGTTCAACAACCTCTTCATGTCGATCGCGGAACAGATGGGCGCAACGTTGAAGAATACCGCCTACTCGGTCAACATCAAGGAAAGGCTCGACTTTTCCTGCGCTCTATTCGACGGGGAAGGCAACCTCGTCGCGAACGCGCCGCACGTGCCGGTGCACCTCGGCTCCATGTCCGACTCGGTCCGCACCGTCGCCCGCCTGAACGCGGGCAACATCCAGCCCGGCGACAGCTACATGCTGAACAACCCGTTCAACGGCGGCACCCACCTGCCCGACGTGACGGTCATCACCCCTGTCTTCGACCGCGCGGGCGCCGAGATCCTCTTCTGGGTCGGCTCGCGCGGCCACCATGCCGACATCGGCGGCCGCACCCCCGGCTCCGCCCCGCCCGACTCGAGCCACATCGAGGACGAGGGCGTCGTGATCGACAACTTCCTCCTCGTGCGCGACGGCACCCTGCGCGAGGCCGAGACGCGCGCGCTGCTGGCCTCGGGCCGCTACCCCTGCCGCAACCCGAACGACAACCTCGCCGACCTCGAGGCGCAGGTGGCGGCCAACGCCACCGGCATCACCGAGGTCAACCGCATGATCGACACCTTCGGGCGCGACACCGTGCTGGCCTACATGGCGCACGTCCAGAACAATGCGGAGGCGTCTGTTCGCCAGGTCATCGGTTCGCTCAAGGACGGCGACTGCACCTATCCGCTGGATGACGGATCGCAGATCAGGGTGAAAATCACCGTCGACCAGCAGGCCGGCGAAGCCACGCTCGACTTCACCGGGACGAGCGACCAGCACCCGATGAACTACAACGCGCCCCGGTCGATCACGATGGCGGTGACGCTCTACGTCTTCCGGACGCTGGTCGGCCGAGACATCCCGATGAACGAGGGTTGCCTGAAACCGCTGCGCCTGCTCCTGCCCGAGGGGACGATGATCAACCCGGTGCACCCGGCCGCCGTGATCTCGGGCAATACCGAGGTCAGCCAGGCCATCGCCGACTGCCTGTTCGGCGCCCTCGGGGTGATCGCCGGGTCGCAGGGCACGATGAACAACTTCGTCTGGGGGAACGAGCGTTTCCAGAACTACGAAACCATCGCCGGCGGCACCGGCGCGGGCCCGGGGTTCGATGGCGCGTCCGGCGTGCACAGCCACATGACGAACACGCTGATGACCGACCCCGAGGTGCTCGAGACGCGCTTCCCCGTGCGGGTCGATCACTTCTCGCTCCGCACCGGCTCGGGCGGGAACGGCGAATGGCACGGCGGCGACGGCGTGCACCGTGTGGTGCGATTTCTCGAGGACGTGACCGTCACGACCCTGTCGTCGCACCGTGAGGTCCCGCCGCCGGGCGGCGGCGACGGGCAGCCGGGGTCCACGGGCCAAAACGCCGTGCTGCGCGCCGACGGGACGCGCGAGGTTGTGCCGGGCAACTCGGAAAACGCGCTGAAGGCCGGCGACGCCTTCGAGATGCTGACGCCGGGCGGCGGCGGCTGGGGGCGCCCGGGCTGACACCCGGCCCCATCACCGCCGGCGCATCGGAATTGCCCCGCGCCGCAGCACCCAGTCCCGCCGCGCGTCGCTGAGCGTGGCGGGCTTTCCGCATCACGCCCTCCCGCGTTGACAGGCTGCGCCATGTAACCCACGCTGGGCCAAAGCGATTTTCATGACGGGACCGGGCGTGACGACATCGGACCGACGGCATTTCCACAGCATAGATATCCTCCGCTTCGCGGCGGCGCTGATGGTGATGCTGAACCATTTCGGCACCTACCTGCCGTCCACGCCAGCCTCGGCCCCCGGTGCGCCCGACGTGGCCTTTTCCTGGTTCGCCCCCTTCGTCGGGCCCGGCGCGGTCGGGGTCGAGGTGTTCTTTGTCATCTCGGGCTTCGTCATCGCGATGAGCGCAGAGGGTCGCGCCGGCCTGTCCGGTGCACGTCTCTTCACGCTCGCGCGGCTACGGCGGCTGGTCCCGGCGCTCTGGCTGTCGGCCCTCATCGCCGGGGCCGTGCTGCTCTGGTCGGGACAGTCCCTGCGACCGGTGGCGCTGTGGCTCGCCAACTCGATGGTGCTGTCGCCAAAGGGGCCCTATGTCGACGGTGTCGTCTGGACGCTGGTGGTCGAGGCGATGTTCTACCTCCTCGTGGCGGTGATGATCCTGTCGCCGGAACGGCTGACCCTGCAGCGCGTGGCGCTGGCCCTCGGCGCGGTCAGCACCGTCTACCTGGTGGTCTTTGCCTCCGCGATCCTGCGGCAGGACGAGGCGCTGGCGGCGCTGCTGAACCGCTTTCCCTTCAAGGTGTTCCTGCTGCGGCACGGGGTGTTCTTTGCCATCGGCATGCTGCTCTGGCGACAGATGCGGGACCGCCGGCGCTCACCGGCGCTGCCCGTCCTCGTCGTCATGGGCCTGGTCGAGATATGGATCGGCCTGCACGGCGATACGCCCCGCGCATTGGCGGCCATGGCGCTCTGGACCGGCGGCCTGGGCTGGCTCGTGCTCTCGATGCGCTGGTCCGTGCCCGCCCGGCTGCACGGCATCGCGCGCTACCTCGGCGGGCTGAGCTACACGCTCTACCTCAACCACTACACGCTGGGGATGATCCTCACCTGGGCGCTGTTCCGGACCGGCGTCGAGGGTGTGACCGCCTGCGCCATCGCGCTCGGCGGCGTCCTTCTTGTCAGCCACCTTGTCCTGATGGCCGAGACCCGGATCCGCGCCGCGCTCACCGCCCGCCGGGACCGGCGGCCCGAGGCCCCGGCGCCCGCGCGCTGATCATTCGCCCGGCAGCCGGACGACCTGCGCGTCCTCGGGCGCCAGTTCCTCGAAATCGAAATTGTCGAGCCGCGCGGCGCGCTTGCCCGCCCGTTCGGCCGCGGTGCCGATGCCGTCGACATCCTCACGCGCTTGCCGGAAATGGGTCTGCAGCTTGCCGACCCGTTCCGACACGATCTCGACGTCGCGGTGCAGCAGCTTCAGCATGTTTCGGATCGCACCCGCCTGTTCCCGCATCCGCGCGTCCTTGAGGATCGCGCGCATCGTGTTCAGCGTCGCCATGCAGGTGGTGGGCGACACGATCCAGACCCGCGCGGCGAAGCCCTCGCGCACCAGGTCGCCGAAATTGGCGTGCAGCTCGGCATAGACCGCCTCGGACGGCAGGAACATCAGCGCGCCATCCGCCGTCTCGCCCTCGACGATGTAGCGCTCCGAGATCGCCTTGATGTGGGCCTTGACCGAGGTCCGGAACGCCTGTGGCGCCCCCGGCTCACCGGCACGCAGCTTTTCGTAGGCCTCGAGCGGGAACTTCGCGTCGATCACGATCGGCCCCGGGGGTTGAGGCAGGTGGATCAGGCAGTCCGCCCGCTTGCCGTTCGACAGCGTGGCCTGCAGCGTGAAGCTGTCCGAGGGCAGCGCCTTGCCGACGATGTCGTTGAGCTGGATCTCTCCGAAGGCGCCGCGCGTTTGCTTGTTCGACAAGATGTCCTGCAGCGACAGCACGTCGCCCGAAAGACGGGTGATATTCTCCTGCGCCCGGTCGATGACCTTCAGCCGTTCCTGAAGCTCGGTCAGCGACTTCGTCGTCTTCTCGGACCCGCCGCGGAGCTGCTCGTTCATCTTCTCCTGCATCTCGGAGAGTGCTCGCGCGGACTTCATCGCGTTCTCGTGCAGGCGGTCGTTCATCTGGCTCTGCACCGCCGCCAGCCGCGTCTCCATCGCCTGCAGCACCTGCGTCTGGCCGTTGGCCTGCGCGTTCGACACGGTGGTCAGACCGCCCGCCAACTGCTCCTGCCCGCGGTGCAGCCCCTCGATCGTGCGGCCCATCTGGTCGAGCTGGTAGATCAGGGGATCGGTCGCGGTGCGGGACGCGCGGATCGCCATCACCAGCAGGATCAGGATCAGCGCCACCACCCCGGCTGCCACGAGGGCACCGATCATTATGGGGTCGCTGAATGCGTAGCTCTGTCCACCGATCTCGATCATGTCCGTCCGAAAAGCCTTTCGATGTCCTTCAACTGCAGCTCCACGTAAGTGGGCCGCCCGTGGTTGCACTGCCCCGAATGCGGGGTCACCTCCATCTCTCGCAGGAGCGCGTTCATCTCCTCGGCCCGCATCCTGCGGCCCGAGCGGATCGAGCCGTGGCAGGCCATCCGGCTGAGGATCGCGTCCACCTGCGCCTTGAGCGTGCCGCTGTCGCCCTCGTCGTCCAGCTCGTCGAGGATATCGCGCAGCATCGCCTCGGCGTTCACCTCGCCCAGGATCGCAGGCGTCTCGCGCACCGCCACGGCGTTGCCCCCGAAGGGTTCCAGCGTCAGGCCGAAGCGCGACAGCGCGTCGGCATGGTCGAGCAGCAGCGCCCGGTCGCCCGAGGACAGCTCCACGATCTCGGGGATCAGCAGGGCCTGCGCGGCAACGCCGGTCTGCTCCATCTGGCGCTTGAGCTTTTCATAGACCAGCCGTTCATGCGCGGCGTGCTGGTCGACGATGACCATGCCGCGTTCGGTCTGGGCGATGATGTAGTTCTCGTGCACCTGCCCCCGTGCCGCCCCCAGCGGATGCGATTCCAGCGGCACCTCGGCCACGGGTTCGGGCGCATGATCGACGCGGGCGGTCGGGGCGGCGTCGAAGCTTTCAAAAACCGCCGGGGCCTCGCGGAAGGCCGGCGCCTGCGCGGTGTAGGCGGTCGAGATCGCGCCGCGCGACGGCCGGTCCATCTGGTAGACGCGCGGCTGCGCCGGTTCCGACGTGAAGGCCCCCAGCGTCGCGCCCGACACGGTCGAGGAGGTCCGGTGCCCGTTCTCGGCCAGCGCGTGCCGCAGGCCCGAGACGATCAGCCCCCGCGCCGCGCCGGGATCGCGGAACCGCACCTCGGACTTTGCCGGGTGCACGTTCACGTCGACCAGGTGCGGATCACAGTTGAGGAACAGCGCCGCCGCCGGGTGGCGGTCGCGGCTGAGCAGGTCGGTGTAGGCCGCGCGGAGCGACCCGGTCAGCATCCGGTCCCGCACCGGGCGTCCGTTGACGAAAAGGTACTGGGCCACCGCCGCGCCGCGCGAATAGGTCGGCAGGCCCGCGAAGCCGGTCATGTGCAGCCCCTCGCGCTCCGCCTCGACGGGAATCGCGTTCTGGATGAAGTCGCGGCCAAGGACCGAGGAGAGCCGGGCCGACAGCGCCTCGAACAGGTCGCCCTGTTCGGCGTCGGCGCGAAAGACCTCGCGATCGTCGCCGTCGCGGGCCTGTTTCAGCACGAAGGTCACGAAGGGTTCGGTCATCGCCAGCCGGCGGATCGTGTCGGTCACCGCCTGCGCCTCGGCCCGGTCGGTGCGCAGGAACTTGAGCCGGGCGGGCGTTGCAAAGAAGAGATCGCGCAGCTCGACCGTGGTGCCGGGACCAAGCGCCGCCGGCTTCACCTCGGACATCCGCCCGCCGGTGACGCTGATCTCGGCCGCGTCCTCGCCCGCCACGCGCGAGGTGATCCTGAGCCGTCCGACCGCGCCCAGCGACGGCAGCGCCTCGCCCCGGAAGCCAAAGGTGTGGATGTCGAGGAGGTCCGAGCCGTCGATCTTCGACGTCGCGTGCCGGGCCAGCGCCAGCGGCAGGTCACTGGCCGGGATGCCGCAGCCGTCGTCGGCCACGCGGATCAGGGTCTTGCCGCCGTCGGCGATGGTCACCGTGATCCGGCGCGCGCCCGCGTCGATGGCGTTCTCGACCAGTTCCTTCACGGCAGACGCGGGGCGTTCCACCACCTCGCCCGCCGCGATCCGGTTGATCGCCGCCTCGTCGAGCTGGCGGATTTGCGGGCGGTCGGCGCTTATGTTGCGGGTCGGGCTGTTCATCCTACCAGACCTAGCATGGGCGGGTTGATTCTGGAACGTGGAGTTCAAGGATGAAGGAACGCGTGGACGGGCGCAATGTTCTTTTTATGTTCTACGGCAATGGTGGGGGTGAAACCCCGCCCTACAGGGCGCCTTCGTACCAGGCGACGATCTTGGCCCGCTCCGCGTCCTCGATGAACGACAGGTTCGCGGGCGGCATGGCATGGCTGATCCCGGCCTGCAGGTAGATCTCGCGCGCTGCCTTGGCGATCTGGGCCTCGGTCTCGAGCCGCACGCCCTTGGGCGGCCAGAGCAGCCCCTCCCACGCCGGTTCCGCCGCGTGGCACATGGAGCAGCGGCCCAGCACGATGTCATGCACCTCGTCGAACCCCTCGGCCTCGGCAAAGCGCAGGGCGGGCCCGGTCGCCTCCTCGGGCTCGTCGCCCATGAACATCGGCGCGGTCGACAGCCACATGATCACGATGAAGATCACCGCCGTCACCGCCCAGGTCCAGTAGGGCGTGCCCTTGCGCGCGTGCATCGAGTTGAAGAAATGCCGGATCGTCACACCCATCAGGAACACCAGGCTGGCAATGATCCAGGTGTACTCCGTGGCAAAGGCCAGCGGGTAGTGGTTCGACAGCATCATGAAGATGACGGGCAGGGTCAGGTAGTTGTTGTGGGTCGACCGCTGCTTGGCGATCTTGCCGTACTTGGCATCCGGGATGCGCCCCGCCTTGAGGTCCGCCACCACGATCCGCTGGTTCGGCATGATCACGAAAAAGACGTTCGCCGTCATGATCGTCGCCGTGAAGGCACCGAGGTGCAGCATCGCCGCCCGACCCGAGAAGACATGGGTGTAGAACCACGCCAGCCCCACGAGGATGACGTAGAGCGCGATCATCAGCCGGGTGTTGTCGTCGCCGAACTTCGACTTGCAGATCCAGTCATAGGCCAGCCAGCCCAGCACCAGTGACCCCGCCGAGATGCCGATCGCCTGCCAGATGTTGAGGTCCATGACCGCCGGGTCGATCAGGTAGAACTCGGCTCCGAGGTAGTAGACCAGGAACAGCAGCGCAAAGCCCGAGAGCCAGGTCGAATAGCTCTCCCATTTGAACCAGACGAGGTCGTCGGGCATCTTGTCCGGCGCGACCAGGTATTTCTGGATGTGGTAGAACCCGCCGCCGTGCACCTGCCATTCGTCGCCATCCGCCCCCGAGGGCAGGTTGCGGTCGCGGTGCAGCCCGAGGTCGAGGGCGATGAAGTAGAACGAAGAGCCGATCCAGGCGATCGCGGTGATCACGTGGGTCCAGCGCACGGCAAACTCCAGCCAGGCGCCGATGGCGGCGAAATCGTACATGAACTGTCCCTCGGTCTGTTTCAGGGAATCCTAGACCCGCGCCCGACCCGCCGCAACGAAATGCAGGTCCGTCGCCGCGCCGGGTGGCACGCGTGCCGCACCGCTGCCGCGCAGGCGCGCGCCGGTCGTCAACCGGGCGGCTGCCAGAGCTCGATCGGGTTGCCCTCGGGGTCGTGAATCCGGGCGAAGCGGCCGGTCTCGGGCGTGTCCCAGTCGGCGCGGGTTTCGGCGGTGATGCCCGCGGCAGTCAACTGGGCCAGCATCGCGTCCAGGTCGGCGACGCGGAAATTGATCATCCATTGCTGGCTGTCGCGGCTGAAATAGTCGGTGTCGGCCGGGAACGGGGCAAAGACCGTGCCGCCCGCCTGCTGCTGCCAGAGCGCCTCGGAAATCGGGTCTATGCCGAGGTGATCGCGATACCAGGCCGCCAGCCCCTCGGGGTCGCGTGCGCGAAAGAACACCCCGCCGATTCCCGTCACCTTCTGCATGATCCGTCCTCCCCGGCCTGCCCGATCATGCCACAGCCGGGTCCTCGCGGTCGACCGCGCCATTCCCGGCGGCGCGGCGTCCGGCTACTCTGCCCCCTGCCCGACCCCAGACAGCCGAAAGGTTTCTCGATGCCGCCCCTTCTCTTCACCGATGCCTTCGACCTTGCCGGAACATTCGTCTTTGCGCTCAGCGGCGCGATGCTGGCGGTGCGCCGACAGCTCGACATCTTCGGGGTACTGGTGCTGGCCGCCGCGGTCGGGATCGCCGGCGGCATCCTGCGCGACGTCCTGCTGGGCGACACGCCGCCGGCGGCGATCCGCGACACGCGCTACATCCTCGCCGCGCTGGCCGGCGGGGTCGTCGTGTTCTTTGTCCACCCGCTGATCGAACGGCTGGGCAAGCCGGTGATGGTGCTGGACGCCGCGGGCCTTGGCCTCTTTGCGATCACGGGCTGCGCCAAGGCGCTGACCTACGATCTGACACCCCTGGCCGCGATGCTGATCGGCGTGCTCAGCGCGGTTGGCGGCGGCGCCCTGCGCGACATCCTGGTGGCCGAGGTGCCGCGCGTGCTGCGCGAGGATGTCTATGCCCTGGCCGCCCTGCTGGGCGCGGGGCTCTTCGCCATCGGGGTGGAGCTTGGCGGCAACGAGCTGGCGCTGGCGCTTGCCGGCATCGCGCTGACGGTCGTGGTCCGTGTCGTCAGCGTGCAGCGCGGCTGGCACGCACCGCGGGCCAGGGGCAGCTAGGTGGACACGAAAAAGCCCGGGCGCGAACGCCCGGGCCAGTGTTACAGGACTGATTGGAAGGAGGTATCAGCCCTTTGCAAATTCCGGGTAGGCCTCCATGCCCAGCTCGGCCATGTCGAGACCCATGATCTCGTCTTCCTCGCTGACCCGCAGGCCCATGATGGCCTTCAGGATGAACCAAACCACGGCCGAGGAGACGACAACGAAGATGCCGACCACGATGATGCCGTAGAGCTGCGCACCCAGCGAAGCGTCCGCGTTGGTGAAGACCACGGCGATGGTGCCCCAGATGCCGCAGATCAGGTGGACCGGGATCGCGCCGACCACGTCGTCGATCTTCAGCTTGTCGAGCATCGGGACCGCGAGGACGACCAGGACGCCGCCGATCATGCCGATGATGGTGGCTGCGCCCAGCGACGGGGTCAGCGGTTCCGCGGTGATCGACACCAGGCCGGCCAGGGCGCCGTTCAGCACCATGGTGAGATCCGGTTTCTTGTAGAGGATCTGCGTCAGGATCAGCGCTGCGATGGCACCGCCGGCAGCCGCCGTGTTGGTGTTCGAGAAGATCCGCGACACGTCGGCCACGTCACCCACCGAACCCATGGCCAGCTGCGAGCCGCCGTTGAAGCCGAACCAGCCGAGCCACAGGATGAACGTCCCGAGGGTCGCCAGGGTCAGGTTGGAACCCGGGAACGGCACGACGCGGCCATCCACGTAGCGGCCGATGCGCGGCCCGAGGATGATGGCGCCGGTCAGAGCGGCCCAGCCACCGACCGAGTGCACGACGGTCGAACCGGCGAAGTCGAGGAAGCCCGCTTCGTCCAGGAAGCCGCCGCCCCATTTCCACGACGCCTGCAGCGGGTAGATGACCGCGGTCAGGATGATGGTGAAGACGAGGAACGGCCACAGCTTGATGCGCTCGGCCAGGGTGCCCGACACGATCGAGGCGGTGGCGGCGCAGAACATCAGCTGGAAGAAGAAGTCCGAACCGGTGGCGGCATAGGCCAGGTCGTCCGCATCAGCCGGTGCGACACCGACCGCTTCGAGGACACCGGGGCCCCAGACGCCCGACAGGATGCCGTCGATCGACCAGGTGCCGAGCGGGTACATCAGGTTGTAGCCGATCAGGTAGTAGAAGATCGACGCCAGGCCGAAGAGCGCGACGTTCTTGGTCAACTGCATGGCCACGTTCTTGGAGCGGACGAGGCCCGCTTCGAGCATGGCAAAGCCGGCGGCCATGAAGAACACCAGGAAGCCGCCGATCAGGAACAGCAGCGAGTTCAGGATAAAGACGGTCTGCTCGGACACGGCGCCCGCGTCGGGTGCCTCGGCAGCCGCCTCTTGGGCCAGGCCCAGGCTCGGCGCCGCGACCAGCGCGGCCGCGAGGCCCAGTTTCATCCAGGTTTTGGTTTGCATCTGTTTCATTCCCCTGTCCGTGCGATCACAGTGCGTCTTCGTTCGTCTCGCCGGTCCGGACCCGGACGGCTTGCGAGATGTCGAGAACGAAGATCTTGCCGTCGCCGATCTTGCCGGTCTTGGCGGTGGCGGTGATGGTCTCGACGACCTGGTCGGCCATGGCCGCGCTCACCGCGATTTCAAGCTTGATCTTGGGCACGAAGTTCACGGCGTACTCTGCGCCGCGATAGATCTCCGTATGCCCGGATTGAGAGCCGAAGCCCTTGATTTCAGTCACCATCATGCCGCGCACGCCGATTTCGGTCAGCGCTTCGCGGACCTCCTCCAGCTTGAACGGTTTGATCGTTGCAATGATGAGTTTCACTGTGATCCCCTTCCTAGTCGCGGGCGCTCCCCGCCGTTCGCAGTGGCAGATAAGCCGCCGGTCCGGTGGAGTCGGAAGGTTGGAGGGCACAAACCGCAGGCATTTCACGAAATTGCGCCCAACAATTAGGCGCTATGCAAAAGTTGCATAAAAATTGTGCATATGAAAAACCCGTGACACCCTGCTTCGGCCTCTACAAGGACCCCGCTCCGCTGTAGTATGGCCGGCAACGAAAAATGCCGGGCAGAGCAGCATGAGTGACAGCAAAAAAGGCAGACCGCTGGTCGCGGACCGGCGGTATCCGACGAAATCGGGCAAGACCGCGGCGAGCGCGAAGAAACCGAAATCCGGTGGCTCCGGCAAGGGCGGCCGGACGACGACCGCGCGCAAGTCGACGGCCCGGCGCAAGCCGCAGCGCAAGCGCAACGTGATCGTCGCGGCCTTTCTCGGCATGGCCTACTGGATCTGGCGCGTGCTCTGGGGCTTCACCTGGCGCATGGGCGCGATCACCGTCCTGATCATTCTGGGCCTGTCCGCCTATGTCGCCGCGACCCTGCCCCCGGTGGACGACATGCTGGACGGCCGCGCCCGCGGCTCTGTCACGATGCTCGACCGCGACGGCAAGGTCTTTGCCTGGCGCGGCGACCAGTTCGGCGGCGTCGTGACGGCACAGTCGGTGTCGCCCAACCTCAAGAACGCCATCGTCGCGACCGAGGACAAGCGCTTCTATTCCCACTTCGGCGTCTCGCCGCGCGGCATCGCCAGCGCCATCGCCATCAACCTGCGCGAAGGCCGCGGCCCGCTGCAGGGCCACGGCGGCTCGACCATCACGCAGCAGACCGCCAAGCTGCTGTGCCTCGGCGTGCCCTACGACCCGGCCGTGTGGAAGACCGAGGCCGACTACGAGGCCGACTGCCGCCGCACCACCCTGTGGCGCAAGGCGAAAGAGGCCGTCTTTGCCGTCGGCATGGAGATGAAGTACTCCAAGGACGAAATCCTCGCGATCTACATGAACCGCGCCTACCTCGGCGAAGGCACCCGCGGCTTCGAGGCCGCCAGCCAGCGCTACTTCGGCAAGTCGGCGGCCAACGTGAACCCGGCCGAGGCGGCGATGCTCGCCGGCCTGCTGGTCGCCCCGACTCGCTACGCGCCCACCAACAACCTCGAACGCTCGCGCAACCGCGCCAACATCATCATCGGCCTGATGGAAGAGCAGGACTACATCTCGACCGCCGAGGCGGACGCCGCCCGCGCCAATCCCGCCGGCCTCAGCCAGGCCGCGCAGGAACAGGCCGGCGGCTACTTTGCCGACTGGGTGATGGCGTCCGGCCCGGAATTCCTGACCCGCAAGACGACCGAGGACGTGATCATCGCGACCACCCTCGACCAGCGAATCCAGAAGGCGGCCGAGGACGCGATGAAGTCGGTCTTCGAGGAAAAGCTCAAGGACGGCTCAAAGGTGCAGGCCGCCATCGTGGTGATGAGCTCGGACGGCGCCGTGCGCGGCATGGTCGGCGGCCGCAAGACCAAGGTCTCGGGCGCGTTCAACCGCGCGACCCAGGCGCTGCGGCAGACCGGGTCGTCGTTCAAGCCCTTCGTCTACGCCGCCGCGCTCGACCTCGGGCATTCGCCGCTGGCCACGGTCGAGGACACGCCGCTCACCATCAACATTCCCGGCTCCGGCCCCTGGAGCCCCGACAACTACGACCACAAGTTCCGCGGCACGGTCACGCTGACCGATGCGCTGCGCAACTCCCTCAACATCCCCGCCGTGCGCGTGGCCGAGGCCGTCGGCCTCGACAACGTCCGCCGCATCGCCAGCGATTTCGGCATCGACAGCGACCTTGCACAGGGTCCGGCGCTGGCGCTCGGCGTGTCCGAAAGCACGCTGATCGAGATGGTCGGCGCCTATGCCGGCATCCTCAACGGCGGCTCCTCGGTAACGCCCTACGGGCTGACCACGCTGACGCTGCAGGGCGAAACCGAACCGCTGATGGAGGTCGACACCGGCATCGGCGAACGGGTCATCACCGAACCCGCCGCGCGCGAACTGACCTGGATGATGAAACAGGTCGTCGACGGCGGCACCGGCCACCGGGCGCGAATCGACGGGCTCGAGGTCGCGGGCAAGACCGGCACGACCCAGGCCGCGCGGGACGCGTGGTTCGTCGGCTTCTCGGCCGATTACGTTGCCGGGGTCTGGATGGGATACGACGACAACACGCCGCTCACCGGCGTCACCGGCGCGGGCCTGCCGGCCGAGATCTGGCGCGAGACGATGCTGCGCGTCCACGACGGGCTGGAGCGTCATCCGCTGCCGGTGCTGGAACCCACGCCAGCCCAGCCGATGCCCGGCACCCAGGCGCCGACCGCGGCGCGCCAGAACGACAACCCGATCGAACGGGCGCTGAAGAACCTGTTCGGGCTGTATTGATCGCCATTGTGTCCGGGGTGGGGTGGAACCCCACCCCACGGTGGGATCACCCTCGCTCGCGACGTTGGGCGGGGTTTGCCCCGCCCCGTCGCAGGTGCCTCAGCCGGCGCGTTGCAGCGCCGCGGTGAGCCTGCGGATGTCGCCGCCGTTCTGATCCAGCATGGCGCCAATCTCGGTCCGCTCGGACAGGCGCATCGACACGCCCTCGATGAACATGTCGAAGAACAGCGGCTTGCCCGACCGGTCCGACACGAAGAACCGCACCTCGAACGGCGCCTCGTTCTTCAGGATCGCCATGCCCGACACCTCGTGCCAGGTCTTGACCGGCTGCACGCCGGTCAGCTCGATCTTGCCGCCGATGAACTCGCGGAACCGCTTGCCGTACTTGCGGCCGATGTAGCCGCGGAAGGCCTGCGTGTAGGCATTCAGCTCGGCCTCGCTGAACCGGCGCGCATCCGGCCCGAGGACCGAGCGCGCGATGATGTTCACGTCGGCGTAGCGGGCAAAGATGTTCTCGAAATCCTTGATCATCGCCGCCTCGGACTTGCCCGAGGCGATGACCGCGTTGATGTCGCCGACCAGCTTTTCGACCGTGGCGCGGGCCGACTGATCGCTCAGCGCGAAGAGCGGGCGCGCGAACCCGGCCGCAAAGCCGATCCCGGCCAGGCCCAGCACGATGGCGCGACGGGTCGGTCTATTCCGCATAGGGATCGTCGTAGGGGTCGGCATAGGCGTCGCTTGCTCCGTAGGGATCGTCGTAGGCGTCGGACGCCCCCGACGCGCCGCCACTCAGCTGGTAACGGCGCTGTTGCAGGTAGGTGTTGCGCAGCTGCGCATAGGGATCGGCGCTGCCGTAGAGCACGCTGTCGACGGTCTCGGCATAGCGGCCGCGCTTGCCGACCCGGTCCAGCACGCCGGACGCGGTGCCGGCATAGCGTTCCGGCGCGGGGATGACATACCCCAGCGGGTTGAGGAAGAGGTCGCCGACCTTGCCGGCCACGTCGCGTTCTGTGCTGGGGCCGAGGACCGGCAGCTGGACATAGGCCCCCTCGGCAAAGCGCCAGAAATGCAGGGTCTCGCCGAAATCGGTCTCACGCGCGGGGACGCCCATCATCGCCGCCACGTCCACCAGCCCGAGCAGGCCGACCGTGGAGTTCAGCGCGAAGCGGAAGGTGTTCACCGCCGCGTCCTCGGCATTCATCTGCAGGACGTCGTTCACGACGTAGCCGGGCGTCGAAAAGTTGGTCCGGAAACTGCCGATGCTTTCCTGCATCGCCGGCGGCACCGTGTCGGCATAGGCGACCGAGACCGGGCGCAGCAGAGCCGTATCGGTGCGCTTGGTGCCCTCGAGAATACGGCGGTTCACCGCCTCGTAGGGGTCGTTGATGGTGCCGGGGGCGGGATCGACATCGCCCGAACAGGCGGCGAGGGCGGCGGTTAATCCCGCGATAATCAGAATCCGCGATACCGTACCGGGGCGAAGGAGGGAGCTGGGGCTCGGCAAGAGAGGACCTTTCGGGCTTCCAATGTGTGCGCTTCAGACCCGCCACGACCCATCCGCCGCCTTTGGCAGAGCGTCGCGACTTCACCGGGGCGGCGCGCCGTGGCGAACAATACAACCCATATATTCACGTCAGGTGACCGGGTTGCAAGGCGACGGGGCACGCTATGGGGCGAAGTGACGCTTACGACACCGCGGGCCATGCCGAATTGCGCGCCGCTCTGCGCCCTGCCCGCCCCCTGTTCTGTGCCGTCGCGGTCTTCGGGCTGGCCGCGAACCTGCTGCTGCTGACCGGACCGCTCTACATGCTGCAGGTCTATGACCGGGTGCTGGTCTCGGGCTCGGTCGAGACGCTGGTGGCGCTGTCGCTGATCGCCGTCTTCCTCTTTGCCGTGATGGGCATGCTCGATCACGCCCGCGCCCGCATCCTCGCCCGCGTCGGCGCGCAGGTGCAGGCCCGGCTGGCACGCCGGACCTTTGGCGCGGCCCTCGCGCGGGAAGGCCCGGGCGGCGAGGGCCTGCGCGACCTCGACGCCATCGCACGCTTCCTGGCCTCGGCCGCGCCGCTGGCGCTGATCGACCTGCCGTGGACACCTCTGTTCCTGGTCCTGATCGTGATGCTGCATCCGTGGCTGGGGGCTCTGGCCCTGGCGGGCGCCGCGCTGCTGATCCTGCTGGCCGTCCTGCACCGCCATGTCACCCGCGCCCCGCACGCCGCGCTGCTGCAGGCCACCAGGCGCGCCGACGCCCGCGCGGCCGAAGTCCTCGAGGCCGCGCCGCTGGTCCGCGCCATGGGGATGCAGGATGCCGCCTGTGACCGCTGGCTTGCGGCGCTGGACGAGGCGGGGTCGGCACGCCGCCACGGCAGCGACTGCTCCGGCGGGATCGCGGCGGTGACCCGCACCACGCGGCTGATCCTGCAATCGGCGATGATCGGATTGGGCGCCTTGCTGGTCCTGCGCGGGGCGCTGTCGCCGGGGGTAATGATCGCCTGTTCGGTGCTGCTCGGCCGGGCACTCGCGCCCGTCGAACAGGCGATCGCGCAGTGGCCACTGGCACAGGATGCCGCCGCCGGGTGGCGCGGCCTGTCCCGGCTCTTGTCCGAGGCGCCCGAGGCGCCGCCGCCGATGGCCCTGCCCCGACCCACGGGGCACCTGTCGGTCACGGGCCTCCGTGCCGACCGGCCGCTTGGCGGTCAGGCGCTGCTCGACGGGGTGTCGTTTGCCCTGCAGCCGGGCCAGGCGCTCGGCATTATCGGGCCGTCAGGAAGCGGGAAATCGACCCTGTGCCGGGCGATTTCGGGTGCTGGCACCCTATCCGCCGGTATGGTCCGTCTTGGCGGCGCCACCCGGGTCCAGTTCGGCGCGGCGGACTGGGGCCGCCATGTCGGCTACCTGCCGCAGCGGGTCGCGCTCTTTTCCGGCACGCTGGCGCAGAACATCGCCCGGATGCAGGCCGACCCCGACCCGGGCGCGGTGATCGCCGCCGCACGGGCGGCCGGGGCGCACGCGATGATCCTGGCCCTGCCGGGCGGCTACGACACGCCGCTCACCGCCGAAGGCGCCCCGCTGTCCGGCGGCCAGATCCAGCGCATCGGCCTGGCGCGGGCACTCTTCGGTGATCCGGTGCTGCTGATCCTCGACGAAGCGAACGCCAGCCTCGACGCCGAGGGCAGCGCGGCGCTGAACCACGCGATCCGGGCGCACAAGGCGCGGGGCGGCGTGGCGCTGATCACCGCGCAACGCCCGGCCGCGATCCGCGAATGCGACCTGTTGCTGCGGCTCGACAACGGCACCGCCACGGCCTTCGGCCCGGCCGAGGCGGTGCTGCGCGGCCATGTCGTCAACCATCGCCAGATCCTGCAGGCAGCGGTCCGGGGGCAGGACGCATGACCGCCCCTTCGGCCCGCAGCGCGGTCCTGTCGGGCGTCTTGGCGCTGGCGCTCCTGGTCGGCGGCTTCGGCGCCTGGGCCGCATTGTCGTCGCTCACCGGCGCCGTGGTCGCGCCCGGACGGGTCGAGGTTGCCCGCAACCGGCAGGAGGTGCAGCATCCCGACGGCGGCCGCGTCACCGCCCTCGCCGTGGCCGAGGGCGATGCCGTCCGCGCGGGGCAGGTGCTCCTCCGCCTCGATGCGGATGCGGCACGGACCGAACACGCCATCGTCGAGGCGCACCTGTGGGACGCGCTGGCCGAACGCGCCCGGCTGGAGGCAGAGCGGGACGATGCCGAAAGCCCCGTGTTCGACCCTGTTCTCGCTGCCGCCGCCGCGCGGGACCTGCAGGTCGCCGCGCTGCTCGACGGGCAGCGCCGCCTCTTTGCCACCCGGCGCGACGGCCACGCGCGCGAGGCGGCGCAGCTCCGCCTGCAGCGCCGCCAGATCGCGGCCGAGGTCGCGGGGATCGAGGCGCTGCGCCGCGCCGTCGTCACCCAGGCCGCGCTGATCGCCCGCGAACGCGCGGCGCAGCAGGCCCTGCTCGACCGCGGGCTGGCACAGGCCGCGCGGGTGCTGGCGCTGGAGCGCGAAGCCGCCCGCCTGGCCGGATCGGACGGCGAACTCGCCGCCGACCGTGCCCGGGCCGAAACCCGGCAGGGCGCCATCGACCTTGCCCTGCTCCGCCTCGACACGGCCCGGCGCGAGGCCGCGGAAACTGCGCTGCGAGGGGTGCAGCCGCGGGTGCTGGAACTGGCCGAACGCCGCCGGGCGCTGCGCGATCGCATCGGGCGCGCCGAGGTTCGCGCGCCGGTCGCGGGAGTTGTCCATGCCCTGCAGGTGCACGGCCCCGGCGCCGTGATCCGCCCGGCCGAGACACTGATGCTGCTTGTTCCCCGCGACCGCCCGCTGATCGTGACCGCGCGGGTGCCGCCCGCCGCCATCGACCATGTCCACCCCGGCCAGCCCGTCACCCTGCACCGCACCGCCGCCGGGCGCGGGGCCGGCGGGCTGTCGGGCGTCGTCACCAAGGTCTCGGCCGATGCCTTCTCCGACGAGGCCGGGCGCAGCTTCTTCCGGGTCGAGATCGTGCCGACCCTCAACGCCCCGTCGCCGGACGCAGCGGCCGCCCTGCGCCCGGGCATGCCGGTCGAGGCCTTCATCGCCACCGGCACGCGCAGTCCACTCTCCTACCTCGCGGCGCCACTGGCCGATGCGCTCAGGCGCAGCCTGCGCGAAAGCTGACGCATGGCGGCTTTTGCGGTTGCAATCCGCCGCGTGGCGTCTAGCGTCCGGGTCAAATTGCAAGCCCGGAGGCCCCCATGTCGAACCCCGTCGAAACCCGCCTGTCCGAAATGGGCATCACCCTGCCCGAGGCCAACGCGCCCGCCGCGAACTACGTGCCCTTCGTCAAGGTCGGCGACACGCTCTACGTCTCGGGCCAGATCTCGATGAAGGACGGCAAGATGATCACCGGCAAGGTCGGCGCCGACCTGAGCGTCGACGAAGGCGCCGCCGCCGCGCGGACCTGTGCCCTGTCGTTGCTCAGCCAGGTCAAGGCGGCCTGCGGCGGCGACCTGTCAAAACTCAAGCGGGTGGTGAAGCTGACCGGCTTCGTGAACTCCACCCCCGAGTTCGGCGACCAGCCCAAGGTGATCAACGGCGCGTCCGACTTCCTGGTCGAGGCGCTTGGCGACATCGGTCGGCACGCACGGTCCGCCGTTTCGGCCGGCGCGCTCCCGTTCGGCGTCGCGGTCGAGATCGAGGGCATATTCCAGATCGCGGAATGACAAAGACGCCGCCCCTGCCCGCGGCCTTCCTGCAGGCCCCGATCGCGCATCGGGCCCTGCACGACATCGCCGACGGTCGCCCCGAGAATTCGCGCGAGGCGATCGAGGCGGCCATCGACGCGGGCTACGGGATCGAGATCGACCTGCAGCTTTCGGCCGACCGGCGGGCGATGGTGTTCCACGACTACGACCTCAAGCGGCTGACCGCCGAACGGGGCCGGGTCCGCGACCGGACCGCCGCCGATCTTGGCGCGATCCGTCTCAAGGGCGGCCAGACCGGCATCCCGACCTTTGCCGAGGTGCTGGACCTTGTCGCCGGCCGCGTGCCGCTGCTGGTCGAGATCAAGGACCAGGACGGCCAGCTGGGCCCCGGCATCGGCATCCTCGAAGAGGCGGCGGCAGGCGATGTGAAAGGCTATGACGGGCCGCTGGCCTTCATGTCGTTCAACCCGCATTCGGTCCGGGTGCTCTCGGGCTTCGCGCCAGAGGTGCCGCGCGGCATCGTCACCTCGGCATACAGGCCGCAGGACTGGCCGCTGATCCCCGGCCCCACCCGCAAGCGCCTGCGCGAGATCCCGGACATCCAGGCCGCGCGCGCCAGCTTCATCAGCCACGAGGCGCGCGACCTGTCGCGGCCCCGCGTGGCCGAACTGCGCGCCAGGGGGACCCACGTGCTCTGCTGGACGATCCGCAGCCCCGAGGCCGAGGCCAAGGCGCGCAAGTTTGCCCAGAACGTGACCTTTGAAGGATACGCCGCCGCGATCCCCGCCCCGGTGTCTTGATCCCGCAGGGCCGCGTGCCAGATAAGGGACGATGCCTATGGATATGGATGATCTGATCGAGATCCAGGTCCTGCCCTCGCTGACGGAGATCCCGGCGGCGGAGTGGGATGCCTGTGCCTGTCCGGAAACCGCCGACGGCGGACGGCCCCTCGATCCGTTCACCACGCACCGGTTCCTCAAGGCGTTGGAGGACAGCGGATCGGTCGGGCGCGGCACCGGCTGGGATCCCCGCTACCTTGCCGCCCGGCGCAACGGAGACCTGATCGCCGCCGCGCCGCTCTACGTGAAGTCCCACAGCCAGGGCGAATACATCTTCGACTTCTCCTGGGCGCATGCCTACGAGAACGCGGGCGGGCAGTACTATCCGAAACTGCAGGTTGCCGTGCCTTTCACCCCGGCAACCGGCCGCCGCTTCCTGACCCGGCCGGGCGACGAGGTCGCGGGCCTTTCGGCCCTTCTGCAGGGCGCGGTGAAACTGGCCGCCGACAACGGCCTGTCGTCGCTGCACGCCACCTTCTGCACCGAGGCCGAGGCGATTGCCGGCGAACGGATCGGCCTCATGCGCCGCGTGACCCAGCAATACCACTGGGAAAATCGCGGCTACGCCGATTTCGACGCCTTCCTCGCCGACCTGTCGTCCCGCAAGCGCAAGACGATCCGCAAGGAACGCGAACGCGCCAATGCCTTCGGCGGCGAGATCCGCAGCCTGACCGGCGACCAGATCGAACCGCATCACTGGGACGCCTTCTGGCGCTTCTACCAGGACACCGGCAGCCGGAAATGGGGCACGCCCTACCTGACCCGTGCCTTCTTTGACATCGCGCAGGACACCCTGCGCGACGACATCCTGCTGATCATGTGCACCCGCGACGGCCGCGACGTGGCGGGCGCGCTGAACATGATCGGGCGCGAGGTGCTCTACGGCCGCTACTGGGGCTGCGTCGAACATCACGACTGCCTGCACTTCGAAGCGTGCTATTATCGCGCCATCGACCATGCCATCGACCACGGGCTGTCCCGGGTCGAGGCCGGCGCGCAGGGAGAGCACAAGCTGGCCCGCGGCTACCTGCCGTCGGAATGCCATTCGCTGCACTGGATCGGCGATCGGGGCTTTGCCCGCGCGGTCGAACAGTTCCTGGAGCAGGAACGTCGCGCCGTCGAGGAGGACATCGAGGTCCTCACCGCCTACGGCCCGTTCCGGAAAGAGCAGAGGGAGGAACAAGATTGACCGAACGACTGTCGGACACCGCGCGAAAGTCGTTGATCGACCCGCTCACCGCCAATGGCTGGGCGGTCGACACGGCCGCGGATGCGATCGAGAAGACTTACGAATTCAAGGACTTCACCGAAGCCTTTGCCTGGATGACGCGCGCCGCGCTCTGGGCCGAGAAGTGGGACCACCACCCGGACTGGTCCAACAGCTACAACCGTGTGAAGGTGCGGCTGACCACCCATGACGTCGACGGCCTGTCGGCGCTGGATGCCAAGCTTGCCCGCAAGATGGACCAACTGAGAGAGGATTGATGGACGAATTCCTGAACCAAGAGGTGTACAACGGCAATTCGCTGGGCGACCTGCTGACACTCGATTTCCTGGCCGGGATCGTCGGCAACGTGCTGGCCGCCATCCTGATCCTGCTGATCGGCTTCTTCCTGGCCGGCTGGGCCAACCGGCGGATCACCAACCTGTCGAAACGCCATGCCCAGCTGGACGAAACGCTGTTCAATTTCCTCGGCTCGATCGTCAAGTACATCATCATCGGCTTTGCCTGCCTCTTCGTGCTGAACACCTTCGGCGTGCAGACCACCAGCATCGTCGCGATCATCGGTGCCGCGGGTCTTGCCATCGGTCTGGCCCTGCAGGGCACCCTGTCGAACATCGCGGCCGGGGTGATGATCATCTTCTTCCGCCCGATCAAGAATGGCGACTTCGTCGAGGTCGCGGGCCAGATGGGCACGATCAAGGACATCACGCTGAACTTCACCGAGCTGGCGAACATGTCCAACGTGCAGGTGATCATCCCGAACGCCCAGGTCTGGGGCAACACCATCGTCAACTACTCGACCAACAAGGCGCGCCGCGCCGAATGGACCTTCGGGGTCAGCTACGACGCTGACCTGAAGCAGGCCGAGGGCATCATCCGCGACACGATCATGGCCGACCCCCGCGCCAAGGCCGACCCGGCGCCGTTCATTCAGGTCAACAACCTGGGCGATTTCTCGGTCGATTTCCTGGTCCGGGTCTGGTGCGACGCGGCGGATTTCTTTGCCTTCCAGGCCGACATGAAGCGGCAGGTGAAGGAGGCGCTGGATGCCGGCGGGGTCGAGATCCCGTTTCCCACCCGCCGCGTGCAGGTCGCGAACGGAGAGATCACGCCCGCCAGCCTCGGCTGACCCGGGCCGCCCGAATTCGAAACGCCGCGCCCCTCCGGGCGCGGCGTCCGCATGTCCGGGGTCGTCCCGTTCAGGCGATCACATCATGTCGAGCAGCGATTCCGCGGCCGAGATGGTGCAGGTGCCCGGCGTCTCTTCCTGGTTCAGCTCGGTCACCACGCCGTCCTCGACCAGCATGGTGTAGCGCTTGGAGCGGTCCACGAAGCCGACCGGCGGCGCGGTGAAGTCCATGCCGATGGCCTTGGTGAACTCGGCCATGCCGTCGGCCAGCATGGTGATGCCGCCCGCGCTTGCGCCCATTTCCTTGTCCCAGGCCTTCATCGCGAAGTAGTCGTTGACCGAGACGCAGATCACCTCGTCCACGCCCTTGGCGTCCAGCGCCTCGCGGTTCTTGAGGAAGCTCGGCACATGGGCCGTGGTGCAGGTGCCGCTGAAGGCAGCCGGCAGGCCAAAGATCACGACCTTGCGGCCCTTGACCTTGTCGGCCATCTGCACCGCTTCGGGCTTGTCCCCCGCGGTGGCGATCAGCGTGGCGTCCGGCAGTTTGTCACCCTTGGAAATGGTCATCGTGTTGTCCTCCTGTCCTGTCTGCGCGTTGTGGTTTCCCTCTCCCACGTTATAGGGTCTGCCGCAGGAACAGCCAGAGCATCGGAGGGGCGCAATGGCGCATACGATCGTGATCGGGGCCGGACAGGCGGGAGCGGCGTTGGTCGCCCGGCTGCGGACCAGGGGCGAAGAGGGGCCGATCACCCTGATCGGCGAGGAATTGGTGCCGCCCTACCAGCGCCCGCCGCTCTCCAAGGCCTACCTGCTGGGCGAGATGGAGCAGCCGCGCCTCTTCCTGCGCCCCGAAAGCTTCTATGCCGACCACGACATCACCCTGCGCACCGGCGCCCGCGTCACCGGCATCGACCGCGCCGCGCGGACCGTGACGCTGTCCGATGGCGAGACCCTGGCCTACGACCGCCTCGCCCTGACCACCGGGTCGCACCCCCGCCGCCTGCCCGAGGCGATCGGCGGCGACCTGCCCGGCGTGCTCGCCATGCGCACGCTCGCCGATGCAGACGAGATGCGGCCCTACTTGCGCCCCGGCAACAGCCTGCTGGTGGTGGGCGGCGGCTACATCGGGCTCGAGGCGGCGGCGGTCGCCGCGAAGTCGGGCATGAAGGTGACCCTGATCGAGGCCGCAGCCCGCATCCTCGGCCGCGTCGCCGCCCCCGAAACCGCCGCCTGGTTCCGCGACCTGCACCGTGCCCACGGGGTCGGGATCATCGAGAACACCGGCCTGACCCGCCTTCTCGGAGAAGAGCACGTCACCGGCGCGCTGCTGGCCGACGGGCGCGAAGTCGCCTGCGACGTGGCCATTGCCGGGATCGGCATCGCCCCCGCGACCGAGCTGGCCGAGGCCGCGGGCCTGACCCTCGACAACGGCATCGCCACCGACCTGCGCGGCCAGACCTCGGACCCGGCGATCTGGGCCGCGGGCGATTGCGCCTCCCTGCCCTATCGCGGTCAGCGGATCCGTCTCGAATCCGTGCAGAACGCCATCGACCAGGCCGAGGCGGTGGCCGACAACATGATGGGCGCCGAAGCCGATTACGTCCCGAAACCGTGGTTCTGGTCTGACCAGTACGACGTTAAGCTGCAGATCGCGGGCCTGAACACCGGCTACGACCGCGTCGTGACCCGCCCGGGCGAGGGCGCGGCGGTCTCGTTCTGGTACTACTGCGGCGACACCCTGCTGGCGGTCGACGCGATGAATGACCCGCGCGCCTACATGACCGGGAAACGCCTGATCGAGGCCGGGCGCAGCCCTGCCGCCGACCAGGTCGCCGATCCCGCCACCGCGCTGAAGGCGTTGCTGACAGCATGAGGATCATCGCAGGCGAGTGGCGCGGCCGTCCCCTCGCGGCGCTCGGCAAGGGCGACGCGGGCGCCCACCTCCGCCCCACCACCGACCGCGTGCGCGAAAGCCTGTTCTCGGCGCTCGCCGGGGGCCGCTACGGCGACCCGCTGACCGAGGCGCGGGTCCTCGACCTCTTTGCCGGCACCGGTGCCCTCGGGCTCGAGGCGCTATCGCGCGGGGCAGAGTTCGCGACCTTCGTCGACGATGGCCGCGTCGCCACGCAGCTGATCAAGCAGAACGTCGCCGCCCTCGGCGCCGCGCCGCGCGCCCGGCTGATGCACCGCGACGCCCGCCGCCTTCCGGTGAACGACGACCCGCCCGCGACGCTTGTCTTCCTCGACCCGCCCTATGGCCGCAACCTCGGCGCCCCGGTGCTGGCCAACGCCCTCCAGGGCGGCTGGATCGCGCCCGAGGCGCTGGTGGTCTGGGAAGAACGCGAGGCGCAGGCAGCCCCGCCGGGCTTCACCCTGATCGACAGCCGCGCCTACGGCGACACCCACGTGACCTTCCTGCAGGCCGACTGATCAGGCGGGTGTGTGGCAGACCACGCAGATCTTGTTGCCGTCGGGGTCGCGGAAATAGGCGCCGTAATAGGACGGGTGGTAATACGCCCTGAGCCGCGGCGCCCCCTCGTCCGTCGCCCCCGCCGCCAGCGCCATCGCATGCACCGCGTCCACGGTGGCGCGATCCTTCGCCAGGAACGCCACCATCGGCCCGTTGCCCGGCACGGGCTCTCCCTCGAACGGCCGGACGAGGAAGAAGAGCGGCCGGGACTGATCCGGATCGCGGAACGAGGCGGCGGGCGCCTCCGGGTTCCAGTAGCTGCGGGGATAGCCCATCCGCTCCATCAGCGGCTCCCAGAACGCCAGCGCCGCCATCACGTCGCTAACCGCAATCGTCACGTGGCTCAGCATCCCGCCCCCCGGCTTCATCTTGCCAGATAAACTCCCGCCGGAGGCTCCCGCACTCAATCCCGGCGCGACGATCGTAATCCGGGCACTCCGCGGCCCCAAAGAAAAAACGCCGCGCCCGGATGGGCGCGGCAAAGCTTCGCGTGCCTGCGCAAGGCGCAGGCGCCATCATGTCACGCTCAGACGAAGGCCTGCAGCCCGGTCTGGGCGCGGCCCAGGATCAGGGCGTGCACGTCGTGGGTGCCCTCGTAGGTGTTCACCGTCTCGAGGTTCGCCGCGTGGCGCATCACCTTGTAGCCGATCTGGATGCCGTTGCCGCCGTGCATGTCGCGGGCGATCCGCGCGATGTCCAGCGCCTTGCCGCAGTTGTTGCGCTTGATGATCGACACCATCTCGGGCGAGGCCTTGGCCTGGTCGAACAGCCGCCCGACCCGCAGCGCCGCCTGCAGGCCAAGCGCGATCTCGGTCTGCATGTCAGCCAGCTTCTTCTGGTAGAGCTGCGTGCCGGCCAGCGGCTTGCCGAACTGCTGGCGGTCGAGCCCGTAGGATCGCGCCTGGAACCAGCAATCCTCGGCTGCGCCCATCACGCCCCAGCCGATGCCGTAGCGCGCGCGGTTGAGGCAACCGAACGGACCCTTGAGGCCCGAGACATGCGGCAGCAGGGCCTCTTCGCCGACCTCGACGTTCTCCAGCACGATTTCCCCGGTGATCGAGGCGCGCAGCGACAGCTTGCCGCCGACCTTCGGCGCGCTCAGCCCCTTCATGCCCTTTTCCAGAACAAAGCCCCGGATCGCGCCGTCATGGGCGTCGGACTTGGCCCAGACCACGAAGACATCGGCGATCGGCGCGTTCGAGATCCACATCTTGGACCCGTTCAGCACGTAGCCGCCGTCGGTCTTCTTGGCGCGGGTCTTCATGCCGGCCGGGTCGGACCCGGCGTCGGGCTCGGTCAGGCCAAAGCAGCCGATCCATTCACCGCTCGCCAGTTTCGGCAGGTACTTCATCCGCTGCTCTTCCGAACCGTAGGCATAGATCGGGTACATCACGAGCGAGGACTGCACCGAGCACATCGAGCGGAAGCCGGAATCGACCCGCTCCACTTCCCGCGCGACGAGGCCGTAGGAGACATAGTTCGCGCCGATCCCGCCGTACTGCTCGGGCACGGTCACGCCCAGGATGCCCTGTTCGCCCATCTCGGCAAAGATCGAGGGGTCGACACCCTCTTCCATGTACATCTTCTCGACCCGTGGCATCAGCTTTTCCTGGCAGAAGGCATAGGCCGAATCGCGGATCATCCGCTCGTCTTCGTCCAGCTGGTCGTCGAGCAGGAAGGGATCCTCCCACGCGAAACCGGACATGTTCGGGCGGTCCTTGTCCTTGATGATCGGACGGTCTTGAACGTTCATGGCTCCTCCTTTCGGGCCGGGGCGGCCCCGTTGCCTTTGCGGCGCATCTTAAGGCCTCGGGCCGGCGGTTGCTAACGCGAATGGCGTGATACATGATGCGAAAAACGCATCAACTGGCGCAGTCATGCCCGAAAGTTTCATACCGACGATCCGCGAACTTGAAGCCTTTTGCGAATTGGCCCGCTCGGGCACCACGCACCTGGCCGCCCGGCGGGTGAATCTCAGTCAGACCGCGGTCAGCCGCTCGGTCCGCTCGCTCGAGGACCGGCTGGGCGTCGCGCTCTTCGTCCGGGCGCGGCAGCGGATGGACCTGTCGGATGCCGGCCGCGCCTTCCTGCCAAAAGCGCAGGGCCTGCTGGCGGAACTGAACGCCGCCGCCGTCGGGGTCATGGCCTTCGGCGGGCAATCGACCGTCCTGCGCATGGCGGTGCTGCCCAGCTTCGGGCGGTCGTGGCTCATCCCGCGGCTCTCGGGCTTCCTCTCGGCGGCACCGGGAACAACGGTCGATGTCGCCGCCCGGCTCGACCCGGTGGACTTCGCCGCCGAGCCCTTCGACCTCGCCATCCAGCGGACGCAGCACCGCAGCGGCGCGGCGCATCACCTGCACCTGCTCGACGAATCCCTCGTCGCCGTCGCCTCCCCCGCGCTCACCGGCCACCGCGCCCTCTCGGACAGTGACCTGCTGGGCCTGCCGCTCCTGCAGCAGACCACGCGGCCGACGCTCTGGCTGGACTGGTTCCGCCACGCGAGCCTCGACAGCCGCCGCATCCTGCGCGGGGCGCGGTTCGACCATTTCGACATGGTGATCGATGCCGCGATCGCCGGGCTCGGCGTCGGGCTGGTGCCCGAGATCCTGGCCCGCGACCCGCTGCGCCAGGGCCGGCTGATCCGCGCCTCGGACCGCGAGATGGATTCGGGCCAGTCCTACACGCTGATCTACCCCGAACGGGCGGAATCGATCCCGCAGTTCGTCCGGTTCCGCGCCTGGCTGAGGGCCGAGATCGAGGGGATCTGGGCCTGATCCGGGCCAAGCCTGCGGCAAATCCATCACAATGGGGTGAAAGGCGCGGCATCCGGGCCACAGTTCGGCACCGTCCGGGATTCGACCCTCGGGCACTCATGGTATCTTTGGCGTATTCTGACACCCACCGATATTGACGAAATTATTGGAGCTGCCCCCAATGACCACCCGCCGCACCTTTCTGACGCAAGCCGCCGCAGGCGCCACCGCGCTCGCCCTGCCGCTGCCAGCGTCTGCCCAGCAGGCCGCCACCTCGGTCCTCGCCAAGCAGGAGGTGGCGATTTCCCCGCGCTACCAGACCGGCGAGATCGTGATCGTGCCCGATGCGTATTTCCTCTACTACGTCACCGCCCCCGGCCGTGCGCTGCGCTACGGCATCGCGGTGGCGAAACCCGGCTGGGGCTGGAAAGGCACAGCCACCATCCGCCGCAAGGTGGAATGGCCGACCTGGCGCCCCACCGACGAGATGATCGACGGCAACCCGTCGACCTACGGCAAGTACAAGGGCAACGAGGAACGGATGCCCGGCGGCCCCGGCAACCCGCTCGGCGCGCGGGCGATGTACCTCTTCGACGGGGGCAAGGACACCTACATCCGCATCCACGGCACGACCGAACCGGCCAGCATCGGCCGCCGCGCGTCGTCGGGCTGCTTCCGGATGCTCAATGAAAACGTGATCGACCTCTATAATCGCGTGCCGATCGGCACCAGGGTCACGGTGCTCTGACGCGACAGTCGCGTTCGAGGGACAGGAACGGGCGGTCTCGGCAAGGGACCGCCCGTTTTTTCATGCCCGCTTGCCCTGCCCGCGCATGCCGTGGTGCTCTGTGGCCGCGGGGCCCGGAAGCGAGGACGAGGATGGAAGAGGAATTGCGCGCGGCCTTCGCCGCCGGAGAGCTGGCGGGCCTGCATTCCGTCCTGCTCCTCATCGATGGCCAAGTCGAGGCCGAGGTGCATTTCCCCGGCGCGGACGAAGCCTGGGGCCCGCCGGTCGACCGCAGCAATCCGGGGCCGGACACGCTGCACGACCTCCGCTCCGTCTCCAAGAGCGTCGTGGGCCTGCTCTACGGCATCGCCATGGATCACGACCACGTCCCGCCGCCCGAGGCGCCGCTTTACCCGCTCTTTCCGGAATACGCCGACCTTGCTGAGGATCCGGACCGGCAGGCGATCACCGTGCAGCACCTCCTCACCATGTCGATGGGGATCGAGTGGAATGAGGATTTGCCCTATTCAGACCCGAACAATAGCGAAATCGCCATGGAACTGGCCGAGGACCGCTATCGCTATGTCCTGTCGCGGCCGGTGATCGAACCGCCGGGGCAACGCTGGCACTACTGCGGCGGGGCGACCGCCCTCCTGGCACGGCTGATCGAAAAGGGCAGCGGCCAGACCATCGCGGCCTTTGCCCGCCAGCATCTCTTTGCCCCGCTCGGGATCACCAGCTGGCACTGGGCGCAGGGCGCCGACGGGGTGCATGCCGCGGCCTCGGGCCTGCGCCTGACCGCCCGCGACCTTGCCCGGATCGGCGAGTTGGTCCTGGCCAATGGCATTGCCGGCGACCTGCAGGTGGTGCCCGAAGGCTGGATCGAGGAATGCCTGACCCCGCAGCTGTCGCTCGGAGAGCTTGACTACGGCTACCAGTGGTACATCGCGCCGAACTGGGTCGCGGGCTTCGGCAACGGTGGCCAGCGGCTGTCGGTGAACGCCGCCGAGAACCTCGTCCTCGTGGTCTTTGCCGGCAACTACAACGCGCCGGATGCCTGGGAACTGCCGGTGAAGGTGGCGACGGACTTTGTCACCCCCCTTGTC
Organism: Pseudooceanicola sp. LIPI14-2-Ac024; assembly: GCF_042188925.1. Lineage (GTDB taxonomy): Bacteria > Pseudomonadota > Alphaproteobacteria > Rhodobacterales > Rhodobacteraceae > Pseudooceanicola. The sequence goes on from NZ_CP170102.1 coordinate 2,464,338, forward strand.
GCGGCGCGCCGTAGATAGACCCTGTTTCAGGCCTTTTCTGCGGTCTGCCCCCGCACCCAATCGACGATCTGCGACGAGGCGCGCGCGCCCGACACGCGCGCGACCTCGCGCCCGCCGCGGTGAATGACCATCGTAGGAATCCCCCGGATTCCGGCGCGCGCGCCCGGTTCGGGATGATCCTCGGTGTTCAGCTTGGCGAACCGCGCCCGTCCCTGCATCGCCTGCGCGGCGGCGGCGAACTGCGGCGCCATCGCCCGGCACGGCCCGCACCACGGGGCCCAGAAATCGACGACCAGCGGCACCTCGTCGGTGCGCGCGGCCTTGGCATAGGTCTGGGCGTCCACCTCGACCGGCTTGCCCGGCAATAGCGCCGCACCGCAGGTGCCGCATTTCGGCGCCCCGCCCAGCCTGTCCTCGGGCACCCGATTCACCTGCCCGCATTCGAGGCACACCAGTTTCCGACCCGCCATTCCCGGCCCTCCGCAAAAGATCGGGTTGGATATAGACAGTCCCGCGCGCGACGCAACGCAGCTGCGTCAAGATGGCTTGACCCGGCAAGGCGCCGCCGCATTATCTTGCCGCGATGACCGACCTTCTCCGCCGCCTCCTGACCCTCTGCGCGCTGACGCTGCTGGCGGCCTGTTCGGCGCTTCCGACGGCGCAGGACGCCGATGTCATGCCCATCGTGCACGACGGCAAGGCGCATCCCGGCATGAAACGCGCCGTGGTGGTGATCCCCGGTGCCATGGCCTCGGTCGGGATGTACGAACCGGTGCTCGACTGGAACGTCGGCGACGGCTCGGTCATGGCCTACCGCTTTCCCGGGCTCGACGGGCTCAAGCTCGACCACCGGCTCGACATCTCGCGCGCCGGAGAGCTGATCGCCGAGGCGATGGACCGGCTCGAGGTGAAAGAGGTCTACCTGATCGGCTTTTCCACCGGCGGCCCCGTCGCGATCGAGGCCGCCCGCCACCTGCAGAGCCAGCAGGTCAGCGTCGCGCTCGTCTCGTCGGCCGGGCCCTTCCCCTCGGGGATCAATGCCTCGATCGACGGGTTCTTCGACGTGCTTACCGCGCTGATCCGCGCGCACGGCAGCTCGATGGAGGACGCCTGGCTCGAAAACTATCGCACCCTGCTCTATGGCCGAAAGCACTTCGGCGACCGGAAAGAGGCCGAGCACAGCAAGGAGCTGGCCGAACAGCAGCGCGGCAACCTGCTGACGCCCGGGCCGCGGATGACCATGGCGCACACCGCCGACCTGATGACATGGACCCTGCCGCGCAAGGACCCGGCGCTGGCCCATGCCCGCATTGCGTTCTTCCACGGAGAAGAGGACACCGTCTTTCCGCTGGCCGAAACCCAGCGGTTCGCCGCCCGGATCGGTGCCGAGGGGATCAAGGTCTACCCCGGCCAGGGGCACATCCTCTTTGTCACCGCGCCGACCCTCTGGGACGACATCCGCCGCTACTTCGGCCTGCCGGGCTGATCCGCAGCGCTACTGCGCCTCGACCTGTTGCATCAACTCTTCGACTCTCGGGCCGATCCGCGCGACGATACGCTGCACGCCCTCGGCGTTCGGGTGGATGCCGTCGGCCTGCATGAACCGCCGGTAGGCCGCCGGATCGACGCCGTCGCCCAGCCCCTGGAAGAAATTCGGCTCGAGCAGCGTGCCGTGTTCCTCGGCCAGCTTGGGATAGATCGCGTCGAACATCGCCTTGTAGTCCGCGCCGAAGTTCTGCGAGGCGTAGAGCCCCACCAGCAGCACCGGCAGCCCGCGCTGGTCGGCGATGTCGAGGATCGCGTCGAGATTGTCGCGCGCCACCAGCGGGTCGATCCCGCGCAGGATGTCATTGCCGCCCAGCGTCACGATCATCGCGTCGACCTCGGGGGCCAGCGACCATTCGATCCGGGCCCGTCCGCCCGCCGTGGTGTCGCCGGACACGCCGCCGTTCTGGATCGTCACCTCGACCCCGCGCTCCTCCAGCCAGGCCTGCAGCTGCGGCACGAACCCGTCCTCGGCCGGCAGGCCGTAGCCCGCGGTCAGGCTGTCGCCCAGGGCCAGGATCTGCATCTCCTCGGCCTGTGTCGCCACCGGAAGAACAAGAAGCATTGCCGCCAATGCCTTGCGGGCCAGCGCTTGCCGCCCATATGACACTGAACGTCCCATCCGAAAGGCTTTCTGCATGACCGACCCCGTCCTGTCGCTGACCGATGCCCGACTGGCCCTCGATGGCAATGCCGGGCGGGTGGATATCCTCCACGGCATCACGCTGACGGTCAACCGGGGGAAACGCTGGGGCTGGTGGGTCCGTCTGGATCGGGCAAGTCGTCGCTCCTCATGCTGATGGGCGGGCTCGAACGCGCCACCGGCGGGCAGATCACGTCGCTGGGACAGGACCTGACCGCGATGGACGAAGACGCGCTCGCGCGGTTCCGCAGGGATCATATGGGGGTGGTGTTCCAGTCCTTCCACCTGATTCCGACGATGACCGCCCTGGAAAACGTCGCCACGCCCCTCGAACTGGCGGGCGCCAAGGACGCCTTTGTCCGCGCCGAGGCCGAGCTTGAGGCGGTCGGCCTGTCGCATCGCAAGGGGCATTACCCCAGCCAGATGTCGGGCGGCGAACAGCAGCGCGTGGCGCTGGCCCGCGCCTCGGTCACCCGGCCGGAAATCCTGCTGGCGGACGAACCCACCGGCAATCTCGACGAATCGAACGGCGCGCATATCATCGACCTGCTGTTCGGCCTGCGCGACCGCCACGGCGCGACGCTGATCCTCGTGACCCACGCCGCCGAACTGGCCCGCCGCTGCGACCGGGTGATCCGCCTGCGCGACGGCCGGCTCGAAGACGCGGCCCGCGAGGCGGCGGAATGAGCCTGTCGACCGCGGCCCGCTTCGCCGGGCGGGAACTGCGCGGCGGTGTCCGCGGCTTCCGCATCCTGATCGCCTGCCTCGCCCTCGGTGTCGCCGCTATCGCCGGGGTCGGCTCTGTCCGGTCCGCGATCGAGGCCGGGCTGGCGCAGGAAGGTGCCGCGATCCTCGGCGGCGATGCCGAGATGACCTTTACCTACCGCTTCGCAGACGCGGATGAACTCGCCTGGATGGAGGACGCCGCGCTCGCCGTGTCGGAAACCGCGGATTTCCGGTCCATGGCGGTGGCAGGCGACGGCCCCACGGCGGAACGCGGCCTGACGCAGGTGAAGGCGGTCGATGACGCCTACCCGCTGGTCGGCGCTGTCCGGCTCGACCCCGAGATGCCGCTCGACACCGCCTTTGCCGGGCGGGATGGCCTGCCGGGCGCGGTGATGGCCCCGCTGCTGGTCGACCGGCTGGGAATCGACGTCGGCGACACCGTGCGCCTCGGCACCCGGGACTTCGTCGTCATGGCCCGGCTTGAGCACGAACCCGACGCCGGTGCCGGGGGCTTCTCGCTCGGCCCGCGGACAATCGTGCTGCGCAATGACCTGGCAGGCTCCGGCCTGCTGGAGCCCGGCACGCTCTTCGACAGCGACTATCGCCTCACCCTGCCCGAGGGCAGCGACCTCGCCGCGCTCGAGGCCGAGGCCGAGGACCTCTTTCGCGACAGCGGCGCGCGCTGGCGCGACAGCCGGAACGGCGCCCCGGGCCTGCGCGAATTCGTCGAACGGCTGGGGGCCTTCCTGATCCTCGTGGGCCTCTCCGGCCTCGCGGTCGGGGGCGTGGGCGTGGCCGCATCGGTCCGCGGATACCTGGCCGACAAGACAAGCGTGATCGCCACACTCCGCACCTTGGGCGCGGAACGCGGCACCATCTTTGCCACCTACTTCCTTCAGATCGGCGCGCTGGCCCTCGTCGGCATCGTCATCGGCCTGGCGCTCGGGGCGGTGACGCCGCTGCTGCTCGCGCCGCTGATCTCGGGCGCACTGCCCGTCCCCGCGGTCTTTGGCCTCTATGCCGAGCCGCTGGCCGAGGCGGCGGTCTACGGCGTCCTGACCGCGCTGGTCTTCACCCTCTGGCCGCTCTCGCGCGCGGGTGAAGTGCGGGCCGCCACCCTCTTCCGCGACGCGATGGAAGGCGGCCGGGCGCTGCCCCCGCCCGCTACCTCGTCGCCACGGCAGGCCTGACCGCGCTGTTGGTCGGCGCCGCGGCGCTCTTCTCGGGCAACCTCGAACTGACGCTCTGGACCGCGGGCGGCATCGCCTTTGCCCTTGTCGTCCTTGCCCTCGCCGCCCTCGGCATCCGGGCGCTGGCCCGCCGCTTCCGCACGACGGCCCGCGGCCGCCCGCCGCTCCGCTGGGCGCTGGCCGCCATCGGGGGCCCCCGCACCGACGCGGTGGCGGTGGTCCTGTCGCTGGGGCTGGGCCTGTCGGTGCTGGCGGCCGTCGGGCAGATCGACGGCAACCTGCGCGCCGCGATCTCGCGCGACCTGCCGGAACGCGCGCCCTCGTTCTTCTTCGTCGACATCCAGCGCGACCAGATGCCCGCCTTCCTCGACCGGCTGGACGGCGACCCGGCGGTCAGCCGGATCGACAGCGCTCCCATGCTGCGCGGCGTCATCACCCGGATCAACGACCGCCCGGCAAGCGAGGTGGCAGGCGATCACTGGGTGGTGCGGGGCGACCGTGGCATCAGCTATGCCGACGCCCTGCCCAAGGGCACCAAGATCACCGCCGGCGACTGGTGGGGCGAAGGCTACGACGGCCCGCCGCAGATGAGCTTTTCCGCCGAGGAAGCGCAAGAGATGGGGCTGAAGCTGGGCGACACGATCACGCTCAACATCCTCGGCCGCGACATCACCGCCACGATCACCAGCTTCCGCGAGGTCGATTTCTCGACCGCCGGGATGGGTTTTGTCACCGTGCTGAACGCCGCCGCCGTCGAGGCCGCGCCGCACACCTTCATCGCCACCGTCTATGCCGAGGACACGGCCGAGGCGCCGATCCTGCGCGACGTCTCGAACGCCTTTCCGAACGTGACCGCGATCAGTGTGGGCGAGGCGATCGAACGGGTCAGCGGCCTGCTCGGCGGGATCGCCACCGCCACATCCTACGGCGCCGCGGCGACGCTGCTGACCGGCTTCCTCGTCCTGATCGGCGCGGCCCTTTCGGGGAAAGCGCACGGGTGCACGAGGCGGCGATCCTCAAGACGCTCGGTGCCACCCGCCAGCGCATCCTGTCGAGCCTCGCGCTCCGCTCCGCGCTTCTGGGCGCGGGGGCGGGCGTGGTCGCGCTCGCCGCCGGGATCGCCGGGGGATGGGCGGTCTGCCACTTCGTGATGGAGACGGAGTTCGCGGTGATCTGGCCATCGGCGCTCGCCATCGTGGCGGGCGGCCTGATCGCCAACCTTGTCGCCGGGCTGGCCTTTGCCTGGGCCCCGCTCAGGGCGCGCCCGGCACAGGTGCTGCGGTCGCGCGAATAGGGGCACGGCGCGCGGGTGGCGGGGCAACCTCCCAAGATCGCCCCGCGGCCGTTCACTCCGCCGCTTCGGCGTAATCGCTCATCGGCGGGCAGGTGCAGGTCAGGTTGCGGTCGCCCCAGGCGTTGTCGACGCGGTTGACCGGCGGCCAGTACTTGTCGACCCGGAAGGCGCCCGGCGGGAAGCAGCCCTGTTCGCGGGAGTAGGCGCGGTCCCAGTCGCCCACCAGGTCCTCGACCGTGTGTGGCGCGAACTTGAGCGGGGAGGCGTCGGCCTCGATCTTCCCGTCCTCGATATCCTTGATCTCGGCCCGGATCGCCAGCATCGCGTCGCAGAAGCGGTCGAGCTCGGCCTTGGTCTCGCTCTCCGTCGGCTCGACCATCAGCGTGCCCGCGACCGGGAAGGACATGGTCGGCGCATGGAAGCCGCAATCGACCAGCCGCTTGGCGATGTCGTCCACGGTCACCCCCGCCTCGGTGAAGGGCCGAGTGTCGAGGATGCATTCATGCGCCACCCGGCCGGTCGGGCCGCGGTAGAGCACGTCGAAGGCGCCCTCGAGCCGCTTCACGATGTAATTGGCGTTCAGGATCGCGACCCGCGTCGCCTGCGTCAGCCCCGCGCCCCCCATCATCAGGCAATAGGCCCAGGAGATCGGCAGGATCGAGGGCGAGCCGTAGGGCGCGGCGGACACCGCGCCTTCGGTGCCGAAATGCGGATGGCCCGGCAGGTGCGGGACAAGATGCGCCTGTACGCCGATCGGGCCCATGCCGGGGCCGCCGCCGCCATGCGGGATGCAGAAGGTCTTGTGCAGGTTCAGGTGGCTGACGTCGCCGCCCAAGTCGCCAGGCCGGGCGAGGCCCACCATGGCGTTCATGTTGGCGCCGTCGATGTAGACCTGGCCGCCGTGGTCGTGCGTGATCTTGCAGACCTCGCGCACCGTCTCCTCGAACACGCCGTGGGTCGAGGGATAGGTGATCATGCAGCCGGCCAGCGCATCCTTGTGCGCCTCGGCCTTGGCGCGGAAATCATCGAGGTCGATGTCGCCGTTGTCCTTCGAGGCCACCGGCACGACCTTCCAGCCCACCATCTGGGCCGAGGCGGGGTTGGTGCCATGCGCCGACATCGGGATCAGGCAGACGTTGCGGTGCCCTTCGCCCTTGGCCTCGTGGTAGGCGGCGATGGTCAGCAGCCCCGCGTATTCCCCTGCGCGCCCGAGTTCGGCTGCATCGAGAAGGCGGCATAGCCCGTCACGTCGCAGAGCTTGGCCGAGAGGTCGTCGATCAGCTCGGCATAGCCCTCGGCCTGGTCGGCGGGCACGAAGGGGTGGAGCGAGGCGAATTCGTCCCAGCTCACCGGGATCATCTCGGCCGCGGCGTTCAGCTTCATCGTGCAGGAACCGAGCGGGATCATCGCACGATCGAGCGCGAGGTCCCGGTCCGCGAGGCGGCGCATGTAGCGCATCATCTCGGTCTCGGCCCGGTTCATGTGAAAGATCTCGTGCGTCAGGTAGGGCGAGGTGCGGACCAGCGCGTCCGGCAGGTCATAGGCGGGCGCCTCGGCCGCGGTCCGGTTGGCGACGCCGAAGGCGCGCCAGACGGATTCGATCACCGCGGGGGTGGTGCATTCGTCCAGCGTGATGCCGATCCGGGTCTCGCCGACCTGGCGCAGGTTGATCCCCTCCTCGCGGGCGGATTTCAGGATCGCGTGCTGGAACGGCCCGACCTCGACCGTGAAGGTGTCGAAGACCTTCTTGGGGAAGACGTCGAAGCCGGCGGCGCGCAGCCCCTCGGCCAGGTCGACGGTCCGGGCGTGCACCCGCTGCGCGATGCCCTTCAGCCCCTTCGGCCCGTGGAACACCGCGTACATCGAGGCCATGACCGCCAGCAGCGCCTGCGCGGTGCAGACGTTCGACGTCGCCTTTTCGCGCCGGATGTGCTGTTCGCGAGTCTGCAGCGCAAGCCGGTAGGCCCGGTTGCCACGCGCGTCGATCGAGACGCCGACAAGGCGGCCGGGCATCGACCGCTTCAGCTCGTCCCGGCAGGCCATATAGGCGGCGTGCGGGCCGCCGTAGCCCACGGGCACACCGAACCGCTGGGTCGAGCCGACGGCGATGTCCGCGCCCATGGCGCCCGGTTCCTTCAGCAGGCAGAGCGCCAGCGGATCGGCGATCACGATGCCAAGCGCCTTGGCCGCGTGCAGCGCCTGCATCTGCTGGGTGAAGTCGCGCAGCACGCCGTTGGTGCCGGGATACTGGAAGATCGCGCCGAAGACGGTCGAGGCGTCGAGGTCCGAGGGCCGCCCGGTGATCACCTCGATCCCCAAGGGTTTCGCCCGGGTGCGGATCACCGCGATGTTCTGCGGATGCAGCGCCTCGTCCACGAAGAAGGTCATCGACTTCGACTTGGCCGCGCGCTGCGCCATGGTCATCGCCTCGGCCGCGGCGGTGGCCTCGTCCAGCAGCGAGGCGTTGGCGATCGGCAGCCCGGTGAGGTCGGCCATCATCGTCTGGTAGTTCAGCAGCGCTTCCAGCCGCCCTTGCGAGATCTCGGGCTGGTAGGGCGTGTAGGCGGTGTACCAGGCGGGGTTTTCAAAGATGTTTCGCTTGATCGCCGGGGGCGTGATCGTGGCGTGGTAGCCCTGCCCGATGAGCGAGGTGAAGACCCGGTTCTTCTTGGACACCGCACGCATCCTGACCAGCAGCTCCTGCTCGCTGAGCGGCGCGCCGAATTTGAGCGGGTCGTCCTGCCGGATCCCCTTGGGCACCGTGTCGTCGATCAGCGCGTCGAGGCTCGCCGCCCCCACCACCTTGAGCATCTCGGCCATTTCCTCGGGCGAGGGGCCGATGTGGCGGCGGTTGGCGAAGTCGTAGGGTTCGTAATCGGTGGGCGTGAAGGTCATTCTCGGGTCCCCTCTTGGGCCGCGCCCGCGCGCTGGCCGGTGTCTTGCAGGTATCGCTCGAGGTTTTCGAGCGACATGCCGATGGCGGTTTCATGGACGACGCGGTCGATGCCCCGCGGCACGTTCTCGGCGGTGACCTCGGCCACCGTACCGCCGTCCGGCACCGGGTCGAAGCGCCAGGTCATGCGCATCGTTCCGGCATAATCCTCGTCGTCGCCTTCGAAGGTGCTGTCGAAGGCGATGGTGTGCGGCGCGTCGACGGTGACGAACCGTCCCTCGGCCACGTCGCTGTCCGCGGTGCTCTTGGCGTCGGGATTCGGCCCGTCGACATAGGTCAGGATCAGCCGGAACCCCCCGCCCTCGCGCAGGTCAAACCGTTCAATCCGGCCGCGCATGCCGTGGGGCGGCAGCCAGACGGCGACCGCCTCGGCGTCGGCCCAGGCCGCGAAACAGGCGGCCGGGGACGCCGCTATGTGGCGTCGGGCGATGTGCGGCACGCTCATGCCGGGCGCCCCGGCAGGTGTTGCAGCACGTTCACCAGGTGCCCGGCCGGGTCGCGCACGAACAGGCGGCGGACGCCCCATGGCTCCTCGACCGGGCCGTAGTCGATGGCGATCCCGCGCAGCCGCGCCCGGGCGATCACCGGGTCGAGGTCATCGACCTCGATCGACAGGGCGGGCGCGGGCGTGCCCGACCCGCCCTCGGTCAGCGCCGAGAGCTGCGGCGACTGCCGGTGCGCGCCCCCCGGCTCCATCGTCACGATGAAGCCCATGTCCATCGCCACGTCGAGATCGAAGAGAGTGCGGTAGAAATCCGCCATCCCCGCGGGGTCGTCGCAGGCTAGGTTGGGGGTGATGCGCAGGACCGTCATCGGATCAGGAGATCATGTCCTTGTATTCGCTTTCGGACATGTAGTCGTCCATCTGCGACAGGTCGGCCGGCTTGATCTTGAAGAACCAGGCGTCGCCCATCGGGTCGTCGTTCACCTTGGCCGGGTTGTCGACCAGCACGTCGTTCACCTCGACGATCTCTCCGTCGAGCGGGGCGAGGATGTCCGACGCCGCCTTGACGGATTCGATCACGACGCATTCGTCGTCCTTGCTGACCTCGGTGCCGACCTCGGGCAGTTCGACAAAGACGATGTCGCCCAGTTGTTCGGCGGCGTGTTCGGTGATGCCGACGACGATGACGTCATCCTCGGGGCGGAGCCATTCATGCTCTTCGGTGAATTTCATGTGTCCTCTCTGTCGTTCTGTCTGGCTGTGTCAGCGTTTGAAGTTGGCGGGAACGAAGGGCAGCGCGGTGACGGTCGCGGGCATCCGCTTGCCCCGCACCTCGCCATAGATCGTGGTACCGGGCGTGGCCAGCGTGGCAGGGACGTAGCCCATCGACATCGGCCCGCCCAGCGTCGGGCCAAAGGCGCCCGAGGTGACAGTGCCCACCGGTTCGGCGGCGTCGGCGCTGGCAAAGAGCTCGGTGCCCTCGCGCATCGGGGCGCGGCCCTCGGGGCGCAGGCCCACGCGCTTGCGTTCGGGCCCGTTGTGGATTTCCGACAGGATGCGGTCGGCGCCCGGGAACCCGCCCGCGCGCGCGCCGTCCGACCGGCGGACCTTCTGGATCGCCCAGGTCAGACCGGCCTCGACCGGGCTGGTCGCGGTGTCGATGTCATGACCGTAGAGGCAGAGCCCGGCCTCGAGCCGAAGGCTGTCCCGCGCACCCAGCCCGATCGGCAGGACGTCCGGGTTGTCGAGCAGCGCGCGCGCCAGATCCTCTGCGTGGGTCGCGGGAACCGAGATTTCGTAACCGTCCTCGCCCGTGTAGCCCGAGCGGGAGACCCAGCAAGCCGTGCCGAGGATCGTCGTGGTGATGACATCCATGAACGCCATCGCCGCGACCTCGGGGGCCAGAGCGGCCAGCGCCGCCTCGGCCTTGGGGCCCTGGAGGGCGATCAGGGCGCGGTCGGTCACCGGCTCGATCGTGACGCCTGTCAGGTGGGCGACCATGTGGGCCAGGTCGGCCTGCTTGCAGGCGGCGTTGACCACCATGAACACGTGATCACCCCGGTTGGCCAGCATCAGGTCGTCCAGCAGCCCGCCGGTGTCGTTGGTGAAGAAACCATAGCGCTGGCGGCCTTCCTTGAGGTCGGCGATGCTGACCGGGATCAGCGCCTCGAGCGCCAGCGCCACGGCCTCGTAGCTGTCGCCGCGCAGGATCACCTGGCCCATGTGGCTGACGTCGAAGAGGCCGGCCTCTGCACGCGTGTGCAGGTGTTCCTTCATCACCCCGGCCGGATATTGCACGGGCATGTCGTAGCCCGCGAATTCGACCATCTTGGCACCAAGTTCGAGGTGCAGCGCATGCAGCGGCGTCTGAAGCAGTGCAGTCATCGTCTCTCCGGTTCCCCCTGCCGGTCTGAGGCGACTCGTCCGGCATCACATACGCGCCGGGCGGATCCCTGACGCTGCAATGCCCCCTCTGTCCCTTCGCCTGAGATCGCTATCCCTTCGGCGGACGCGTCACGCGCGCCTCTCTCCAGAGTTCCTGTATCGGTCGGTCCCGTGGGCCTGAGAGTTTCCGGGGCGGTTGCTCCTTCGGCACCGGCAAAGCCGGTTCTCCCGATCCGATGCGGCGATGATTACCAGCCGCGGCCGCCGATGCAAGTCAAACCGCAGCGGCCTGCCCGCAGGTGACCTCGGGTGCCATGATCTGCATCAGCGCGCCGTTGCCGCAGACGAGGTCCCACAGCGACAGCGCGTCCATGCGGCCATAAAAGGCCTCTACCGCCTCGGCGATGGCCGGGCGCAGGCGGCAGGCATCGACCAGCGGGCAGGTGTTGTCGTCGCCGGCGAAGCATTCGACCACCGGCGTGTCCGCCTCGAGCGCGCGAAACACCTCGCCCGCCCGGATCTCCTCGGCCGCGCGGCCCAGCGTCAGCCCGCCGTTGCGCCCCCTCTGGGTGTGCAGGAATCCCAGCTGCCCCAGTCGGTTGATGACCTGGGCCAGGTGGTTTTCCGACGTGTTGCAGCGCTCGGCGATTTCCGCTTTGGTCACGAGGCGCCCGTCGTTCGCGGCGCAGTACATCAGCACGCGCATCGAGATGTTCGTTCGCTTGGTTATCCGCATCCTGGCGCCTCCCCGCAGATGGCCGATGGGTGCCAAAAAGGTGACAGGCAGATGCATCTGAAAACATGATCTGGATCAAAGAATAACCTAGATGGACCCATATTTCTTCGGCTACGGCTCTCTTGTGAACCGCATGACGCACGACTATCCCGATGCTCGCCCTGCGCTGGCGCGGGGCTGGCGGCGGGTCTGGCGGCATATCGAGGGGCGCGATCACGCGGTGCTGACCGCAGTGCCGCATGCCGACAGCGAGATCGAGGGCCTCGTCGCCGCGGTGCCCGCCGCCGACTGGCGGCAGCTTGACCTGCGCGAGGGGGCTTACGACCGGGTCGACGGGTCGGGTCATGTCGCCCACGACATCGGCGAGGTCGAGCTAGCGATCTACTGGATCCCCGAGAACAAGCACATCCTGTCGGACGCCACGCGCCCCGTGCTGCTGAGCTATCTCGACGTCTGCGTGCAGGGCTACCTGAGGGAGTTCGGCGAGGCGGGGGTCGAGCGGTTCTTTGCCACGACCGACGGCTGGGGCACCGTGCGGGACGACCGCGCCGCGCCGGCCTATCCCCGGCACCAGCGGCTGGAGCCGGTCGAGATGGAGCTGGTGGATCAGCACCTGTCCCGAATGGGGATCGCCCGGGTCTAGGCGGCCCCGTCAGAGCGTTTTCTTGTACCCGAGGTGCGAGGGGTCGTAACCCAGCCGGTCGTAGAACCGGTGCGCGTCCAGCCGCTGGCGGTTGGTCGTCAGCTGAATCAGCGTGCAGCCGGCCGCGCGGGCGCGGCGTTCGGCATCCGCCATCAGCAGCGCGCCGATCCCGCCGCCGCGCAGCGCGTCGGACACCCGCACGCTTTCGACCTGCGCCCGCCGCGCCGCCTTGAGCGAGAGACCGGTGATGAAGGTCAGCTGGTAGGTCGCCACGACCTCTCCGCCCAGCTCTCCGACCAGCAGGGTGTTCGCCCCTTCGCCCTGCATGGCGTCGAAGGCAGCGAGGTAGGGGGCGAGGTCGTCGCCCTCGCGCGTGGCACCGAGGCTGTCGTCGGTCAGCAGCGCGACGATGGCGGCAACGTCGTGGCGGGTGGCCTCGCGAAAGGTGACGCTCACCTGTGCGCCGCCGCGACGAAGGCCTCGATCAGCGCGGCGTCCTTGACGCCCTTCGTGCGCTCCACGCCCGAGGCGGTATCGACCTGCCGGGCACCGGTGCGCAGGATCGCCTCGGCCACGTTGTCGGGGGTCAGGCCACCGGCCAGCATCCACGGCACCGGCCAGCGCCGCCCGGCGATGAGCCGCCACTCGAAGGGCAGGCCGTTGCCGCCGGGAATGACCGAATCCTTCGGGGCCTTGGCATCGACCAGGATCTGGTCGGCCACCTTGCCGTAGGCGTCAAGCGCGGCGACATCCGCCGCGTCGGCGATGCCGACGGCCTTGATCACCGGCAGGCCGTAGCGCGCCCGCACCTCGGCCACGCGTTCGGGCGATTCCTCACCGTGCAGCTGGAGCATGTCGAGCGGCACGGCCCCGGTGATCGCGTCCAGCGTGGCGTCGTCGGCATCGACCGTCAGGCCGACCTTGGCCACGCCCGGCGGCACCTCGACGGCCAGCGCGCGGGCGGCCTCGATGGTCACGTAGCGCGGCGATTTCGGAAAGAAGTTGAACCCGATGTAGGCGACCCCGGCCGCCACGGCGGCCGAGACATCCTCGGCGCGGGTGAGCCCGCAGATCTTGACCCTGGCGTCCATGCGCCGTGCTTAGGCCATCGCCGGGAAAATGGGAAGCGCCGCTACTCCAGCAGCGCGAGGACCTCGTCCTGGCCCTGGGTCTTCTCGTTCTTGAGGCGCTTCACCTCGCGTTCGAGCTGCTTCTTCTCCTGCGTCTTCCTGCGCGCCTCGGAGCGATGCTTGTGCTCGCGGAAGTATTCCCAGACGAAACCGATCAGCAGGCCCGACACGATCCCGATCAGGATCACGATGAAGAGCGGCATGTTGATCGAGAAGTTCCGCCCCCAGAGATCGGCGATCGCCGGCGGGAACAGGGTCAGGGTCACGATCTCGCGGTTGGCCAGGGCCACCGATACCAAGACGATCGCCAGGACGGCGAGGAAGAGATAGCGCAGGAACCGCATAGGCTCAGGCCTTTCCGTTCAGTCTGTCCCGCAGGAGCTTGCCGGTCTTGAAGAAGGGGACGTGTTTCTCTTCGACGTCAACCGCTTCGCCCGTGCGGGGGTTCCGCCCGGTTCTCGCATCCCGCTGCTTGACCGAGAATGCGCCGAAACCGCGCAGTTCGACCCGGTTGCCCGCCGCCATCGCCTCGATGATCTCCTCGAAGATCGTGTTCACGATGCGCTCGACGTCCCGCTGGTAGAGATGAGGATTCTCCTCGGCAATCTTCTGAATCAATTCCGAACGGATCATGCGCAGCAGGCCTCCCGGGCGTTTGTAATTCTTTTGACCACCGACCATGACTATATGGTTTTTGGCCGGAACCGGAAACAGTAAGTGACGGGTAAACCGTCGAAAATTCGGCTGGTTCCCTGCCTATGCGCGGATGTTCGCGAAGATTTCGCCAAAATTTAAGCCAAGCACACGGCCCTAACGTCATGCCGCAGTGCGGCGTGCAACCTCATGATTCGGGCGGGCTTTCCGCGCTCGGCAGGCTGTGGTTGCCATTTTATTAAGTTTGCGCTTAATTAAGGATAGGCTTACATGGAGTGCGCCAATGTCCGATCCCTTCGAACCCCATCTGGGCGCGGTCACCCGCGCCGTCACCGCGACCCGGCGCGATGGCAAGCCCGCCAAGTCCGTCCAGCTGACGCGCGACTACGCCACCGATATCGACGATCTCTGGGATGCCCTGACCCGGCCCGAACGGCTGCAACGCTGGTTCCTGCCGGTCGCGGGCGACCTGAGGCCCGGCGGGCGCTTCCAGCTCAAGGGCAACGCGGGCGGAGAGATCCTGACCTGCGACCCGCCCGACCGATTGTCAGTCACCTGGGAGTTCGGCGGCGACACCTCGTGGGTGGACCTGACGCTCGAGGCCGAGGGCGACGGCACGCGGTTCACTCTGGTGCACACCGCGCTGGTGAACCCGTTCTGGGACCAGTACGGACCCGGCGCCGTCGGTGTCGGCTGGGATCTCGGACTGCTGGGGCTGGCGCTGCACCTCACCGATCCCGAGGCGCGCTTTGACGAGGCCGATTTCGGCGCCTCCGCGGCCGGCAAGGCCTATGTCACCCGCTCGGCCGAGGACTGGGGGCGCGCCGACATCGCGGGCGGCGCCGCGCCCGAGGCCGCGCGGCAGGCCGCGGCCAACACCGCGGCCTTCTACCGCGGCGAACAGGCGCCGGGCGGCTGATGCACGCCTTCGACGTCCTGGGCGATCCGGTCCGCCGCTTCATCCTCGAACGGCTGGCCGAGGGCCAGCTGACCGCCAGCGAGGTTGCCGCCGCCGTCGGGCAGGCGTTCGGCATCACCCCGGCCGCAACCTCGCAGCACCTCAAGGTCCTGCGCGACCACGGCTTTGCCGACGTCGAGCCCGCGGGCGCGCGCCGCATCTACAGCGTCGGCAGCGCCCCCTTCGCCGAAATCGACCAGTGGCTGGACCACTTCCGCCGGTTCTGGGAGCCGCACCTCGACGCCCTGGAGGCCGAGGTGGCGCGCGGCAAGTCCGCACCGGCGGGACGTCCGCGAAAACGCTGAGCGCGCATGCAAAAAGGCGGGCCCGGGGGCCCGCCTTTCCGTGTCGACCTTGCGGCCGATGATTACTCGTCGTCGCCTTTCAGCGCCGCGCCGAGGATGTCGCCCAGCGACGCGCCCGAGTCGGAGGAACCGTACTGTGCGACGGCCTCTTTCTCTTCGGCGATCTCGCGTGCCTTGATCGACAGACCCAGGCGGTGCGACTTGCTGTCGACGTTGGTGACGCGGACGTCCACGTGATCGCCGACCGAGAAGCGCTCGGGGCGCTGTTCGGAACGGTCACGCGACAGGTCGGAGCGGCGGATGAAGGACTTCATGCCTTCGTATTCCACCTCGATGCCGCCGTCCTCGATCGCCGTCACTTCGACGGTGATGATCGAACCACGCTTCACGCCGCCAACGGCGTCGGCGAACTTGTCGCCTTCGACGTTCTTGATCGAGAGCGAGATGCGCTCTTTCTCGGTGTCGACTTCGGAGACCACGGCCTTGACCATGTCGCCCTTGCGGTAGTTCTGGATGGCGTCTTCACCGCGCTCGTCCCACGACAGGTCCGAAAGGTGAACCATGCCGTCGATCTCGCCCGGGAGACCCACGAACAGGCCGAACTCGGTGATGTTCTTGACCTCGCCCTCGACCACGGTGCCTTCCGGGTGCGTCTCGGCAAAGACTTCCCACGGGTTGCGCATGGTCTGCTTGAGGCCCAGCGAGACGCGGCGCTTGGCAGCGTCGATCTCGAGCACCATGACGTCCACTTCCTGCGAGGTCGAAACGATCTTGCCGGGGTGCACGTTCTTCTTGGTCCAGGACATTTCCGAGACGTGGACCAGGCCTTCGACGCCCGGCTCCAGCTCCACGAATGCACCGTAGTCGGTGATGTTCGTGACGCGGCCCGGATGCACCGAACCCAGCGGGTACTTGGCGGCCACCAGGTTCCACGGATCTTCCTGCAGCTGCTTCATGCCGAGGGAGATACGGTGGGTGTCCTTGTTGATCTTGATGACCTGGACCTTCACGGTCTCGCCGATCGTCAGGATCTCGGACGGGTGGTTCACACGGCGCCATGCCATGTCGGTCACGTGCAGCAGGCCATCGACGCCGCCGAGGTCGACGAATGCGCCGTACTCGGTGATGTTCTTGACCACGCCCTCGACCGTCTGACCTTCGGTCAGGTTGGCGATGACTTCGGCACGCTGTTCGGCACGCGATTCTTCAAGGATTGCACGACGCGAGACAACGATGTTGCCACGGCGACGGTCCATCTTGAGGATCTGGAACGGCTGCTTGAGACCCATGAGCGGGCCGGCGTCGCGCACGGGGCGCACGTCAACTTGCGAGCCGGGCAGGAAGGCCACGGCACCGCCGAGGTCGACGGTGAAGCCGCCCTTGACGCGGCCGAAGATCGCGCCTTCGACGCGGGCATCGTCTGCGTAGGCTTTTTCCAGGCGGTCCCAGGCTTCCTCGCGGCGGGCCATCTCGCGCGAGATGACGGCTTCGCCACGGGCGTTTTCAGCTGCGCGGAGGTAGACTTCGACCTCGTCGCCGACGGTGATGTCGGGCTGCTCGCCGGGGTTTGCGAATTCTTTCAGATCAACGCGGCCTTCCATCTTGTAGCCCACGTCGATGATGGCTTGGCCCGCTTCGATCGCGATGACCTTGCCTTTGACGACAGAACCCTCTTCGGGGGTGTCGATTTCGAAGCTTTCGTTAAGGAGGGCTTCGAATTCCTCCATGGATGCGTTGTTAGCCATGTGGCCTATCGGTTCCTTTTCTTCGATTTGGCTGGCCGTGCGGTTGTCTCCGCCGGTCTTGGGGTTTGGTCAGTTCAGCTTCCGCAAACGAAAGAGGGCCGGTGCGTCCCGACCCCTGCTCAGTCCTTCCATCGCGGCGTTTACGCCTTGTCGACGCGCGCGTCTCTACTAGGCCACGGCGGGGAAATCAAGGGGATCCGCCATGTTTCGCTGGTCGGTCGCCGGGTCCGGGCCGCCGGTCAGCTGTCCTTGCCGGGATCCGGGGCGGCCCCGGCGGGCGGAGTTTCCTCGCGCCGGCGGCAGGGAACGAGGCAGTCCATGGCGGTGTCGAGCCCGCGTCCGTCCGGTCGTTCAACCGGTTTTATGGGGATGACGCCGGTCGCGGTGCCGGACGGGCGCGGGCTCTGGGGGAAAGGTTTTGTCATGAAAGTAACGGGGAAAGGGGTTGGCTGTTGAAAACTGGCTGTCCAATGGATGAGTTAGATGGTGCGCTCATCTCTCCAGTCAACACAGTACGGTATTCCCTACCCCTGCGTCACCCGGCGATTATATGCGCATCCGCTTGAACACACCCTCGGGGATGGCGCCGATCACCGTCATCACCAGCCACCAGACGGGTTTCACGTAGATCACGTTTCGGCGACGGCGCACCGCCTTGAGGATCGCCTGCGCCACCGCCTCGGGCTCGGCCGTCAGCTTTTCCGGCAGGTCCATGCCGTCGGTCATGCGAGTCGCGACGAATCCCGGCTTGACCGTGACCACGTGCACGCCCTGCTTTGCCAGACGGTTCCGCAGCCCCGAAAGGTACGCGGTGAACCCCGCCTTGGCCGATCCGTAGATGTAGTTCGTCGCCCGCCCCCGGTCGCCCGCGACCGAGGAGATGCCGACCAGCACGCCGTCCCCGCGCGCCGCCATCCGGTTGGCAAAGACCGCCAGCAGCGTGGCGGGCCCCTCGAAGTTCGCGCGCATCACGGCAGCGGCGGCGTCGTGGTCCGCCTCGTCCCGGTCCTGTTCGCCAAGCGCGCCGATGGCGCAGACGACGATGCCGGGCGCCGGGTCGAGGCCGCTGGCGAACGCCTCGTGCCCGGCCAGGTCCAGCGCGTCCAGCTCGTGCAGCGTCACCTCGACGCCGTGGCGCAGGGCGACGTCGCGGCGCTCGGCCTCAAGCGTATCGGCCCGGCGGGCGGCCAGTTGCACCGGGTGCCCTTCGGCCGCGAAGGCGTGGGCGCAGGCCAGGCCGATGTCAGAGCGTCCGCCGAGGATCAGTACCGTTTCCGTCACAGGTTCAGCCTTTCCGATTGTCCCGAGGCAAAGGCCCCCGTCAGTCCGCGCGCCTCGCGCATGGCGCGGAACGTGGCCGCGCGGTCGTCCATCGCCCGGATCGTCGCCGCCGAGGCCCGGCTGTCCTTGGTCAGGTAGAGCCGTCCGCCATGGTCGAGCGTGATCGCGTCGAGGTCGTTCAGCAGTGCGAGCGTCCGGTCGTTGACCGGGAAATCCAGCGCCAGGGTGTAGCCCTCCATCGGGAAGGAGAACGGCCCGCCCTGCGGTCCGAGGCGTTTCAGAACCGCCAGGAACGACCCCTGCCCCGAGGCCGAGATCGTGTCGAGCAGCCGGGTCAGCCCGGCATCGGCCGCGGCGAGGGGGATGACGCACTGGTACTGCGCAAAGCCGCGGCGGCCGTAGATCCGGTTCCAGTCGAGCACGGCATCGAGCGGGTAGAAATAGGTGTCCCAGTCGACCAGCGCATGGCCCGATTTCCGCGCCCCGGCCCAGTGATAGAGACTGTTGAACGCCCGCAGCGTGTAGCGGTTCAGCGCCATCGCCGGCGCATCCACCGGCACTCGTTTGCGCCGCTTCGGCGGTACGTGGAACGGGCGGTAGCGCTTGTCAGACGGCAGGTCCGCCTGCGCCGCGTGATCGCCCAGCATGACCAGCGAACGGCCCAGGTCGTCGCCCCGGCCAAGGCAATCGAACCAGGCGACAGAGTAGGTGGACGTGGCGCCTTCGAGCACCGCCATCGCCTCTTTCAGGTTGGCCGCGGGGATCGTCTCCTGCGCGATCCAGCCGCTTTCCACCGGCCGCAGGCGAAAGCCGGCCCGCAGGACCACGCCGGTCAGCCCCATCGCGCCGGGGGTCCAGTCGAACAGGTCGCCGTTGGACTGGCGGGTGCAGCGGGTCACCTCGCCATCCGCGCCCATCAGGTCGATCCAGTCGAGGTGCCGGGCAAAGCTGCCATCGCCCCGGTGGTTCTTGCCATGCACGTCGGACGCAATGCAGCCGCCGATGGTCACCAGCTTGGTCCCCGGGGTCACCGCCGGAAACCAGCCCCGCGGCAGGAAGGCGCGGATGACGTCACCCAGAAGGACGCCCGCCTCGACCTCGACACGCCCCGTATCAGGGTCGAAATCCAGCATCCGGCTCATCCGCCGCATGTCGATCGTGCCCCGAGGCTGCAGCGCCGCGTCGCCATAGGCCCGCCCGTTGCCCCGCGCGATCACCGGTCCGGCGCCCAGCGCGTCGCGCACCGCATCCTCGCCCCGCGGGCGGGTCAACGTGCAATCGGCCACCGGGTAGCGGCCCCAGCCGGACAGCCGGGTCATGCCGCATGCCCCCGGACGGGGACAAAGACGAAGCGCTTGTCGAGGTTGAACTTCACGATGTAGCCCACCGTCAGCCCGATCACCGCCCCGACCTCGCGCATGAAATCGGTGCCCCAGACGGCCCAGAACAGCGTCTCGGTTCCCCAAAACACCAGCGTCGTGACGAGCCCCATCAGCGTGTAGAGCGAGAACTTGCGCCGGTGCGCGGCCAGCCCGCCCTCGCCGTCGCGGAAGATCCAGCGCTTGTCGAGCGCGTACTTGACCACCAGCCCGACCCCGGTCCCGACGACCAGCGCCACGGCAAGGCCGCCCCGGTCGATCACCAGCCTCTGCGCTCCGAGGTTCGCGAGCGTCGCGAGGGAGGCGAACAGGCTGTAGCGCCAGGCCAGCGTGAACCCTTTGACGGCATCGGCGCTCACAGCAGGCTCCCCGCGGTGACAAGGCCGAGGCTCGCGATGAAGAGCACCTGGGTCAGCCGGTCGCGCACGGCAAAGACGATCGGGTCGTCATGCATCCGCCCCCGGTGCGTGATGAAGACCATGCGGCTGATCCAGTAGAGCAGGATTGCGCAGAGGCCCCACAGCACCTCGGGCCGCGAATAGAGTTCGCGGACCTCGGGCGAGTCGACGTAGAGCGCCATCACCATCACCGAGACATAGCCCGAGGCCAGCGCCATCATCTCGATCAGCGGCAGGTCGCCGCCCTCGTAGCCACGGCGCGACATCTCGCGCCCGGTGGCCTGGCCGTCGACCAGCTCGGCCTGGCGTTTCACCGCGGCCAGCGCAAAGAAGAAGAAGATCGAGAAGGCCAGCAGCCAGACCGACAGCTCGATCCCCGTCGCCACCCCGCCCGCGATGATCCTGAGCGCGTAGAGCGCGGCCAGCGTGCAGATGTCGATCACGTGCTTCTGCTTGAGCCAGAGCGAATAGGCCGTGGTCGTCACGTAGTAGAGCGCCATCACCGCCAGGAAGAGCGGCCCGAGCAGCACCGAGATCGCGATGCCCCCCAGGAGCAGGGCCGGCGCCATCCATGTCCCGTGGCGCAGCGGCAGGGCGCCGCTGGCGAAGGGACGCAGGCGCTTCCGCGGATGGGCGCGGTCGGCGGCAAGGTCGAGCAGGTCGTTCAGCACGTAGACGCTCGACGCCACCATGCTGAAGGCGGCGAAGGCCAGAACGGCCTGGAACAGGGTCGAAAGGCTGAGCGCGTGACCGGCCAGCAGCGGCAGGAAGATCAGCGCGTTCTTGGCCCATTGATGCGGCCTGAGCGCCCGGAACATCGCGCCCGCGATCTGCGGGGCCTCGCCCAGGTGGCGCATGTCGGTCCGCGTCTCGGCGGCGCGGCGCAGGCCCGGCGCGGCACCCACGCTGATCCCGCCCGCCGCCTCGGCCCAGACCTTGAGGTCGGCCGGCGCGTCGCCGATGTAGGTGAACTGTCGCGCGCCGTAGCGCTCGACCAGGAAGGCGGCCTTTTCGGCCCCTTTCAGGTTGCGCACCCCGTCCGAGCCGTGGACCTCGTCGAAAAGCCCCAGGTGCGCCGCCACACGCTCGGCCACGGACTGGTCCGCCGCCGTCGCCAGTGCCGTGCGCCCGCCCCGCGCGCGCCAGGCGCGCAGCTCGTCGATCACCGCGTCGTTGTAGGGCAGCAGGGCGACATCGACCCGGGCCTCGCCGGCCAGGTGCGCCTTGAGCGCGGCGCGGCCGCGCAGCAGCGCCCAGGTCGCCGGCACCGGCGCCGTCCAGCGCGAGGCGAAGGCGGCCCAGAACGTTTCGAACAGCATGTCGGTGCGCAGGAGGGTGCCGTCGAGGTCACAGACCAGGACAGGCAGGTCGGCCGGGCGCGGTTCGCCCGTTGCGGCAACCGCAACTGCCCCTGAAGATGCCATGCCCTAACCCGTTTCCGCTTTACTGCCACTTGGGCACTACCCGGCCGATGTGGCAAGTTGCAGGCAGGATACGGGTGATGTCGTGACCCGGCAATCCGGCGCGCGTCAGGCCGCGGGCAGGCGTGCCCTCACGGCCTCAGCGGCGCGGGCCACGGCATCCTCGATCGACAGCGCCGTGGTGTCGAGGACCAGCGCATCAGCCGCCGCCACCATCGGCGCGGCATCGCGTTCGGCATCCCGCTTGTCGCGGGTCCGCAGGTCGGCCAGCACTTCGGCCTCGGTGATGTCGTGGCCGCTCTCTACGAGTTCACGCCAGCGCCGCCCGGCCCGCACCGCATCGGACGCGGTGACGAAAAGTTTCACCTCGGCCGCGGGGCAGATCACCGTGCCGATGTCGCGCCCGTCCAGCACCGCGCCACCATCGCGCCGGGCAAAGCCGCGCTGGAACGCAACCAGCGCCGCCCGCACCTCGGGGATCGCGGCGACCTGGCTCGCAGCCTGCGCCACCTCGGGCGTGCGCAGGCCGTCGGCGGCCAGGTCCTCGGCCCTCAGGTCCCGCGCGGCGTCGATCGGCGCCTCGCCGGCCAGCACCCGCTTGCCGGTGGCGCGGTAGATCAGCCCGGTGTCGAGATGCGCAAACCCGAAGAGCCCCGCCACCGCGCGCGAGATCGTGCCCTTGCCCGAAGCTGCCGGCCCGTCGATTGCCACGGTGAACTGCATCGGCCTCGCCCCCGCTCCGGTCACGCCCGGTTGACCCGCACCAGCGACGCGCCCAGGCGCTGCATCAGCGGCTCGAACACGGGGAACGACGTCGCGATCGGCCCGGCATCGTCCACCGTGACGGGTCGCTCGGTCGCCATCCCGAGGCAGAGGAACGCCATTGCGATCCGGTGATCCAGCCGGCTCTCCACCGTCGCGCCCCCGGTGACGCCACCGGGCCCACGCCCCTCGACCGCCCACCAGTCCTCGCCCTCGTCCACCGCGACGCCGCAGGCCCGCAGGCCCACGGCCATCGCGTCGATCCGGTCGCTTTCCTTGACGCGCAGCTCCTTCACGCCCGGCATCTCGGTCCGGCCCTCGGCAAAGGCCGCGACCACCGAAAGCACCGGGTACTCGTCGATCATGCTGGCCGCACGCTCGGGCGGCACGACGATCCCCTTCATGTCCGGAGAGAAGCGGGCGCGCAGGTCGGCGACCGGTTCGCCGCCCTCTTCCCGCGGGTTCTCATAGGTCAGGTCGGCGCCCATCTCGCGCAGGGTCTCGTAAAGCCCCGCCCGCGTCGGGTTCAGCCCGATGTTCGGCACCAGCACGTCCGAGCCTTCGACGATCAGCGCCGCGCAGACCGGAAAGGCGGCGCTCGACGGGTCGCGCGGCACATCGACGGTCTGACCCATCAGCTCCGGCTGCCCCTTGAGCGTGATCACCCGGCCCTCCGGCAGCACCTCGGTCGTGACCTCGGCACCGAAACCGCGCAGCATCCGTTCGGAATGGTCGCGCGTGGCCTCTTTCTCGATCACCACCGTCTCGCCCGGCGCGTTCAGCCCCGCCAGCAGGACGGCCGATTTCACCTGCGCCGACGGCACCGGTGTCGCGTAGCGGACCGGCACCGGGTCGGCGGCGCCCAGGATCGTCATCGGCAGGCGGCCGCCCGCGCGGCCATAGGCCCGCGCCCCGAAGAGCGCCAGCGGATCGGTCACCCGCGCCATCGGCCGCCCGTTCAGGCTCGCATCCCCGGTGAAGGTCGCGGCGATCGGCGAGGTGGCCATCGCGCCCATGATCAGCCGCACGCCGGTGCCGGAATTGCCGCAGTCGATCACCTGCCCCGGCTCGGCGAAACCGCCGACGCCCACGCCGTGCACGCGCCATTCGCCGTCGCCCAGCCGCTCGACATCCGCGCCGAAGGCCCGCATCGCCTTGGCGGTGTCCAGCACGTCCTCACCTTCCAGGAGCCCGGTCACGCGGGTTTCACCGACCGAGAGCGCGCCAAGGATCAGCGACCGGTGCGAGATCGACTTGTCTCCCGGCACCTCTGCCACGCCCTTCAGGCCCGCTGCCTTGCGTGCCACCATCGGCACCGGTTCGCCATGCCCGCTCATGCCCGTCTCCCTCGGTTGTCCCCGGCCTGATACCGCAGGCTCACGCCGCCGTCCATCGCGCCGCGCCCCGCTTCATCTTGTCGGGAAAACTCCCCCGGAGGGCCGCCATCCGCGCGCGCCCCACCTGCCCGGGATCCCGCGCCCGGACTCAGCCCGGCGTCGTCACCCGGCCCGCCGGAAGGTCAGGTAGTGCGGCATCCGACCCTCGCGCAGCGCCTTCTGCTCGTAGCGCGTCGAGATCCAGTCGTCCCACGGCCTGCGCCAGTCGGCAGGTCCCTCGGCCAGCCAGTCGAAACCCTGCGGCGGCACCTCTTCCAGCGTCTGGCGGACGTAGTCGGGAATGTCGGTCGCCACGCGGAAGATCGCGCCAGGCTTCAGCTTGCGCGCCAGCGGTTCAAGGTAGTCGGGCGTGACGAAGCGGCGGCGGTGATGCCGCTTCTTCGGCCAGGGATCGGGATAGAGCAGGAAGGCGCGCGACAGGCTGCGGTCGGGCAGCACGTCGAAGAGATCGCGCACATCGCCGGGATGCACGGCGAGGTTCCGGGCCTCCGCCTCGCGGATCTTGCCCAGCAGCATGGCGACGCCGTTGATGTAGGGCTCGCAGCCGATGATACCCACCCCGGGGTTCTGCACCGCCTGGTGCACAAGGTGTTCGCCGCCGCCGAACCCGACTTCGAGCCAGACGTCCCTGTCGCCGAAGAGCGCGTCGAGGTCGAGCGGCGTGCGGTCGGGGTTTTCCTCCCACCCGACGGCGCCGGGCGACAGCGCGGCGAGGTCCTCGTCAAGGTAGACCTCCTGCGACTTGCGCAGGCCCTTGCCCTTGAAGCGGCCGTAGAAGTTGCGCCAGGGGGCGCCCGAGGGGTGGCGATCGTTGTCCATGGCGCGCCTTTAGCCGCAGGTGCGCCGGGGATCAACCGCGCCGCGGCGGCGCGGGCGTACCCGGCCCGCCTGCGCGCCCCTGCACAGAATATGTCAGAAATTGGCGAATAGCGCGGTCAGCGCACAGCTTCTAGGTTTCCCGCCACACCGGCGCCGCTGGCGCTGCCGATCCTGATCCATACCGAAGAGACCGCCATGACCACCGATTCCACCATCTCCCGCATCGCCGCACCGCTTGGCCGCGTGCTGCTGTCCCTCATCTTCATCATCTCCGGCTTCCAGAAGATCACCGGCTACGCCGGCACCCAGGGCTACATGGACGCCATGGGCGTGCCCGGCGCGCTGCTGCCGCTCGTCATCCTCGTCGAACTGGGCGGCGGTATCGCGCTGCTGCTTGGCTGGCAGGCCCGCCTCGCCGCCTTCCTCCTCGCCGGCTTCTCGATCCTCTCGGGCCTGATCTTCCACCTGATCCCCGGCATGGGCATGGAAGGCATGGAGGCGCAGATGCAGACGATCTCGTTCATGAAGAACGTTTCGATCGCCGGCGGCATGCTGATGGTCGTGGCCCTCGGCGCAGGCCCGGTGTCGCTGGGCGCCTCGCGCAAGGCCGCGCTGGCCTGACGACCGGCCAAACGGAAATGGAGGGGCCCCGCATTGCGGGGCCCTTTCCGTATCACCACCGTGCCGGGTCGCGCCGCAGCGGGTGCGCCGGGTAGCGCCAGACCGGCAACGCACCGTTCAGCGTGACCGGGAAGGCCACCCGCCGGGCGGCGCCCCAGCCGGTCTCCTCGATCCCCGGGGCCAGGTCGTCGCCGGTGCCGGGCGACAGTTTCGCCGACAGGTCCCCCGCCCCGGCCGAGACCAGAAGCGCCGCCGTCCGCGCCAGCGACAGGCGGGCGCGCATCACCTCGCCGGTCGCGGCGCGGCGACGCAGGGCGCGCAGGACCGCCGCCGCCATCAGGTAGCCGGTCGCATGGTCGAGCGCCTGCACCGGCAGCGGCACCGGGCGCGCGGCACCGGCCCGGCGCATCCCCTCGGCCGCGATGCCCGAGCTCATCTGCACCAGGCTGTCAAAGCCGCGCCGTCCGGCCCAAGGCCCCTGCCAGCCATAGGCGTCGAGCGTAACCTCGACCGCCCGCGGCGCGAGGCGGGCGAGCGTGTCGGGACCGTAGCCAAGCGCGGCGAGCGCGCCGGGGCGGTAACCATGCACGAAGACGTCGGCCCCTTGCAGGAGCGCCTCGAAGGTCGCGCGGCCTTCATCGGTCTTCAGGTCCAGCCCCGCCAGCCGCTTGCCCAGCGTGACCTCCATCTCGACCCCCGGCTCGTTCCAGCCGGGCGGGTCGATCCGCAGAACGTCCGCGCCGAACCCGGCCAGGAAACGGGTCGCGACCGGCCCCGCGAGCACGCGGGTGAGGTCGAGCACCTTGAGCCCCTGCAGCGTGGCCGCGCCGCCGCCCTCTCCCCTGACGCTCCAGCCGATCAACGGGTCGGCGGCCACCGCGCGACCCTGCGGATGCGCCGCCCAACCGGCCATGTCGTGCATCGCCGCCGCGCAGCCGCCGGCCGCGACGACCGCGTCCTGCAGCGCTGCCCCGGGCCAGTCCCGCACCGTTTCGGCCACGGCATCGCGGGTCGCGTCGCACCCGAGGACCGACAGGGCGGCCGCGCGGTGGTGCGGGGCATTCGTGTGCAGGCGGATCCAGCCATCCGCCGTAGCGTAGTCGCCCGCGACCGGATCCCAGATGTCAGGCAGGCTCCAGCCCTCGGGCCGCAGGGACGCGCCGAACCAGATCAGGGCGCGGCGCTGGTGCACTGCCACCGTGCCCGCGCCGGTCAGGGCTGCCAGTTCCCGCGCCGCCGCGCCGACCGAGGCCGTGGCGAGGCCCGCGACGTCGAAGTAGGAGGGCAGCGAGTCCGCACCCTCGTGCCGCAGCGCCACCTCGGGGGTCATGTCCGTGCCGAGGGCTTCGTCGATCTGCCGGGTGAAGGGGTTTGTCATGATCCGTCTCCGCGTCGTTCGGTGGCAGATAAGACCCGCGTTGACGACTTCGCAATCTTGATAAAGATAATCAATATGACTGACCCGGACTGGATCGACGCCGATGCCGCCTGCGCCCTGCTCGGGGTGCGGCCCCAGACCCTTTATGCCTATGTCAGCCGCCGCCTGCTGCGGGCACGCAGCGATACCGCCGACGCCCGCCGTAGCCTCTATGCTCGCGCCGATGTCGAGGCGCTGGCGCGGCGACATAGACGGCCGCGCGCCCGGGCCAGCATCGCGGCGCAGTCGATCCGCTGGGGCGAGCCGGTGCTGGAAACCTCGATCTCGGACATCCGCGACGGCACGCTCTACTTCGGCACCCGCGCCGCGGCGGACTGCGCCGCGACCATGGGACTTGAAGAGGTCGCCGCCCATCACTGCCATGTCGCCGACTTCACCCCGCCGCGCCGCCTGCCCCCGCCGCCGCCGGGCGACACGCCGCTGCACCGGGCGCTGACCCTGCTGGCGGTCGAGGCCGCGTCAGGCGCACCGATGCGCGGGCGGCAGGCAGGCGAGATCGCGTGCGACGGCGCGGCGCTGATGTCGCGCATCGCCGACGCGCTGATCGGGGCGGCGCACCCCGGCCCGATCCACGACCGGCTGCGGCAGGCCTGGGGACTGGATGCCGAGGCCGCCGATACCGTCCGCCGCGCGCTTGTCCTGCTCAGCGATCACGAACTGAACCCCTCGACCTTCGCGGTGCGGGTCTGCGCCTCGACCGGGGCGAGCCTGGCCGCGGCGATGCTGGCGGGCCTGACCACGCTGACCGGGCCGCTGCACGGTGGCGTCGCGCCGATGGCACGGGCGGCGATCCGCGCGTCCGAGCGCGGGCCGCGCGCGATCGAGGCGTTCATCGGTGATCATGCCGAACCGGGGCCCTATGCCTATGGCCTTGGCCACCCGCTCTATCCCGCGGGCGACCCGCGGGCCACGGCGCTGCTGGCCCGGATGCCGCCCGACGCGCCGGTGCTGCGGCATGTCCGGCGCCTGTCGGACCGGCTGGGGCAGCCGGCAAACGTGGACATGGCGCTGGCCGCCTGTGTCGCGCAATACGACCTGCCGCCGGACGCGGGCTTTCGCCTCTTCGCGATCGGGCGGCTGGCCGGCTGGATCGCCCATGCGATCGAGCAATCCGTCACCGGCAAGATCATACGCCCGCGCGCGCGTTTCGCGCCGCACGGCGCGGCGGGCTGACGCGAAACGCAGACGGGCCGCCCGAGGGGGGCGGCCCGTGTACACAGTGGCTGGCTGAGGCGTTTCAGACCGCTTTCTTCAGCGCCTCGACCAGGTCGGTCTTTTCCCAGGAAAAGCCACCGTCGGCATCCGGTGCGCGGCCAAAGTGGCCATAGGCGGCGGTTCGCTGGTAGATCGGCTTGTTCAGTTCAAGATGCTCGCGGATGCCGCGCGGGGTCAGGTCCATGACCTTGGCCACGGCGCGCTCGATCTCGGCCTCGTCGACCTGGCCGGTGCCGTAGGTGTCGGCATAGATCGACAGCGGCTTGGAGATCCCGATCGCGTAGGAGAGCTGGATCGTGCACTTGTCCGCCATGCCCGCCGCCACGACGTTCTTGGCGAGGTAGCGCGCGGCATAGGCGGCCGAACGGTCGACCTTGGTCGGATCCTTGCCCGAGAACGCGCCGCCGCCATGCGGGGCCGCGCCGCCGTAGGTGTCGACGATGATCTTGCGCCCGGTCAGGCCGGCATCGCCATCGGGGCCGCCGATCACGAACTTGCCCGTGGGGTTGACCCACCATTCGGTGTTGTCGGTCAGCCAGCCGTCCGGCAGCACGTCGCGGATATAGGGTTCGACGATAGCGCGGATGTCGTCGCTGGACTGATCCTCGTCGCGGTGCTGCGTGGACAGGACCAGCTGCATCACCTCGACCGGGACGCCGTTTTCATAGCGCAGCGACAGCTGGCTCTTGGCGTCGGGGCGCAGTGTCGGTTCCGCGCCGCTCTTGCGGGCCTCGGCCAGGCGCTTGAGGATCGCGTGCGAGAACTGGATCGGGGCCGGCATCAGGGCGTCGGTCTCGTTCGTGGCATAGCCGAACATGATGCCCTGGTCGCCCGCGCCCTCGTCCTTGTTGTCCTTGGCATCGACGCCCTGCGCGATGTGAGCGGACTGCTTGTGCAGCAGGTTCGTCACCTCGCAGGTTTCCCAGTGGAATTCGTCCTGCTCGTAGCCGATGTCGCGGATACAGTCGCGGGCGATGCCCTCGACCCGGCCCATCATCTCCTTCAGCTTCGCCTCGTCGGCCAGCCCGATCTCGCCGCCGATGACGACGCGGTTGGTGGTGGCGAAGGTTTCGCAGGCCACGCGGGCGTGGGGTTCCTCGGCAATCAGCGCGTCCAGAACTGCATCTGAAATTCGGTCGCAGACCTTGTCGGGGTGGCCCTCGGAAACGGATTCCGAGGTGAAGATGTAGTTCTGTCGTGTCATGGGAAATGCTCCATTAAGTTTCGCCTGCCACGCCAGGAAGCCGTTGTGACAGGAGTGCAACCGTGGTTACGACCGGGCGGTCCTAGGGTCAATGGTCCGATAGGTGCAATTGGCGGCGACGCAGGGTCAGTGCCGCCAAAAGCACACAAATCGTCAGCAAAAACACGGGCCACCCGCCGATCCGGGCATAGAGCGTCGGGGGCGCGGCAGGCGGGCGCGGCTGGTCGATGAACCCCGCCTCGCCCAGAGGGAGGCTGGCCAGCACGGTACCGTCCGCCGCGATCACCGCCGAGATGCCTGTGTTGGCGACGCGCACGAAGGGCAACCCCTGTTCGACCGCCCGCAGCCGCGCCTGCGCCAGGTGCTGGTAGGGGCCCGAGAAGGTGCCGAACCACGCATCGTTGGTGATCTGAAGCAGCATGTCCGGACGCTCGGCCACGCCGCCGATCTCGCGCGGGAACACCGCCTCGTAACAGATGAGCGGGATCGCCCGCCCGGCCGGGCCGAGGTCGATCACCTGCGGGCCGGTGCCCGGGGTGAAGCCGCCGAAGCGGTCCACCATGGGCGCAAGGCCCAGCCGCGCCAGCAGCGGGCCCATCGGCAGGTACTCCCCGAACGGGACAAGGTGGTGCTTGTCATAGACCGCGCCGACGTCTCCATCGGGCTGCACCACGGCGAGGGTGTTGAAATAGTTGCCGTCTTCGCGCCGCTCGATCCCGACCACGCTGGTCGCGCCGCCCGCCTGTTCTGCGATCACCTCCCGGATGCGGAGCGAATCGTCGAGGAAGGCGGGCACGGAGGTCTCAGGCCAGATCGTCAGGTCGGCGGCGGGCGTGGCGGCGGAAAAGCCGGTCATCCGGTCGAAGAAGACGGGGATCATCCGGGGATCCCATTTCTCGCGCTGCGGGGCGTTCGGCTGCATCAGGCGCAGCACCGGCGCATCCACAGCCACCTCACCCGGGCGCGGCGCGGCCGCGGGCGCGGCCAGGATCAGCCCGCCCAGAACGAGGACCAGGGGAAGGCCCGCCCGCAACGGCTGAGCCGGGACCAGCGACAGCATCGCGGCCAGCGCCCAGACGAGGAAGGTCAGCCCGTCCGGCCCGATCCATGCCGCGAAGGGCAGGAAGGGCGATCCGATCAGGACATGACCCGTGAGCGCCCAGGGAAAGCCCGTCATCACCACGCTGCGCAGCATCTCGGCCAGTGTGATGGCGGCGACGAAGGCCGGCAACCGCATCGGCCCGCGCGGGGCAATCCACTGCGCCAGCAGGAACCCCGCCCCCCAGAAAAGCGCCAGCCCCGCCGCCATGAAGATCAGCGCAAAGGGCGCCATCCAGCCGTGGCGGGCAATGTCGATCAGGAACGGCTCGACGATCCAGTGCAGCGCGACGGCGAAATAGCCGGTGCCCGCGGCCCAGCCCAGCAGGGCGGCGGCGCGCGGCGTTGTGGCGCGGTCGAAGCACCAGACCACGCCCGCCAGCGCAAAGATCGCCAGCGGCCACAGGTTGAACGGTGCGAGGCCAAGCGCGGCCACCGCACCGAAACCGGCGGCCAGGGCCGCCTGTCGCCAGCCGGGTCGGGCCACGGCCCGAAGGGTTTCAGGCATCCTCGAGTTCGGGCTGCGCCAGGCGCACTCTCAGCCGCTTGATGCGGCGGGGATCGGCATCGATGACCTCGAATTCATGCCCGGCGGGGTGTTCCACCACCTCGCCCCGCGCCGGCACCCGGCCCGACAGCATGAAGACCAGCCCGCCGAGGGTGTCGATCTCTTCCTCGTCGACGCTGTCGTCGGCGGTCAGGTCGACGCCGGTCTCGGCCTCGAACTCGTCCAGCGGGGCCTTGGCGAGCACCAGCCAGGACCCGGATTTCTCCTTGGTCCAGAGCGCGTCTTCCTCGACGTCGTGCTCATCCTCGATCTCGCCGATGACCTGTTCGATCAGGTCCTCGATCGTCACCAACCCGTCGACCCCGCCGTATTCGTCGATCACCAGCGCCATGTGGCAACGTTCCTGCTGCATCTTCTGCAGCAGCACCCCGATCGGCATCGAGGGCGGCACGAAGAGCAGCGGGCGCAGCAACGCCTTGATCGAGAACCGTCCGCCCGCGCCGTTGAACCCGTGCTTGAGCGCGAAGTCCTTCAGGTGGATCAGCCCGATGGGCGTGTCGAGCGTGCCCTGGAACACCGGAAGCCGGGTCATGCCGGATTCGCGGAACACCTTGACCAGGTCGTCACGGTTGATGGTCGAGGGCACGGCCACGATCTCGGCCTTGGGGACCGAGACGTCTTCGACCCGCATGCGGCGCAGGTTGACCATGCCATGCGCCGGACGTGGCACATCGCTGGCCGGCGTGTGGAGGGTCGGCACGTTCGCGGCATCGGGGCCGCGACCGAAAAGTTTGGAAAATATGCCACGACGCGGGGCCCTTATGGGGGCCGGCATCGGCTCTATCGTCTTGCCTTGCGGCAGCGCGCCCTGCGCTGCGTTCAAAGACCCGTCAGTGGAGTTGCCCATTGGTCCTTTCCGGTGCAATCGGGCCGCAATGCCCGACGATCAGTCATATGGGTCTGCAATACCCATCTTGCCAAGTATGACAGTCTCTAATTGTTCCATCAAAGTGGCATCTTCGTCACGAACGTGATCGTAGCCCAGCAAATGCAAAACTGCATGAACGATCAAGTGGGTCGCGTGATCCTTGAGCGGTTTTCCCCCTCCCCGGCCTCGCGCGCGCATGTCTCGTAGGCGATGGCGATGTCGCCCAGTTCCGGGTCGAACCCGTCGGGCTGCTCGGGCGCCTCGCCTGCCACCTCGGCCCCGCGTTCCTCTGACGGCCAGGACAGCACGTTGGTCGGCGTCGGCTTGTCGCGGAAATCGGCGTTCAACGCCGCGATCCGCGCATCGTCGCAGGCCAGAAGCGAAACCTCCCAGTTATCGGGGTCGAGACCCAGGTGCCGCAGCGTGGCCGCCGCCGCCGTTTCGGCCAGCGGTTCGATCCCGGCCTCTTGCCAGCGGGGATCCTCGATCAGACAATCAACCAGACTCATGGGCGCGCCTTTACCAGTCCTTTCGGGCCTTCGGAACGGGAGAATGCAATGCAGACGTCGGAGACCATCGCCGCGATCCTCGGACCGGTCATGTTCGCCGTCGCCATCCTCGAGTTGGTGCATGCCCGCATCTGGAAGGACGTGCCGCCGGCCATGACCTTCCTGAACGGGATGATCCTGATGACCGGCGGCCTGACGGTGCTGGTGTTCCATTCCGGCTGGGCGGCCGACTGGACCGCCCTCGTCACCCTGTCGGGATGGGCCCTGCTGATCGCAGGCCTCGCGCGCATGGCCTTTCCCGACGCTGTCCGCACGGACACCCCGGCGGTGATGTACCCGGTGACCGCGGGGGTCGCCCTGATCGGCCTGGTCCTTGCCGTTCAGGGCTGGGTCTGATCAGCCGATCGGACCGTCGGCGTCGTAGGCCTCGATGATCGCGGCGACCAGCGGGTGGCGCACCACGTCCTTGGCGGTGAAGTAGTTGAAGCTGATCGCCTTCACGTCCTTCAGGATGCGCTCGGCATCCGCCAGCCCCGAGGTCACGCCGCGCGGCAGGTCGACCTGGCTGCGGTCGCCGGTGATCACCATGCGAGAGCCTTCGCCCAGCCGGGTCAGGAACATCTTCATCTGCATGGTGGTCGCATTCTGCGCCTCGTCCAGCACGACGAAGGCGTTCGCCAGCGTCCGACCGCGCATGAAGGCCAGCGGCGCGATCTCGACCCGCTTTTCCTCGAACATCTTCTGCAGGGTCTTGGCCGGCAGGAAGTCGTTCAGCGCGTCATAGAGCGGCTGCATGTAGGGATCGACCTTCTCCTTCATGTCGCCGGGCAGGTAGCCGAGCTTTTCGCCTGCCTCGACCGCCGGGCGCGACAGGATGATCCGGTCGACCATGCCCTCGATGAACATCGACACGCCGACCGCCACGGCCAGGTATGTCTTGCCGGTGCCCGCCGGGCCAATGCCGAAGGCCAGTTCGTTCTTGAACAGCGATTTGACATAGGCCTTCTGCGCGTCGGTGCGCGGCTCGACCATCTTCTTGCGCGTCTTGATCTCGACCGGGCCGTCGCCGAACATCTCGAACTGGCTGCCGTCGCGGGTCGCGCGGGCCGGGGCCGGATCGCTCATCCTGAGCTCGCGGTCGATGTCGGCCGGGCCGACCTCGCGCCCCGCTTCGAGCCGGGCGTAGAGCGATTTCAGCAACGCGATCGCCTGGTCGGCCGCCGCCTTGTCCCCGATCGCGACAAGGTGGTTGCCGCGCCGGAGGATCTGGACGGAAAGCTTCTGCTCGATCTCGGCCAGGTTGCGGTCGTATTCGCCGCAGAGCGCGATCAGCAGGTAGTTGTCGGGGAAGTCGACCTGGACTTCGGCGAGGGGGGTGTCATCGGTGGGCTGGGGCAGCACGGTGGTGGCCAATCACGTCTCCTGCAGGATTGGGGTGAATCGAGGGTGCCGGGCACCTGATCCGGGCGCAGATGTCATTCCGGTTTCGCGCGCCCGGAGACGAAAACGTGCCGCAGGCGGATGGGCCGGCGGCACGATGGAATGTCTCGGATCGGAACTGAACGGCCGAAGGTCATCCGTCATGCGCAACGCCTTTCTGCCATGGTCCCGCGAAGGGGCACGGCGTTGCGGTGCATGGTGGTCTTCGTCACGTCATGGTCCTGGTCAGTTCCCTGCCCGCCGGCACGGCCGGTCCGGGCTGTCTTGCTGGGACCAGTGTAGGACAAGTCGGACCAAAGGGAAGTAAACTTTTCCCGACAGTCCGCATCAGGCCCCGCCCTGCCGACATATCCGGCACAGTCGGAGCGCCGGAACAAGAACGGGCCGCCCCTGCGGGCGGCCCTTTCAAGCCGACAACCGGACCGCTGGATGCGAGAAGGCCCGGCGTCAGACACGCACTTGGGTGTGCAGTGTGCCTCAGCGTTTGCGGTACTCGGGCGAGTCCGCGTAGATCCGCTTCATTTCCGATTTCAGACCCTCGGGGTTGAACACCAGCGCCTCGTCGCGGCAGACCCGTTCGGCGATCGCGTGCGAGGTCGGGTAATCGTAGCCGAGCGTCACCAGGCTATCGACGAACTTGGCGTTCGGACGGTCCCAGATGACTTCCTTCCAGGGGCCCCGGAAGCAGCTGACATAGATGGTGTGATCCTTGAACTTGTAGGCATAGGCCGTTCCGGCGAACACGGGCGCGGCAAGGCCGGCGAGGGCGATGGCGCCGATCAGCAGTTTCTTCATGTCTCGTTCCCTTCCAACGCGAGATACCGGGCAGGCCGGACCCACATCCTACGTCGTCGGGCGGGCCATTTCGTGGCAGCGCCGGCGCGTCTTTCGGGGATACTGCAGGCAGTCTTCCGAAAAACCCAAGATTTTTCGGCTTTTGTGGGTCAATCGGAAACAAAGCCGCATTCCGGCCACAATTGGCGGAATGACCTGTCCATTCGCGGTCGCAGGTGCCTGTCAGGCCAGCGTCCCGGCGAGGGAGTTCGGCGCGCTCGATGCGATTCGGACCTGCCGCATCTCGCCCACGGACACGTCGGGCGCATCGACAAAGACCGAATGCAGGTAGTCGGATTTGCCGACCATCTGCCCCGGCAGGCGGCCGGGCTTTTCGAACAGAACGCCGACGGTACGGCCGACCATGCCATCCTGCGTCTCGCGCTGCTGGCGCGTGATCAGGGCCTGCAGGCGCTGCAGCCGGTCGTCGGCCTCGTCCGCGTCGACCATCGGGCGTTCGGCGGCCGGCGTCCCCGGACGGGCCGAGTACTTGAAGCTGAAGGCCGAGCCGTAGTGCACCGCATCGATCAGATCCATCGTGGCCTGGAAATCGGCCTCGGTCTCTTCCGGGAAGCCGACGATGAAATCGCCCGAGATCAGGATGTCGGGCCGCGCCGCGCGGATCCGTTCGATCAGGCGCAGGTAGCTTTCGGCGGTGTGGCGGCGGTTCATGCGCTTGAGGATGCGGTCGCTGCCGGACTGCACCGGCAGGTGCAGGTAGGGCATCAGCTTGCGACATTCGCCATGCGCGGCGATCAGGTCCTCGCCCATGTCGTTTGGGTGGCTCGTGGTGAAGCGGATGCGTTCGAGCCCGTCGACCTTGTCCAGTGCCCAGATCAGGCGCGCCAGGCTCCAGGCGTCGCCGTCCGGCCCCGCCCCGTGGTAGGCGTTGACGTTCTGGCCCAGCAGCGTGATCTCGCGCACGCCGCGTTCGACGAGGTCGCGGGCCTCGGTCAGGATGCGGTCGACCGGGCGGCTGACCTCGGCCCCCCGGGTATAAGGCACCACGCAGAAGGCGCAGAACTTGTCGCAACCCTCCTGCACCGTCAGGAAGGCGGTCGGCCCGCGCCGAGCCTTGGGGCGCGACTTGAGCTTCTCGAACTTGTCTTCCTCGGGGAAATCGGTGTCGATCACCTTGGCCGTGCCCGCCGCGCGCTCCATCTCGGGGAGGCGGTGGTAGGACTGAGGGCCGACGACCAGGTCCACCATCGGCTGGCGGGCGATGATCTCGGCCCCCTCGGCCTGGGCCACGCAGCCGGCGACGCCAATCTTGAGGTCCGGCTTCTCGGCCTTCAGCCCCTTGAAGCGGCCCAGTTCGGAGTAGACCTTTTCGGCCGCCTTTTCCCTGATGTGGCAGGTGTTCAGCAGGATCATGTCGGCCTCGTCGGGGGACCCGACCTCGATATATCCATTCCCGCCCAGAGCCTCGGCCATGCGCTCGCTGTCATAGACGTTCATCTGACAGCCGTAGGTCTTGATGTAGAGCTTTTTCGGCTCGCCCATGCGTGGCCTCCGAGATGCGGGTTCAGGGCGTTTGACTACACCATTCCCGGCCAACCTTGCAATGCGCGCGCGGCCGGTCAAACTGGCCCGCGGATCACGGGGACGCGACCTGATGCGCCACGACAGCCTGCAGACCTTCCTGCGCTCCGGCGCGGCGGCCCTGGCCCCCGGCCCGGTGGCGATGATCTTTGCCGAGGACGCGGTCGAGCTTGCCTCGACCATCCGGCACCACAGGGCCGCGGGGTTCGCGCCGATCCTCGTCTTCATGGCGCCCTACCTCGACCTGCCCGAAGCGGTGACGGATGCCTGCATCCGCATCGACTGCGACCTGACCGGCGACGGCGCCATGGTGGATGCCGTCAACGCGGTCATCGCGGCCGCGCCGGGGACGTGGATGTACTACTGCTACAACGCCGAATATCTGTTCCACCCGTTCTGCGAGACGCGCACCGTGCGCGAGATGCTGGCCTTCCACGCCGAGGAAAGGCGCGACGCCATGCTGACCTATGTCGTGGATCTCTACGCAGGCGACCTTGACGCGGCGGCAGACGCGGTGTCGCTGGAGGACGCGCATCTCGACCGGACGGGCTACTACGCGCTGGCCCGCGAGGGTGAGGCGACGGACCGGCAGCTCGATTTTTTCGGCGGATTGCGCTGGCGGTTCGAAGAGCATGTACCACCGTCGCGCCGCCGGATCGACCGGATCGGCTTGTTCCGCGCGAAACCGGGCCTGCGGCTGCGGGATGGCCATGTCTTCAACGACCCGGAATACAACACCTACGCCTGCCCGTGGCATCACAACCTGACGGCGGCGATCTGTTCCTTCCGCACGGCCAAGGCCCTGCGGGTCAATCCGGGGTCGCGGGAGCACATTCGCAGCTTCAAATGGCACAACTCGGCGCCATTCGAATGGCATTCCAGACAGCTTCTGGATCTGGGCCTCATGGAGCCCGGTCAGTGGTTCTGACGGAGACCGCCGCTCAGGCGCCGATCTCGAGGCGGATCAGGATACCCGCGATCAGGAAACCGCCCAGAACAAGCCGCATCGCCACTTTCGGCGCGCGGGCCATTCCACCGGATCTCCGCTTGGTGGTTTTGAAGTTCAGCTCTGCCATGACCCTTGTCTAACAACAGATTCGGACCTTGTTCAGGCCGAATTGGGGTCAATCCAGATCTTCGGTCACTATCCGCTCATCTTCGACGCCGAGTGACGACAAAGCGCTCATGACGTCATCGATCATCGGTTCGGGACCGCAGATATAGTAGGTGCCCTGCGATGGATCGACATGATCTGCCAGAAATGCCTGATCGACCTTCCGGGTCTCGACCCGGGCGCTATTCTGGTCGGTCACGGTGAAGACGCATTTCAGCCCCGGCATTTCCTCGAAGGTCTCGCGCAGGATTATGTCGTCCTCGGTCTTGTTGGAAAAGATCAGCGTGCAGCCGTCGAGCGTGCCGTTGTCGGCCAGCCGCTGGCGCAGGACGGCGATGAACGGGGTGATCCCTGCGCCTCCCGCGATGAAGGTGCCCGGCCCCCTGTCCTCGATCGCGCCCCAGGGGTCGTCGATGATCACCCGGTCACCTTCGGACATCTTGGCGATCTGTTCCGTCACCCCGGCATGGTCGGGGTAGGACTTGATCACGAACTCCAGCGTGTCGCCATCCGGCAGGGTGACGAAGGTGAAGGGACGCGTCTCGTCCCGCCAGCCCTCCTGGTCAAGCGCGAGGTCCACCGCCTGGCCGGCCCGGTAGGTGAAGCCATCGGGCTTGTCGAAGACGAGGTGGTGGGTGTCGTGCGTGACGGGTTCGATGCTCTGCAGCGTGAGCGTGTGTGGCATGGCGGCCTCCCTTGCTTTCCATGCCAACACGGTGCGGCGACGCCGGTTCCGGCGTCGAGGGGGCGTTGCAATGGGGGACCGACCCGCCGTGCCGCTGCCGGCCTCGGGGCTGTTGCCTCTCGGCGGCCTCGCCCGTGCAGGGCTACGCCGCCGGTGCTGAACGTCAGAGGTTCTCGGCCTGCGGCATGCCCAGGACGTGGTAGCCGCCGTCGACGCGGATGATCTCTCCGGTCGTGCAGGCGCCCGCATCCGAGGCAAGGTAGACCGCGGTGCCGCCGACCGCCTCAAGCGTGGCATTGGCGCGCAGCGGCGCGTTCGCCTCGGTCTGACGGAAGGTCTTGCGCGCGCCGCCGATGGCGGCCCCGGCCAGCGTCTTCATCGGGCCGGGGAAACCGCGTTCACCCGGATCCCGTCGGGGCCGAGGTCGTTGGCAAGGTAGCGGACCGCCGCTTCGAGCGCAGCCTTGGCGACGCCCATCACGTTGTAGAACGGCGTGACCCGGTTCGACCCCTGGTAAGTCAGCGTCAGGATCGTGCCGCCCTGCTTCATCAGCTTGGAGGCGCGACGCGAGACGTCGATCAGCGAATAGCAGGAGATATCGAGCGAGTTCTTGAAGTTGTCGCGGCTGGTGTTGATGAACCGGCCGGAAAGCTCGTCCTTGTTGGAATAGGCGATGGCATGCACGAGGAAGTCGAGCTGCCCCCACTCGGCCTCGAGACGGGCGAAGGCCGCGTCGAGCGAGGCGTCGTCGGTCACGTCGGCATCGACCATCAGCGTCGCGCCAAGCGAGGCGGCCAGCGGTTCGACCCGCTTGCCAAAGGCTTCGCCCTGGTAGGTGAACGCCAGCTCCGCGCCCTCGGCGGCCATCGCCTTGGCGATGCCCCAGGCGATGGAGCGGTCATTGGCCACCCCCATGATCAGGCCGCGCTTGCCCTTGAGTAGATCGCCCATGTCCGTCCCTGCCCGTCCCGTTTCTATCGCTCTCAGCCCCGGTAGCGTGACAGCAGCATGGAGCCGTTGGTCCCGCCGAACCCGAAGGAGTTCGTCATCACCGTGTCGAGTTCCGCGGCTTCGCGCAACTCCGTTGCGATTTCCTCGGGCTTCAACGCCGGGTCAAGCGTGGTGACGTTGATCGACGGCGCGATGAAATCCTCGTCCAGCATCAGCAGGCAGAAGATCGCCTCGAGCGCGCCCGCCGCGCCCTGCGCGTGGCCGGTCATCGACTTGGTCGAGCTGATCGGCGGGGTCTGCCCTTCGCCGAAGACGCGGCGCACCGCTTCGACCTCACCCACGTCACCGACGGGCGTCGATGTGCCGTGCGCGTTGATGTAGCTGACCTTGCGGCCCTCGGGCAGGGTGGACAGCGCCAGCCGCATCGCCCGTTCGCCGCCTTCGCCGGACGGGGCCACCATGTCGTGGCCATCCGAGGTCGCGGCGTAGCCGGTGACCTCGGCGTAGATCTTGGCGCCGCGCGCCAGCGCGTGCTCAAGCTCTTCGAGCACGACGATGCCGCCGCCGCCCGAGATGACAAACCCGTCGCGGTCCGCGTCGAACGCGCGCGAGGCGGTGGCCGGGGCGTCGTTGTATTTCGAGGACATCGCGCCCATGGCGTCGAAGAGGCACGACAGCGTCCAGTCAAGCTCTTCGCCGCCGCCTGCGAACATCACGTCCTGCTTGCCCATCATGATCTGCTCGGCCGCGTTCCCGATGCAGTGCAGCGAGGTTGAGCAGGCCGAGGTGATCGAATAGTTGATGCCCTTGATCTTGAACGCCGTGGCCAGGTTGGCCGAGATCGTCGAGGACATGCATTTCGGCACCGCGAAGGGCCCGATCCGCTTGGTCCCGCCGGATTTCAGCACCGTCTGGTGCGCCGCGAACATGGCCGAGGTCGAAGGGCCGCCGGACCCGGCGACCAGGCCGGTGCGCGGATTGACGATGGTGTCCTCGTCGAGGCCCGCGTCCGCGATCGCTTGGCTCATCGCGATATGGGCATAGGCCGCGCCCGGCCCCATGAAGCGCAGGGTGCGCTTGTCGACGTGTTCGGCCGGGTCGATCTTGAGCGTTCCGGCGATCTGGCTGCGGAATCCGTTCTCGGCCATTTCGGCGACCGGCTCGATCCCCGAGCGGCCTGCCTTCAGCGAGGCGGTGACTTCCTCGGCATTGTTGCCGATCGAGGAGACAATCCCCAGACCGGTGACGACGACGCGACGCATGGCGCTCTCCTTCCCAACGGGCTTGGCGGTGTCAGCTTTCCGACAGGGCGACCTTCATGTCGGAGACTTCGTAGATAACCTCGCCATCCGCTTCCACAATGCCATCGGCCACGCCCATGGTCAGGCGGCGGGTCTGCACGGCCTTGGTGAAATCCACGTAGTACGTCAGCCGCTTGCGGTCGGGGCGGACCATGCCCTTCAGCTTCACTTCGCCGACGCCCAGAGCATAGCCGCGGCCGGTCCAGCCGCGCCAGCCCAGATTGAAGCCGGTCAGCTGCCACAGACCGTCGAGGCCGAGGCAGCCGGGCATGATCGGGTTACCGGGGAAGTGGCAGTCGAAGAACCACAGGTCGGGCGTGATGTCGAATTCCGCCACCACGTGGCCCTTGCCGTGCTTGCCGCCATCGCCGCTGATGTCGGTGATCCGGTCCATCATCAGCATCGGCGGCTCGGGCAGCTGAGCATTGCCGGGGCCGAATAGTTCGCCACGGGCGCATTTCAGCAGGTCGTCTTTGTCGAAACTGGTCGGATAGCCGGCCATGCTGGTTCGCCCCCTCTTCGCCTCGCCCTTCCCGGACGTCGCTTCCCTCTATCACCGGGCGAAAGTGCCTTGCAAGTGTATGACACTTTGACGCTACGGAGCCGCGAACCAACGCGTTTTCGGGGAAACGCATTGAATTTTCCCCGGCAAGAGCCTATATTGCCTGCCGAGGAGATGGATATCGTGCAGCCCATTACGCAAGACGCGACCCAGACCGGTACCGATTGGCTCAGCAGGGGTGGCCTGCGGCCGACGCGGCAACGCATTGCCCTGGCGGCGCTCCTCGTGGGCGACGGCCACAATCGGCATGTGACGGCGGAAAGCCTGTACGAGGCGGCGATGATCCATGGCGAGCGCGTGTCGCTGGCCACGGTCTACAACACCCTGCGCGCGTTCTGCGACGCGGGGCTGATGCAGGAAATCACCGTCGACGGGTCGAAAAGCTACTTCGACACCAACATGCACGACCATCCGCACTTCTTCTGGGAGGACGAGGGCCGCCTGTCCGACGCGCCCTCGGACCAGCTGGAAATCGCGCGCCTGCCCGAGGCTCCCGAAGGGGCCGAGATCAGCAAGGTCGACGTCGTCATCCGCCTGCGCAGGCGCTGATCCCCAAAGCCCGATCCCGACGCTGAAGATACGACAAGAATGTCGGTTTTCGGCGCGCCGATTTCCGCGCCGCTGATACGACTGGCCGGTGCGGCGGACGGAAATTGAGTCGTCCGGCGACGTGCCCCACCGGCGGGGCACACATAACGGTAGACACGCCAGCAACACCCCGACCGGGTCCGGTCCGGTCGGAGATGCCATAGGCACTTCGGAGACACTCCAAATGCATTTCCAACTGCGCTCCGCCATCCTGGCGGTCGCATTCGCAGTCGTGGCCACGGCCTCCCATGCCGTGACGACGATGGGTTTCATGACAACCGACACCTCGATCATGGCCGGCGACAGCACCCTTGGGCTGGCGACCGCAACCTCGAACGAGCATTTCGGCGGCGTCGACGGCGTCATCACCGCCCTCAACCCGCTGATCGCCAGCCTCACGGCGACGGTGAACCCCTACCTGACGCTTGTCGGGGGCGGGTTCTCGAACTCGATCAAGCTCGGCTACCAGGTGAACGCCGGGCTGGTGCAGTACCTGACCATCGTTCCGACCGCCGGCACCGGCGCGGCGGCGATGTCCTTTGCGCTCGACACCGGCGACACGCTGCGCCTGATCATCGAGGGCAAGGCGGGCCGGTCCGGCAACCTGGTGACCTTCGTGGTCGACAGCGTTCCGGCCGAGGTGCCCGTCCTTCCGGCCGGCGGGCTGATGCTGACCGCGCTTGGCGGCCTGGCGATCACCCGGCGGCGGGCCAGGGCGGCCTGACCGCCTTTCAGGTCCAGCGAACCATGGGGGCTCCGCCACGGCGGGGCCCCTTTTCGCGACGGGCGCCGAAATTTCTTGTCGGGCCTTTCCCTGACCTTAGCGGGGCATTGTCATTATTCCGGAAACAACTGCCTCACTGCCTTCGTGTCTCTGTCACGGGCCATTTGCCCGCAACCGAACAGGGAGTGAGAAATGTTTTCGACCCGAACCATACTCGCCGGCGGCACCGCGCTGGTGCTGGGCGCGGGGGCCGCACAGGCCGCGCACCTGAGCTACTACGAAGTCACCTTGAGCGAATTGAACAACTCCGGCGTCAGCGGCGGAGGGACGCTGGAATACAACTCCGACACCATGCAGCTGGTGGTCGAGATGTCGGTGAAGGGGCTGTTTCCCGGCCAGCGCCACATGGCGCACATCCACGGCACGCCCGGCGCGGATTCGGTCCTGCCGGACATGAGCGACGATGCGGACGGCGACGGCTACATCGAGGTGCTCGAGGCCGTCGGCAAGTACGGCGACGTGATGCTGAACCTGTCCGATCCGGCCACCGGCATGTTCCCGATGGCACCCGGGCTGGGGGGCATGCTGAGCTTCAGCTACACCTACGACCTCAGCGTCGAAGTCGACGGCGATCCGACCAACGACATCCTGATGGGGCTGCTCGGATCCTACACGCTCGACGATTTCGGGCCCGAGATGCTCGAAATGCGCGAGATCGTGTTCCACGGCGACATGATCACCGCCGCGGGCGGTGGTGCGCCCGGCGCGGGCACCAGCGGAGAGATCGACGGGACGGTGGGCTTCAAGCCCCTGCTGCCGGTCGCCGCGGGTGAAATCCGCGCGGTCGCGCCGGTGCCCCTGCCGGCGGGCCTGCCCCTGCTGGCGGTCGCGATCGGTGCGCTCGGCTGGATGCGCCGCAGCTCTCGCAGCTAGGATCGGCGGGGGCCGTGCACGCACACGGCCCCCGACTGCCCGCTCACGCCGGTTCACGTCGGACAACGAAATCTTGATTGGAAATCCGCGGCTGTCGTGGCTTGACGCTGCGGCAGGCAAAGTCAAGACCGACGCGGTCGATTTTCCCGCCACGGGCGACTGATCCGACCGGCGTTCCCGTCCGTCTCCCCGTCGATGCCGCCACAGGGGCGGCGTTCCATAACGGGAGACCACAGCCATGATCCGCAGAACCTTCATCGCACTCGTCACCACCACCGCCATTGCAGCCCCGGCCTGGGCCGACAATCACATGGGCAAGGACATCGTGGACACCGCCAACGAGGCGGGCAGCTTCTCGACCCTGCTGGCCGCGGCCGAAGCCGCGGGCCTGGCCGAGACGCTGAAGGGCGAAGGCCCGTTCACCGTCTTCGCCCCGACCGACGA
The DNA here is from genome assembly GCF_042188925.1 of Pseudooceanicola sp. LIPI14-2-Ac024. Lineage (GTDB taxonomy): Bacteria > Pseudomonadota > Alphaproteobacteria > Rhodobacterales > Rhodobacteraceae > Pseudooceanicola. The sequence continues at coordinate 2,507,285 of NZ_CP170102.1, forward strand.
GGCGTTTGCCGCGCTGCCCGAGGGCACCGTCGAGTCGCTGCTCGAGCCCGAGAACAAGGACAAGCTGGCCGCGATCCTCAGCTACCATGTGCTGCCCGGCGCGGTGATGTCGGGCGACCTGAGCGACGGCATGATGGCCGCCACGGTCGAGGGTGAAGAGGTCGAGATCTCGCTTGGCGACCAGGTCAAGGTGGACGGCGCGACCGTGACCCAGGCCGATATCGAGGCGTCGAACGGCGTGATCCACGTCATCGACTCGGTCCTGATGCCCGACTCGGCCAAGTAAGGCCCACCCAGGAAAAAGGCCCGGTCCCTCGCGGGGCCGGGCCATTCGTTTCGCAGGCGTCAGCGGTCAGTGCACCGTGGCGTCCTTGGGCGCGTCGCGGTTGGTGCTGCCCACCCGGTCGCCCAGGATCAGGCCCTCGGACCCGGCCGAGACATGCACCACGTCGCCGTCCTTGACGTCGCCCGACAGCAGCATTTCGGCCAGCGGATCCTGCAGCGCGCGCTGGATCACCCGCTTCAGCGGCCGTGCCCCGAACACCGGGTCGTAGCCTTCGTCGGCCAGCCACTGCCGCGCGCCCTCGTCGAGGTCGAGCGTGATCTTCCGCTGGGCCAGCCGCTTGAGCAGCCGCGCCATCTGGATGTCCACGATCCCGTCCATGTCCTTGCGCGCCAATCGGTCGAACACGACGATCTCGTCCAGGCGGTTCAGGAACTCGGGCCGGAAATGCGCCCGCACCGCTTCCATCACGTCGCGCTTGGCCTCGCCACTTTCGGCGCCTTCCGGCAGCCGCGACAGGGCCTGCGAGCCGAGGTTCGACGTCAGGATGATCAACGTCTGCTTGAAGTCGACGTGCCGGCCCTGGCCATCGGTCAGGATACCGTCATCGAGAACCTGCAGCAGCACGTTGAACACGTCCGGGTGGGCCTTCTCGACCTCGTCGAAGAGGACCACCTGGTACGGCCTGCGCCGCACCGCCTCAGTCAGCACGCCGCCCTCGTCATAACCGACATAGCCCGGAGGGGCACCGATCAAGCGGGCCACGGAGTGCTTCTCCATGAACTCCGACATGTCGATCCGCACCATGGCGCTGTCGTCGTCGAACAGGAACTCGGCCACCGCCTTGGTCAGCTCGGTCTTGCCGACACCCGTCGGCCCGAGGAAGAGGAACGAGCCCAGCGGCCGGTTCTCGTCGTTCAGGCCCGCGCGTGCCCGGCGGACGGCATTTGCCACCGCCGTCACGGCCGCGTTCTGGCCGACAACCCGCTTGTGCAGCCCGTCCTCCATCCTCAGCAGCTTGTCGCGCTCGCCTTCCAGCATCTTCGACGTCGGGATCCCGGTCCAGCGCTCGACCACCTGGGCGATCTGTTCGGGCCGGACGGCCTCTTCAACCATGACGCCCTCGGCCTCCTGCTGCTCGGCCTCGCCCAGCTGCTTCTCGAGGTTCGGAATGATGCCATAGGACAGCTCTCCGGCGCGGGCCAGGTCACCGTTCCGCTTGGCGATCTCGAGATCCGCGCGCGCCCGGTCAAGCTGCTCCTTCAGCTCGCGCCCCGAAGCCAGCTTGTCCCGCTCGGCCTGCCAGCGCGCGGTCATCGCGTCGGACTTCTCCTGCAGGTCGGCCAACTCGATCTCGAGCTTTTCAAGCCGGTCCTTCGACGCCGCGTCGTCCTCTTTCTTGAGGGCCTCGGCCTCGATCTGCAGCTGGAGGATCTGCCGGTCGAGCTGGTCAAGCTCTTCGGGCTTGGAATCCACCTCCATCCGCAGTCGGCTGGCCGCCTCGTCGACGAGGTCGATCGCCTTGTCCGGCAGGAACCGGTCGGTGATGTAGCGGTGCGAGAGCGTCGCGGCGGCCACCAGCGCAGAGTCCGAGATCCGCACACCGTGGTGCAGCTCGTACTTCTCCTTGATGCCGCGCAGGATCGAGATCGTGTCCTCGACCGTCGGCTCCTCGACCATGACCGGCTGGAACCGGCGGGCCAGCGCCGCGTCCTTCTCGACATGCTTGCGGTACTCGTCGAGCGTCGTCGCGCCGATGCAGTGCAGCTCACCCCGCGCCAGTGCCGGCTTGATCAGGTTGGCCGCGTCCATCGCGCCGTCCGTCTTGCCCGCGCCGACCAGCGTGTGCATCTCGTCGATGAAGAGGATGATCTCGCCATTGGCGGTCTCGATCTCCTTCAGGATCGACTTCAGCCGCTCCTCGAACTCGCCGCGATACTTCGCCCCGGCGATCAGCGCACCCATGTCGAGCGCCAGCAGCCGCTTGTTGCGCAGGCTCTCGGGCACGTCGCCGTTCACGATCCGCAGGGCAAGCCCCTCGGCGATCGCGGTCTTGCCAACGCCGGGTTCGCCGATCAGCACCGGGTTGTTCTTGGTCCGCCGCGACAGCACCTGCATCGAGCGCCGGATCTCGTCGTCGCGCCCGATGATCGGGTCGATCTTGCCCTCCTCGGCGGCCTTGGTCAGGTCGCGGGCGTATTTCTCGAGCGCCTCGAACGTGTCCTCGGCGCTGGCCGTGTCGGCGGTGCGGCCCTTGCGGATGTCGTTGATCGCCTCGTTCAGCTTCTGCGCGTGCACGCCGCCGGCTTCCAGCGCATCGCGCGCCGGACCCTTGACCAGCGCCAGAGCGGTCAGCAGGCGTTCGACCGGAACAAAGCTGTCCTTGGCCTTCTGCGCCAGCGTCTCGGCCTCGGCCAGCACCTTGACGGTCTGCTGGCCCATGTAGGTCTGCCCGGCATCGCCCGAGACTTTCGGCAGCTTGTTCAGCGCGATGTCGACGGTCTGCAGCACGCGCGCCGGATCCCCGCCCGCCTTGCGGATCAGGTTCGCCGACAGCCCTTCGCTGTCATCCATCAGTGCTTTCAGCAGGTGTTCGGGCGCCAGTTGCTGGTGGCTCTCCCGGATCGCGATCGTCTGCGCGGCCTGGATGAAGCCGCGCGACCGCTCCGTGAACTTCGACAAGTCCATGGGTGTCTCTCCTTTGCAAAGCGTTCCCTCGCGGCCACCCTACTCAGAGGCATGTGCCGCATCGGAACCTCATGACCAAGATGGGGAAACCCGCCCATCGGTTCAAGCTGCGGCGCGGCGGAAAAGGAACCAAATGCGCGTTTGGAGGGTTGCAGGGGAAACAGAAACCAAGAGGCAGGGACAGTGGCAGGGCAATCGGAGGTTTGACCCATGACCCGACAGAAGAGCCGAATTTCGCAGATCACCTACAACCCGGCGACCCGGTGCTTCGAGGCCGCGGTCACCCTGATGGAGGGGGACGAGGCCTATACCTACCCGGTCTCGCTACCCGCACCGCTCGACAGCGCCTATGCCGACGTGACCAGGGCGGTCCTGGCCAAGGCGCAGCAGGCCCACCGGGCAACGCGCCCCGGCATCCGCAGCCTGAAACCGACGCGCGACGCGCTGGCGATGCCGATCGTCATCCCGCCCTCGGTGCGCGAGGCGACCGTCGGCCTCTGGGACCGGCTGCTGAACGACGGCAAGGCCGCCTGACACCGCGCAACGAGCGATGGCAGGGGCGGTCCGACCCCGCCCCTGCCATGCCGGGTCGGCCCGTCCACCCTTGACCCACAGCCCTGAACGCCGCATTAGACACGCAATCCCATCAGGAGGCGGACATGGCGGACGACCGTTTGATCGTGGCCCTCGACGTGCCGAACGCACTTCAGGGTCTGCAACTGGCCGAGCGCATCGGCGATGCGGCGGATTTCTACAAGATCGGGCTCGGCATGCTCACCGGCGGCGGCATGGCGCTGGCCAACGAGCTGAAGCAGGAGCACGGCAAGCGCGTTTTCCTCGACATGAAGCTCTTCGACATCCCCGCGACGGTCGAGAACGCGGTCCGCGGGATCGCGGCCTACGAGCTCGACTTCCTCACCGTGCACGGCGATCCCTACGTGGTCCGCGCCGCCAAGGAGGGCGCGGCGGGCAAGCCCACCAACATCCTCGCCGTCACCATCCTGACCTCGCTGGAACGCGACGACCTCGACACCGCGATGATCACCGCCGGTGACCTGAGCGAGATCGTCGTCACCCGCGCCGCCCGCGCGTTCGAGGCCGGGGCCGACGGCGTCATCTGCTCGGCCCGCGAGGCCGCCGCGATCCGCGCCCTGCCGCAGGCCGAGGGCCGGCTGATCGTCACCCCCGGCATCCGCCCGCTGGCCGCCGCCGACGACGACCAGAAACGCGTCGCCACCCCGCGCTCCGCGATCCGCGACGGCGCCGATCACATCGTCGTCGGCCGCCCGGTCTGGCGCGCCGAGGATCCGCGCGCCGCGGCGCAAGCCATCCAGTACGAGATCGAGACCGCCTGGCAGTCGAACACTAGCTTCGCCTGACCCCGGTCAGCCGGCCAGCATCAGCCGCAGGCGGTCCGCGAAATGCGGGATCGCCAGCGCCTCGGCCAGGTAGCGGTCGGGCGCCATCACGTCCCAGCCCTGCCCCTCGCCACCGAAGCGGACTTCGGCCAGCCGCCGGGGCGAGATGCGCGCGCCGAAGAACCACACCCGGCTGGGCGCTGCGAAGTAGCGCCGCCAGAACAGGTCCCCCGGTGCCAGCACCAGCCCCGTCTCCTCGCGGGTTTCGCGCAGCACGCAGGCCACGGGGCTTTCGCCGCCCTCCCGGCCGCCGCCCGGAAAGTCGAGGTATCCCGGCCAGGGGATCGGCTTGTCGGAATCGCGCCGGATCACCAGCAGGTCCGTCCCGACGAAGAGAGCCGTTTTCTCGCCGTCGAACGGCCTGTCATAATCCATGGCCGCACTGTAGGATGAGTGCCTGCGCCCCGCCAGCGACGATCCGGTGACACATGCCCGCCCTCTGCCGCGACTGCCTGACCGAATTCGACCACGGCCCCCGCTGCCCCGCCTGCCGCTCGCGCCGTGTCGTGGCACATGACGAGCTGAACAGCCTCACCATCGCGCACATGGACTGCGATGCGTTCTATGCCTCGGTCGAGAAACGCGACAATCCCGAGCTGCGTGACAAGCCGGTGATCGTCGGCGGCGGGCGCCGCGGCGTCGTCTCGACCGCCTGCTACATCGCCCGGATTCGCGGCGTCCGCTCGGCCATGCCGATGTTCCAGGCGCTTAAGCTCTGCCCCGAGGCGGTGGTGATCAAGCCGCGCATGGCGGCCTATGTCGAGGCGTCCAGGGCGATCCGCGCCATGATGGAAGAGCTGACCCCCGCGATCGAGCCGCTCTCGCTCGACGAGGCGTTCCTCGACCTCACCGGCACCGCCCGGCTGCACGGCCACGCCCCGGCCTGGATGCTGGCGCGGCTGGTGAAACGGATGCGGGACGAGCTGGGCCTGACTGGTTCCATCGGGCTCAGCCACAACAAGTTCCTGGCCAAGGTCGCCTCGGACCTCGACAAGCCGCACGGGTTCTCGGTGATCGGGGCGGCCGAGACGGCGGCCTTCCTGCACGACAAGCCGGTGCGCCTGATCTGGGGGGTCGGCAGCGCCGCGCAGGACTCGCTCGACAAGGCCGGGATCCGCACCTTCGACGACCTCCTCCGCTGGGACCGGACCGACCTGCACGCCCGTTTCGGCGCCATGGGCGACCGGCTCTGGCACCTCGCCCGCGGGCAGGACCACCGCCGCGTCTCGGCCCATGCGCCGGTCAAGTCGATCTCGAACGAGACGACCTTCAACGAGGATACGGGCGACACCGACCTGCTCGACGGGCACATCTGGCGGCTGTCGGAAAAGGTGTCCGACCGCGCCAAGGCCAAGGCGATCGCCGGCCGCGTCGTGACGCTGAAACTCAAGCGCGCCGATTTCCGCACCATCACGCGCCGCATCTCGCTGCGCGAGCCGACGCAGATGGCCGACACGATCTACCGCCGGGCGCGCGCGCTCTTCGACTCGGTGGCCAGGGAGGCGCCGTTCCGGCTGATCGGCGTCGGCATCTCGGACCTCGTGCCCGAGGGCGATGCCGACCGGTCCGGCGACCTGCTCGACCCCGAGGCGCGCAAGCGCGGCCAGGCCGAACGCGCGGCCGATGCGATCCGCGAACGGTTCGGGTCGGAGGCGATCATCAAGGGCCGGGCGCTGCGCTAGGCCGGCCGAGACAAGCGCCCCGACCCCACCGGCGGATTTCCGGCAAGATCGATCGGGACCGGCCCGCAGCTTCATCTTGCCCGAAAAACTCCCGCCGGAGGCACGGGCGCCGGCCGCAGGACGGCGCCCGTTTCGGCTGCATCAGCCGTGCAGCTTGACCACCATCTTGCCGGTGTTGCCGCCCTTCAGCAGCGCGCGGAAGGCGGCGGGCGCGTTCTCCAGCCCCTCGGCCACGTCCTCGACATAGGCGATCTCGCCCGAGGCGACCTTGGGCCCGACCTCGGCAAAGAATTCGGGCATCCGCTTGACGTGGTCGGTCTGCAGCAGCCCCTGCACGGTCAGGCGGTTGACGAGGATCTGGCGCCAGAACTTGCCGAGCGGCAGGGCCGCGGTCTCGTCATCCTGGCCGTTGTACCACGCGATCATGCCGCAGACGATGATCCGGCCGTAGAGGTTCATCAGCGGCAGCACGCCGCCCAGGGTCGGGCCGCCGACGTTCTCGAAATAGACGTCGATCCCGTCCGGGCATTCCGCGCGCAGCGCCTCGCGCATGGCCTTGGCGTCCTTGCCGCGGTGGTCGATGCAGGCGTCGAAGCCGAAGGTTTCCACCGCCATGCGGCACTTCTCGGCCCCGCCGGCGACGCCGACGACGCGCAGGCCGGCCTGCTTCGCCAGCTGGCCCACCATCGAGCCGACCGGCCCGGTGGCCGCGCCGACGACCAGCGTCTCGCCCGCCTTGAGCTTGCCGTAGGCGGTGATGCCGGACCAGGCGGTGAAGCCGGGCATCCCCAGGACGCCGAGCGCCAGCGAGGGCGACCCCATGGCCGGGTCCCACTTGTAGCAGTGCTTGGCCGGCTGCACGCCGTGGTCGGCCCAGCCGAAGCGGCCGACGGCATAGTCACCTTCCTTGAAGTCGGGGCTGTTCGACTTGATCACGCGGCCGATGGCGCCGGCCTCCATCGTGTCGCCGATCTGCACCGGGGCGGCATAGCTCTTCACGTCGTCCATCCGGCCCCGCATGTAGGGGTCGAGCGACATGTAGGCGGTCTCAACCAGGATCTCGCCTTCGCCCGGTTCGGGCAGGTCGGCCGTCTCGAGCCGGAAACAGTCATCGGTGGGTTCGCCCTGTGGCCGTGCGGCCAGGACGATGCGCTGCATCTTGGTCATGGATCGTGTCCTCCTCTGTTCGGGGGCGAGACTAGCCGAGCCGCCGCCGGTGCCAAGTGGAAACGAATTCCGCACCATGTGCACCAGCGCGCGATGGACAGCGGCGGAATAATTCCTATATGGAGCGCCACCATGGCCAAGAAACCCGAGACCCCCAACTACAAGGTGATCGCCGAGAACCGGCGTGCCCGCTACGATTACGCGATCGAGGACGACCTCGAATGCGGCATCCAGCTGACCGGGTCCGAGGTGAAGAGCCTGCGCAGCGGCCAGTCCAACATCGCCGAGAGCTATGCGACCGTCGACGACGCCGAACTGTGGCTGGTGAACAGCTACATCGCGCCCTACGAGCAGGCCATGTTCGGGCACGAGGAGCGCCGCCGCCGCAAGCTGCTGGTCAACAGGCGCGAACTGGCGCGGCTCTGGTCCGACACGCAGCGCAAGGGCATGACGCTGGTGCCGCTGGTGCTCTACTTCAACCACAAGGGCATGGCCAAGCTGAAGATCGGCATCGCCAAGGGCAAGAAGGCCCCTGACAAGCGCGAGACCGAGGCCAAGCGCGACTGGAACCGCCAGAAGCAACGCCTGCTGAAGGATCACGGCTGAGCGCTTCGTTGCATGCGGCGGGGCGGCGGGCTATGCCGGAACAACAGCGACCGATCAGGACCCCGACGTGACCAACCACCTCTACAAGCGCGACCTGCCCGACGGGCTCGACCTTGGCCCCGTCGTGGCCATCGACTGCGAGACGATGGGCCTCAACCCGATGCGCGACCGGCTCTGCGTGGTGCAGATGTCGGGCGGCGACGGGCATTCCCACATCGTGCAGATCGAGAAGGGCCAGGCGCAGGCGCCGAACCTGGCGCGGATGCTCGAGGACCCTGAGGTCCTGAAGCTCTTCCACTTCGGCCGCTTCGACATCGCCGCGATGTACCACGCCTTCGGCGCGTTGGCGGCCCCGGTCTACTGCACCAAGATCGCCAGCCGGCTGGTGCGCACCTACACCGACCGCCACGGGCTCAAGAATCTGACGCAGGAACTGATCGGCGTGGACCTCTCCAAGCAGCAGCAGTCGAGCGACTGGGGCGCGGATGAGCTGACCGAGGCGCAACTCGAGTATGCCGCGTCGGATGTCCTCTACCTGCACCGGCTGCGCGAGGAGCTCGACACGCGGCTGGCGCGCGAGGGCCGGACCGAGCTGGCGCAGGCCTGCTTCGATTTCCTGCCGACGCGGGCCAGGCTCGACCTTGCCGGCTGGCCCGAGATCGACATCTTTGCCCATGCCTGACACCCGCAGCGACCGCGACCAGTTCCTTGCCACCGCCCGCCGGGTCATCGGGATCGAGGCGGCTGCACTGAATCAGCTTGGTGCGGCGCTGGACGACAGCTTTGCCGACGCGGTCGAGCTGCTGCTGGCGGTGACCGGACGGGTCGTGGTCTGCGGCATGGGCAAGTCCGGGCACATCGCCCGCAAGGTCGCGGCGACCCTCGCCTCGACCGGGACGCCCGCGCAGTTCGTGCACCCGGCCGAGGCCAGCCATGGCGACCTCGGCATGGTGGCGCCGGGCGACGTGGTGGTGATGCTGTCGAACTCCGGCGAGACGCCGGAGCTTGCCGACATGCTGGCCCATGCCAAGCGCTTCGGCATCCCGGTGATCGGCATCGCGGGCAACGCCGCATCGACCCTGATCCACCAGTCCGACGTCGGCCTTGTCCTGCCCCGGGCCGAGGAAGCCTGCGGCACCGGGGTCGTGCCGACCTCGTCCACCACGATGACGCTTGCCCTTGGCGACGCGCTGGCGGTGGCGCTGATGGAACGCCGCCAGTTCACCGCGGAGCATTTCCGCGCCTTCCACCCCGGCGGCAAGCTGGGCGCGCAGCTCAGCCTCGTGCGCGACCTGATGCACGACCGCGAGGGGCTGCCGCTGGTCGGCGGCGCGGCCCCGATGGGCGAGGTCCTGATCGAGATCACGCGCCGCGGCTACGGCGTTGCGGGCGTGGCCGACGATGCGGGGCGGCTGGCGGGCATCATCACCGACGGCGACCTGCGGCGGCACATGGACGGGCTGCTGGACCGCACGGCCGAAGAGGTCATGACCCCCGCCCCGCGCACCATCGGCCCCGACGCCCTGGCGCAGGAAGCGGTTGCGGTGATGAATCAGAACCGGATCACCTGCCTCTTCGTCGTGGACAAGGCCGACGGCAACCGCGCGCTCGGCCTGCTGCACATCCACGACTGCCTGCGGGCCGGGCTTGGCTGACATGGCGCGGCGCGACCGGCATACGCGCGTCGTCGGATGGCTCAAGATCGCGCTGCCGCTGATGGCGCTGGCGATCCTCTCGACGCTGTTCCTGCTGTCGCGCCGCAACCAGCCGGTGCGCGAACTGCCCTTTGCGCAGGTCGAGATGGAGGAACGCGCCCGCAGCCAGCAGATCACCCAGCCCACCCTCTCGGGCGCGTCGGACCAGGGCGACCTGATCGCGGTGCGCGCGGCCTCGGTCCGGCCGGACCCGGACCAGGCCGACAGCGTCATCGCCAGCGACGTGACCGCGCAGATCGACTTTGTCGATGGCGGCAACATGACGATCGCGGCCGACACCGCGACCTTCGCCCGCGGCGACCGCACGGCCCAGCTGCGCGGCAACGTGCGGATCACCTCGTCCTCGGGGCAGCAGGTGCGGACCGAGGCGCTGGACCTCTCGCTCGACACACTGGCGATCACCTCGCCCACCGAGGTGCAGAGCGACGGGCCCGAAGGACGCTTGACCTCGGGCGGGATGCAGGTGACCAACGGCACCGGGGACGACGACGTTCAATTGGTTTTCACGGGTGGCGTGAAACTGGTATACGAGCCGGGACGTTCAAAGGAATGATTATGAAGACCGCGTTTTCGACCCTGGTTTCCGCCTTCGGACTGGCCCTGCTGATCGCCCTGCCCGCCCCCGTCGTCGCACAGGGGCCCAGCCTCGCCTTCGGGTCCGCCGACAACTCCGACCAGCCGATCGAGATCGAGGCCGAGAACCTGTCGGTCAGCCAGAACGACGGCACCGCCGAGTTCACCGGCGAGGTGCTGATCGTGCAGGGCGACATGCGGTTGAGCGCGCCGTCGGTTCTGGTCCAGTACAATGCCGACCAGAGCGGGATCGAATGGCTCAAGGCCAAGGGCGGGGTGACGATGGTCAGCGCCGAGGACGCCGCCGAGGCCGAGGAGGCGACCTACAACATCGCCGAACGCACCATTGTGATGACCGGCGACGTGACCATCGTGCAGGGCGCCAACACGCTGAGCTCGGAAACCGTGACCATCGACCTCGACGCCGGCACCGCGCAGATGCAGGGCCGCGTCCGCACGATCCTGAAGACCGGGAGCGAGTGATGGACGGCACCACGCTGGAAGGCATCGACGGCTCGTCCGGACTGCGCATCATCAACCTGCGCAAGAGCTACCGCAAGCGGGTGGTCATCCGCGACGTGTCGATCACGCTCGACCGGGGCGAGGTGGTGGCGCTGCTGGGCCCGAACGGCTGCGGCAAGACGACGTGCTTCTACTCGATCGCGGGCCTCGTGGTGCCCGAGGGCGGCCATGTCCTAATCGACGGGCGCGAGGTCACCGGCCTGCCGATGTACCGTCGCGCGCGGCTCGGCATCGGCTACCTGCCGCAGGAGATGTCGATCTTTCGCGGCCTGAACGTCGAGGACAACATCCTCGCCATCCTCGAGATCGCACAGAGCGACCCGATGAAGCGGCGCGAGAGGCTGGAAGAGCTGCTGTCGGACTTCTCCATCGAACACCTGCGCCGCGCCCCCGCGCTGGCCCTGTCGGGCGGTGAACGCCGGCGGGTCGAGATCGCGCGCTGCCTGGCCGCGAACCCGAAGTACCTGCTGCTCGACGAACCCTTTGCCGGGGTCGACCCGATCTCGGTCGCCGATATCCGGCACCTCGTCGCCGACCTGAAGAAGCGGGGAATCGGCGTGCTGATCACCGATCACAACGTCCGCGAGACGCTGGAAATCGTCGATCGCGCCTACATCCTGCACGACGGCAAGGTGCTGATGTCGGGCTCTCCCGCCGACGTGGTCGAGAACGAGAACGTGCGCCGCGTCTACCTCGGCGACAGTTTCCGCATTTCCTGAAGACGGGTGCCCGCGCGCAACCTGCGGGACACCCTGACCGCCGGATTTCGTTGACAGGCCGGGGGCGTCTCGCCTCAAATGGGGCCATGACAGTCGCGTATCACGCCAGATGCCGCCGACACGACCCGTTGATCGGGATCGGCAATTGTTTGGCCTGCGGACAGTCTTATCTCGGTATGGGGGCCTGATCGACGGCGCACCCAACCGTGCCCCGGTCGACCTGCCATGCTAATCGTGAAGGAGACGACATGCGCTACCAGATCACAGGAAAACAGCTCGATATCGGGGACGCCCTTCAGACCCACGTGAAGGACGGGATGGACGAAGTTGTCGCGAAATACGCCATGCGACCGACGGAGGCCGTGGTGATCTTTTCGAAGAATGCACATGAATATGTCTGCGAAGCGACCGTGCACCTGAGCACCGGGCTCACCGCGCAGGCCAAGGCCCATGCCAACGAGATTTATTCGGCCTTTGAAGGCTGCAACGAGAAAATGGAAAAGCAGATCCGGCGATACAAGCGCAGGTTGAGAGATCACCACAGCAAGCGGTCGGAACCTGTTGAACATCTCGAAGCCTCCTCTTATATCCTCGCCTCGGAACAAGACGGCGGTGACTCGGAGCCCGAAGACCTGCAGCCGATCATCGTGGCCGAGATGGAGACGCGCATTCCGTCCCTCTCGGTCGGAGAGGCCGTCATGCAAATGGAACTGGCAGGCGCACCGGTACTGGTGTTCCGCCACGAGGGAAAAGACGGGTTGAACGTCGTGTATCGCCGCGAAGACGGCAATATCGGCTGGATAGACCCGCGAACGTAAGGGTTATCGGTGCCGCCCCCGAGGCGGGGCGGCGACAGCCGAAGCGAGACAGGACATCATGAATCTTTCGGCAATTCTGAAGGCCGAAGCCGTCAAGGTCATTGGCGCGGCTTCGAGTAAGAAGCGTTTGCTGCACGATCTGGGCGATCTTGCCCACACGGTCTATGGACTCAACTCGTCGCGCGTCGTCGAGGCGCTGCTGGAGCGTGAGAGCCTTGGCCCGACCGGTGTCGGCCATGGCGTGGCGCTGCCGCATGCGCGGCTCGACGGGCTCGACGACGTGCGCGGGGCCTTCATCCTGCTGGAGAAACCGGTGGAGTTCGACAGCGTCGACCGCCAGCCGGTGGACCTTGTCTTTGCGCTCTTTGCCCCGCAGGACGCGGGCGTCGAGCATCTGAAGGCGTTGGCGCTGGTCGCCCGCACCTTCCGCGATCCGGGCATCTGCAAGAAGCTGCGTGCCAATGCCGACCCGGCGACGATCTACGCGATCCTGACCTCGGACCAGGGGGTGCAGGCGGCCTGAGCCGCCTCCCCAGCCCTCAGCCCTTCCAGGGGCCGAAACCGAACATCATGTAATCCCGCTGGTAGACCTCGGCGACCTGCGCCTCGAGCGCGGGGTCGTAGATGGCGGCAAGCGGAATCGGCGCCCGGTCATCCGCCAGTGTCGGCACCGGCGGCTGCGCCACGCCCACGTCCGCCGCGAGACGTGGCAGACAATCCGTCATCTCGGCCTCGCGCACCACGACGTCCGGCAGGGCGAACCGCCCCATCCCGTCGATCAGCGCCGCCTGGCTGGCCCAGGCCGGGTCGATCCGGATCGCCGTCTGGTCGGCCAGGTTCGCTTGCAGGAAATCGAGGAACGCCATCAGCGCCGCCCGGTGCGCCGGGGCATCCCATGTCGCGTCGGGCGCGGCCTCGGGGATCGGCAGACCGTAGCGGTTGCGCAGGGTGCGGCGGATCTGGGGATAGCTGCCCGGCCCGGTATCGAGGATCCGCTCGCAAAAAGCCGCGTGCACCCGCGCCACCGGGTGGCGGATCACGGTAAAGCTGCGGTGGCCGGGATGCCCCCGCTTCCACTGGCGCAGCGCCTTCTGGGAAAAGTCGCTCACCAGCGCATCCTCTTCCACGCCGTCCAGCGCCGCCAGCCAGCCGCGCACCGCCGCCTCGGGGCCGGAGCGGATCGGCAGGTACATCAGCGGCGTGTGCGCCGCGGCGACATAGCCGGGCACCGCCGGTCCCCGGCGCGGTTCGAAATTCGGCGTCCGGGTCAGGTTGAACCGGTCGAGCCGCGCCAGCGCTGCCTGCATCTCTTCCAGGTTCGCGACCTTGTCGGCCACCGGCGCCGGGTTCTGCCGCTTGAGCTTCTGGTCAAGCGCCTCTAGCCGCGCCGGGACCCCCAGGAACCGCGCCAGCCCGTTCATCACGGCGAGGTCCTGCAAATCCTCGTAGGCGACGTAGAACGCCGTCTGCCCCGCGTCTGAAGGGCGGTCATCAGCCTAACCTGGAAGGCCTGCAGCGCGTCCAGATGTGCCTCGAACTCGGCACCGTCGAAGAGGGCGGTATCGTCCTTGCGCTTGCGGACGTCGGTCAGCTTCCACTGGCCCGTCGACTCGGCGATCTTGCGGCTGACATAGCTGTCGACCGGGTTGCGGGTCAGCACGATCTTGGCGCAGGCGGGATCGTCCATCACGAGGTCGAAGACCCGCGGGTCGTGATCGTGGAAATAGCGAAAGCCGCCCAGCCCGTCCGTGCCGTCGCGGATCGTCCGGATCAGCCGGGCGGGGTCGGCCTCCCGCTCTGCCAGTGTCACGCCCAGCAGATCGTCGCGTTTCGGGTAGCCGATGAAATGCGGATTGAACGCCTCGCCATGGCAGGTCACGCCGTCGAGCGCGTTCAGGTTCGCCTCGAGAAAGTTGGACCCGGTCCGCATCTCGGCGAACATGACGAAGTGGGTGAATGCGCTCATCCGCGCTTTCCTTGCACAAGGTAGGGTTTCGGGCGGCGCTCAAGGCGCGGCGCCGGCGCGGGGCTGACCGGGAAATCGCCCATCAGGTAGGGATGCATCCCCTGGTTCTTGAGCTCCTGCAGGAACGCGCCAAAGCCGGTCATGTCGCGCAGCGTCGGCGCCTCGGACAGGCGGGCCGACCGGGCGCCGAGATCGGCGGTCACCTCCTGCAGCGCCTCCATCGGCGCTTCGAGGAAATCGGCCAGCGTCCAGATCCGCACCCGCGCCTTGGTGCCCGATGACCGCAGGGTATCGAGGAACGCGGCTTCGACCCGCTGAAGGTGCGCCGCCTCGGTCCGCAGGGTATCGAAGGGCCGGTCCGACCGGGACAGCGGCAGGGCCCACGCGCCCGAGATCACGGAAATCTGCGCATTCGCATCCCCCTCCAGCGTCGGCACGATGTGTTGCACGTCGCCGGGGCCGAAGCAGAAGGCCTGGGTTTCCCCCGGCTCGACCAAACGAGGTTGGTCAGGAAATCGCGCGGCCGGTGGTCCCGGATCCCCGCGCTGTCGCTGAGCGCGCCGTTGATCACCCGCGCCCCGCCGGCAAATTCCACCCGGCCCGGCGCAAAGAGATGCCCGTGCACCCGCGCCCCTGTCATCCGGTTCAGCCAGGCGTCGAAGTCGACCAGCACCTCGCCGAAGCCCTGGAACACGGCATAGCGCGTCGCCGTCACCCCGTTGTCCCACCCCGGGTTCGGCCAGCGCGACTGCATGTAGAGCCCGGGCCGCCCCTTGGTCCGCTGCAGCACGGCGCGGCTGAACACGCGGTCGATCTTGCCCGGGTTCGGTTCGGCCCGCTTCGACGCCTCGTTCGGATCGGTCAGGAACACGCGGTAGAGCCGGTTCGCCTGCGGCCAGATCTTGCGCGCGACGAAGCAGTCCGACCGGCGCAGAAGCTGCAGGTGATCGTCGTAGAAGATGTGCGGCTTGCCCTGGAAATCGAACTTGGACAGGGTCAGCGACCGGCTTTCCACCTGCGTCGCATGCCGCCGGGTGAGGGTCTGGAAATAGCTTTCGTCCGGGATCCAGACCTTGCGGAAGTAACGGTCGAACTCCGCCCGGCGCGGGTCCTGCAGGATTGACGTCAGCGTCGCGCGCGACAGGCACCACCACTGCGACCCCATGTGCGGCACGAGGCCGTCCGGGATGCGGCGGGCAAAGCCGACCCGGCGCTGCAGGCCGACGTAGACGTCAAAGAGGTCGCGGTGCCGTTTCCACGAAAACGGGAACCGCAGGGTGAAGCGTTCGGCATCCAGCCCGCCGACCGGCCAGGGCACGTCGGCGGTCGTGGCGCTTTCGATGAAGTCCGTGCCGGGCCGCGCGGCGAGGTACTGCGCCAGCTCCTCGACCGGGCGCAGCGGCAGGCACGCGCCCGAGGCGAGGTAGACATGCCCGATGCCGGGATTGTCCCGCAGAAGCAGCTCGGCCGCCTCCTGCGTCGCTGCGACGATGCCCCAGCCCCCCATTCGCAGCGATGCGGCGGCGAGAACGCGATCCGCGGCTCGTCCGCAACCGACCTGGCAAAGGCGGCGCAGGCCCGGCGCGACACCTTGGCATCGACGTGGATCACCACCGGGCAGCCCGCGGCTGCCCAGTGCCGGGCCACCTGTTCGGCCCGGTTCAGGGCGGTGTGGACCAGCATGATGACGCCAAAGCTCATGCCCAGTTCCCCTTGGACATGAGGCCCAGGATCTCAAGCTGGCGCCAGTTGATGTACTTCTCGGACCAGCGGCACCAGAGGTCCGGGTTGTCCTTCAGCGTCTCGGCATAGGCGAGGTACTCGACCGAGGCGGCGTAGTGCTGGCCGCGGTCAAGTTCCTCGGCGGCCTTGGCGGCAAAGGTGTCCAGGAACTTGGTGTGCAGCAGCAGGCCCGACGCCTTCTCGCCCCCATTCGTCGTAGACGAGGTTCAGGCCGCGCGGCAGCAGCATGTGGGTCGACGAAACGTAGGTGTAGTGCCGCTGCCATTTCACCAGCGGGATCTTGTTCAGCGCCGGGGCCCTGGCCGGATCGTCGGGAAAGAACACCCGCATCCGGGGCCCGCCCTGGATCCAGAGGTTGCCGAAGTAGCCGTTGCGCTCGATCACGTAGTTGCCGGCATCGAACCAGCTGGCGATCTCAAGCGGATCCTGCCCCTCGCGGTAGGGCTGCGCGTCCATCCGGCCCTTGGGATACATGTCCAGCAGCATCGCCGGGAACGACCGGATCGACGAGGCGTCCAGCCAGTCGGTCAGCGCCGCCAGCGGGCGGGTGTCGCAGAACGGGTAGACGAAGAACTCGTCGGGATCGACGGTCAGGCACCAGTGGCCGTGGCCGTGGCGGCGCAACAGCCAGTTCATCCAGTCTATCCCGAACCGCGCGCGCTTGTAGCCATGTGCGGTGGACCAGACCGACACGTCGGGCTGGGCGGCGAGGTAGTCGCGGCTGCCGTCGGTGCTGTCGTTGTCCACCACCAGGAAATGCGACACGCCCATGGCGCGGTAGTAGTCGAGGAAATAGGGCAGCCGGATGCGTTCGTTGCGGGCGGTGCAGAACAGCAGGATGTCCCGCCCGCGGATCTGCGCGGTGCGGTCCGCCACGGCGGTCAGTTCGCGCCGCTTGCGAAACGCGCGCACCCGAAACCGCTGCCGCTCAAGCCTGAGCCTGTATGCCTGCCCGACGCCCAATCGTGCCTCTTCCGTCCCGCTCCCGGGGGCGGGGCTTCTCGCGGCGCTATCAGGTCATCCTTAAGACGATGTTGAAATGGTCCTGCCAGGAAGGCGGGACATAGCCGCGTCGAACCCCGTTACCCGTCTCTCTGCCGTCTTTTTCTGTCAGGGCCTTGATCTCTGCGGCCCAGGATACGCGATCCTGCGGGTTCAGGTAAACGGGTATGTCCCCCAGGATCTCGTGGAACACCGGCAGGTCGGAACAGACCACCGGGGTTTCCAGCGCCGCCGCCTCGACCGGGGGCAGGCCGAATCCCTCGGCCAGGCTGGGCTGCAACAGCGCACGCGCGCCCCGGATCAGCGCGGCCAGGGCCGGATCTCCCAGATCCGGGCATTCGCGCACCGGCCCGTCCGGCGGCAGCGCGTCGAGGCGGGCAAAGACATCCTCGTTCCGCCACCCCCGCGCTCCGCAGATCATTAGCCCCGGCACCGGGCCACCGGCGGCCGCGAGGTCGTCCCAGACGTCGAGCAGCAGGCGGATGTTCTTGCGCGGCTCGATGGTGCCGGTGACGACGTAATAGGGCGCGTCGGTCGGCAACCCGGCGGGCAGCGCGGCCGGGTCCGGCCGGGGGACATCGACGCCCAGATGCGCGACGACGCCCTCGGCCCGCAGATTCCAGCGGGCCATGACGCGGCGCACGTCACCCTCGGTCCGGGCCGAGTTGAAGATCAGCAGGTCGGCATAGCGCCCCACCCGCCGCAGGGCGTGGCGAAAGCGGGCCGGCGTGCCCTCGCGCTGGAACTCGGGGAAATCCAGCGGGATGGTGTCGTGGATGAAGACGGCGATACGGCCACCGGGGATGTCACGCGCCGCACGCAGCACCCGGCGGGACAGGTTGGAATGCCCGATGTTGAGGTAGGCGGTCCCCTCGGGCATCAACCGCCGCAGCATCCAGCGCAGGCCGATCCGGCTGGAATGGGCAAAGCCGAGCCGTCGCAGGTCGGCATCCGCGCGCCGCTGCATCGGCGTCAGCCGCCGCCCGAGGCCCGCGATCACGTCTGCCTCGCCCAGGCCTGTCGCCCGTCGACCCGGCGCAGGAACCGGCCAAGCGCCTCGCGGTCGAGGAGGCTGTACCCGACCACGGTCTTCGCCAGCCCGTAGAGCGGCAGGTTTTCCTTCAGAAGCTGGGCGAGGTAGGCGCGTTCGACGCGGTCGACCCCGGTCAACCCCCGCCCGGCGCGGCTGGCCAGACGGGTCACGTCCAACAGCCGCGCCGCGGGGGGGTTACTTGTCATAATGGCCGGTCTGGTGCCATCTCCAGGCGTCGCCGATCATCTCGGGCAGGGTCGATCGCTTCGGCTGCCAGCCCAGCTCGGTCTCGGCCCGGGTAGACCCGGACACCAGCCGCGTGCAGTCCCCGCCCCGGCGCGGTCCCTCGGTATAGGGCACCTCGCGGTTGGTGACCGACCGCGACTGCTCGATCACCTCGCGGACCGAAAAGCCCGAGCCGGTGCCCAGGTTGAACACCCGGCTGTCCTTGCCCGCCATCAGCCAGTCGAGGCCCAGCACATGCGCGTCCACCAGGTCGCAGACATGCACGTAGTCGCGGATGCAGGTGCCGTCGGGCGTGTCGTAATCGGTGCCGTAGATGGTCAGCGCCGGACGCGTGCCGTCGATCGCCTCCAGCATCACGGGGATCAGGTGCGTCTCGGGCCGGTGATGTTCGCCCACCTCGCCCTCGGGGTCGGCGCCCGCGACGTTGAAGTAGCGGAAGATCACGTGCTTCAGCCCCTCGGCCACCTCGAAATCGCGCAGGATCTCCTCGATCGCGCGTTTCGACGAGCCGTAGGAGTTCACCGGCATCTGGGCGCTGGTCTCGTCCAGCACCACGTTGTCCTGATCGCCGTAGGTCGCGCAGGTCGACGAGAAGACGAAGTTCCTGCAGCCCGCCGCCACCGCCGCCTCGATCAGGGTCAGCGAGCCGGTGACATTGTTGTGCCAGTAGAGGCCGGGTTTCTGCATCGCCTCGCCGACCTGGCTCAGGGCAGCGAAGTGCATGACCGCGACGGGCTTGTGCTTGGCAAAGACCGCGTCGAGCCGGGCGCGGTCGGTCAGGTCGCCCTCTTCGAAGGGGCCGAACTTCACCGCGTCGCGCCACCCGGTCGAGATGTTGTCGAAGGTCACCGGCACGTGGCCGGCGTTACGAAGTGCCTTGCAGGCGTGCGAGCCGATGTAGCCCGCGCCGCCTGTCACCAATACAGTTGCCATTCCAGGTCGTTCCGGCCGTTACTGCGCCGCCTTGTCGATGTTCACCACCTCGTGGAGGTACTGGGCAAGCTCGTCGCGCAGTTCGTCACGGGCAAGGCCGAAGGCCACCGTGGCCTGAAGGAAGCCAGCCTTGGAGCCGCAGTCGAACCGCTGGCCCTGGAACCGGTAGCCGAACACGTCGCGGCCCTCGGTGATCTCCTTGGCGATCGCGTCGGTCAGCTGGATCTCTCCGCCCGCGCCGGTTTCCTTGGAGCTCAGGTTCTCCAGGATCTGCGGCGTCAGCAGGTAGCGCCCGATCACCGCCAGGTTCGACGGCGGGTTGTCCTTGGGCTTTTCGACCATGCCGCCGACCCGGACCAGGCTGCCGTGGTCCTTGGCGACCTTCAGCACGCCGTAGTTCTTGGCCTTGTCCATCGGCACTTCCATCGCCGCGACCATGTTGCCGGGGGTCTCCTCGAACGCCTCGACCATCTGCTGCAGGCAGGGCTTCTCGGCGGCGATGACATCGTCCGGCAGGATGACGGCAAAGGGTTCGTCGCCGATCAGGCGGCGGGCACACCACACGGCATGGCCGAGGCCAAGCGCCTTGTGCTGGCGGATATAGGCGATCTGGCCGCTGTCCATGTTGGTGGATTTCAGCGTCTCGAGAAGGTCGTCCTTGCCCTTCTTCTGCAGCTCGGATTCGAGTTGGGGATTGTGATCGAAATAATCTTCAAGTGCGCTCTTGCCGCGCGAAGTCACAAAGATGAATTCAGTGATGCCGGCCGCCCGGGCCTCGTCGATCGCGTACTGGATGAGGGGCCGGTCCACCAGGGTCATAATCTCCTTGGGAACCGACTTGGTGGCGGGGAGGAAGCGAGTCCCAAGACCAGCGACCGGAAAAATCGCTTTGGTAATCTTGTTGCGCATTTGAGAACTGTCCTTCCGTTTGGGGAAATGCTGCGGTGCGTCGCAGGCACGGCAATTGTTAGCATCTGGAACACAATGTTTAAAAGACATACGCGGTTCCAGACGATCGTATGCGGCTTACACCGGGCTTTTCGTGCAATCAGTGCCCATGCGTCAACCGTCGCAGGCCCTTTGTTGTGCTGTGCGCGAACATTCTTCTGACACGCGGGCAGAAAACCGCGCAAGTCGAAACAATGGCTCGGTCCGACGGCTCCGTCCCCAGAGTCCGCCGCGCTGTTCCCAGATTCCACCGGGAAGGAATCGCACCCGGTGCGCCAGCGTCGTCCGTGAAAAGAGGTACATGGATACCGTCGAGCCGGCCGCGGCCGCGGCCCGCGCCCGTGCGCGATGGCGGCGGGCAAAGACCGCCCGCCCGGCGACCACCACGTGACCGGCGGTGGCACGGCTGGCAAAGGGCATGAACGGGTGGTCCGCGGGCGGCAGCGGCGCAAGCGGCGCGATCTCGCGTCCGGCGCCCTCGGCGATCCCCTCGTCCAGTCGCCGCATCAGCCGCGACACGTCGCGCGGTTCGATCCCGCCCGCGACCATGTGCGCGATCAGCCCGCGCCGCTGTGCGCCCCGCAGCGCCTCCAGCGCCGCCGGATGCCGGGCGTCCGCACAGTGCTTGCGCAGGAAGACCATGCTGCTGGCCCCCACGTCGAACAGGTCGCGCGGGCCCCGGTTCGCGCCACGGCGCGGGCTTTCGGCATGGGCATGGTGCACCTCGGCCAGCGGCACGATGACCGTCGCCGCCCCGTCCCGCGCCAGCCGCATGTTGAGGTCGGTCTCGTCCATGTAGAAGGCGAACGCCGGGTCAAAGCCGCCCATGCGGGCCAGCACATCGCGCCGGAACGCCATGTTGGTCCCCTCGGTCCGGGTCGCCGCGTCCGCCCCGGGCGGGATCAGCACCGGGTCGCTCCCGGTCAGTGACATGGGCATCGACACACCAGTGTCGTCGACGCTGCGCGCCCGCCACTGGAACGAGATGCCGTTGCGGCCCCGCACATAGCCGCCTGCCGCCGCCCCCCGAGGGCGAGCCCCCCGGCAAGGTGATGCAGCCAGCAGGGTTCCGGCACCGCGTCGTCATCGATGAAGGCCACCACCTCGCCCGCCGCGGCGGCGATGCCCGCGTTCCGCGCGGCCGAGATGTTGGGGACGTCGAACGCCACCGTCTTGACCAGCCCGTCCAGACCGGCGGCCGCCACGGCCTGCAGGCCCGCAGGGTCCGCGACCACGACGATCTCGTAAGGGGCATAGCGCAGGCGCGACAGGGCATCGAGGCAGAGCGCCAGCGGCCCCGGCCGCCCGCGGCTGACCACCACCACGCTGACCGCGGGGCGCGGGCCGGTTATGCCGCCTGCGCGTTCCGCGGCCCTACCCCGCCGGCTTCAGCGCCACGTCGGGCGCGTAGGCGATGAAGAACGGGTTGGCATAGCCGTCCTTGCCGTAGGTCAGCGGCTGGTGATCGTCGAAACGCACCACCTTGCCGCCCGCGCCGGTCAGCACGGCATGGCCCGCCGCAGTGTCCCATTCCATCGTCCGCCCGACCCGCGGGTAGAGGTCGGCCTCACCCGTGGCGACGAGGCAGAACTTGAGCGAGGACCCCGCGCTCTTCATGTCCTTCACGGCATATTTGCCGATGTAGTCGTCGGTCGCCTGGTCGCGGTGGCTCTTCGAGGCCACGACCATCAGCGCGGCATTGTCGGCGGCCGAGACATGGATCGGTGCCGTCGCGCCGGGGGTCTCGAGGTCAAAGGGCCCCTCTTCCTCGACCGAGGTGCCATCCGCCAGCGTGTAGAACATGCGTCCCTTGGCCGGGGCATAGACGACGCCACGGATCGGCACGCCGCTTTCGACATAGGCGATGTTCACGGTGAAATCGCCGCGCCGGTTGATGAATTCCTTGGTCCCGTCCAGCGGGTCGACGATCAGGAAGGTCTCGGCCAGCGTCGTGTGCGTGGCGGCCTGCTCCTCGGTGATCAAGATGGTGTCCGGAAACGCCGCGCGCAGCCCGGCCGAGATCAGCGCATCGGCCTGTTCGTCGGCCTCGGTCACCGGGCTCGAGTCCGATTTCACCTTCACGTCGAAATCCGCGGAGTCGTAGATCTCCATGATCTTCGCCCCTGCTTCCAGGGCAAGGCGCCGCATCACGGTGACAAGTTTGTCATGGTCCAAGGGAAATCTCCTGTGCTGGCCGCCCATTCAGGCCTGGCCGGTTTGAATGCGGTGTCGCGGCCGTTATGGTCAAACCCTAGGGAAACGGCAACATTTCGCTGGCATTTGGGCGGATGTGTGCAGGACCGGCGAGATGTTCGAACAGAATACACCCAGAACGACCTTCCAATCGGCGTTCCAGCAGCTGGAGCTGATCTATCACTCCATCGTCCGCGACATCCGCAAGACCCACGGCAACGCGCTCTTCTCGCTGGTGCTGAACATGGTCCAGGCGGCGATCTTCGTGATCGCCTTCTACATCATGTTCTCGATCCTGGGCCTGCGGTCCTCGGCCGTGCGGGGGGATTTCCTGCTCTACATCATGTCGGGCATCTTCCTCTTCATGACCCACACCAAGACGCTGGGCGCGGTGGTCAAGTCCGAGGGCCCCGCCTCGCCCATGATGAAGCACGCTCCGATGAACACGGTCGTCGCCATCATGGCGGCGGCGCTCGGCACACTCTACATCCAGGTGCTGTCGATGGCGGTGATCCTGTTCCTCTACCACGCGATCTTTGCCGAGATCACGATCGAGGAACCGATCGGCGCGTTCTTCTGCCTGCTGGTGGCCTGGTTCACCGGCGCGGCCATCGGGGTCGTCCTGCTGGCGGTGAAGCCGTGGTTCCCGCGCTTCGTCGGCATCTTCACCACGGTCTACCAGCGGGCCAACATGGTCGCCTCTGGCAAGATGTTCCTGGCCAACTCCCTGCCCGGATACATGCTGGCGATGTTCGACTGGAACCCGCTGTTCCACTGCATCGACCAGGCGCGGGGCCACATCTTCATCAACTACTTCCCGCGCTACACCAGCATCGAGTACCCGATCTACTTTGGCCTGACCTTCCTGATGATCGGCATGATGGGCGAATTCTACACCCGCCGGCACGCCTCCCTCTCGTGGGAGGCGCGGCGATGACCCGCGCGGCGCTGATCCTCTGTGCCGCGCTGCTGGCGACCCCGGCCGCCGCGACGCAGGACGCCTTTCCGGCGCTCTACGACGTGACCGGCGTTGCCGCGAACGATGTGCTGAACCTGCGCGCGGCACCGAACGCGGGCGCCCCAGTCGTCGGCACGCTGGCCCCCGATGCCACGGGCGTCGAGGTTGTCGAACTGGCCCCCGGCGTCGACTGGGGGCGGGTGAACATCGGTGAGACCTCGGGCTGGGTGTCGCTGGCCTACATGGCGCGACGGCCCGGCCAGTTCGCGGGTGCGCCGCCGGACATCGCGCGCTGCTTCGGAACCGAACCGTTCTGGGGCCTGACCGCCGCCAACGCGGGCTACATCTTTTCGGGCGTGGACATCCCGCCACGGACGCTGACACCGACCTGGCAGGGCGCGGCTGCCGGGCGCGCCGACCGCCACGGCATGACCTTTGACGCAGGCACCGCAGTCATCACCACCGCCGCCTGTTCCGACGGCATGTCCGACCGGCGCTTCGGACTGGCGATCGACCTGCTGCTGACCGCGGGCGATACGCCTTTGCTCTATTCCGGCTGCTGCACGCTGCAGCGCTGAACGGAAACGGGGCGCCGAAGCGCCCCGCCTGCCCCGTCACGGGTCATCTCAGTTCGAGGTCGCGCCCGCTTCGAGCCCCTCGGGCTTGCCGACCACGACAAAGGTCAGCTGGTCGGGCTGCATCAGGTCACGCGCGACCCGTTTGACCTGCTCCAGCGTGACCGCGTTGATCTTGTCGTTGCGCGTCGCGGCGTAATCGATTGGCATCCCCTGGATCTGCATTCCGGCGATGATGTTGGCGATCGGACCGTTGCCGTCGAACCGCAGCGGATAGGCGCCGGTCATGTACTTCTTGGCCGCCTCCAGCTGCGCCTCGGTGACGCCGTCCTGCGCGATGCGGGCCCATTCCGACCGGATGACCTCGATCGCCTCGGCGACGCGGTCGTTCGCGGACGAGACCGATCCCATCCACGGCGTCGCCCCGTCCTTGTCCAGCAGGTAGGAATACACGCCGTAGGTCAGCCCGCGCTTCACCCGGACCTCCTGCATCAGGATCGAATCGAACCCGCCGCCGCCGATGATCTCGTTCAGCACGAAGGCGGCGAAAAAGTCCGGATCGGTCTGCGCCATGCCGGGCTGCGCGAACAGCACGACTGACTGCGGCGTGTCGAACTCCACCACATGGATGTCGCCGTCATAGGTCATCTCGGCCTGGCCCGGCAGCGGTGCGCCGGTATCGGGCAGGTCGCCCAGCAGGTCATCCAGCAGGCCATTCAGCTCGTCGGCCGTGATGTCCCCGACCGCCCCGACATAGAGACGATCCTTGGCCAGCGCGTTCTGCCACGCGGCGACAAGATCGTCGCGGGTCAGTGCCGCGACGCTGTCCAGCGTGCCCTCGCCCGGGGTGGCATAGGGATGGTCGCCGTAGATCAGCGCCGAAAGCGCCTCGCCCGCCATGTCGTTGGGATCGGTGGCGTTCGATTTCAGGATCGACAGCACCTGTGCACGGACGCGTTCCACCGCCTCTTCGTCGAACCGCGGCTCGATCAGCGACGACCGCAGGAGTTCGATGGCCGCATCGCGGTTCTCGGACAGGAACTTGGTCGAGATGGTGAAGGTGTCGTCGTGGACGTCATAGCTGAACGAGGCGGCGAGCTCTTCACCCGCACGCGAGAATTCGCGCGAATCGAGATCGCCGGCACCCTCTTCCAGCAGCCCGGCCATCAGGTAGGTCGCCCCCGCTTGCCCGCTTCGTCGAGCGAGGTGCCGCCCCGGAACCGAAGCTCCAGCGCGGTGAAGGGGATCGAATGCTCCTCGACCAGCCAGGCGGTGATCCCGCCGTCGGTGGTGACCTCCTGGATCGCCACCTCGGCCCGGACGGGCAGCGCGGCGGCGACGGACAGCACGAGGGCGGCGGCAAAACGGATCATTGGGTCATCTCCTGCGTCGTCAGCCAGCCGGTGACGGACTTGTCCTTGTCGAACACCGCGCGGGCGGCGGCCATGATGTCGTCCTCGGTGACCGCGGCCAGAGCCTCGGGCCAGTCCTGCACGTCCTGGATCGTCAGCCCCTGGGTCAGGGCCGCGCCGTATTGCCGGGCCAGCGCGCCGACGTCGTCGCGCATGTAGATCTCGCTCGCCTTCAGCTGCAGCTTGATCCGCGCCAGCTGTTCGGGGTCGACGCCTTCCTGCAGGAACTCGGCAATCGCCTGGTCCAGCGCGGCCTCGCCCTCTTCGAGGGTCACGCCCTCGGCCGGGACGATGTAGATGCCGAAGGTCGTGTCATCCAGCGACAGGCCGGAATAGTAGGCCGAGGCATAGAGCGCCTTCTTGTTGCCGAACTGGAGCTTCTCGCTCAGCACCGAGGTCTGGCCGCTGCCGAGGATCTCGGCCAGCATGGTCAGCGCGGCGGCCTCTTTCTGCGCGCCCGCATCGCGTTCGGGCGCAAGGTAGGACCGGCTGACATAGGGCTGCGCGACGCGCGGGTCCTTGAAGGTCAGGCGCCGGGCGGCGGTCTGCGGCGGCTCCTGCGGGCGGGCCCGCTTGGGCAGCTCGGCATTCGGTTCGAGCACGCCGTAGTGCTTTTCGGCCAGCGCCTTCACCTCGTCCGGGGTCACGTCGCCCGCAACCACGAGGACAGCGTTGTTCGGCGTGTAGAAGCGATCATAGAACGCGCGGGCATCGGCCTGCGACAGGTTCTCCATCTCGTGCTTCCAGCCGATCACCGGGATGCCGTAGGGGTGATTGAGGTACTGCGCCGCCATCGCCTGTTCGCGGTAGAGGGCACCTGCGTTGTTTTCGGTCCGCTGGTTGCGTTCCTCGATGATCACGTCACGCTCGGTCCGGATCGCCTCGGCGTCGAGCTTGAGGTTGACCATCCGGTCGCTCTCCATCTCCATCATCAGGTCCAGCCGGTCGGCCGCAACACGCTGGAAATAGGCGGTGTAATCCTGTCCGGTGAAGGCGTTGTCGGTGCCGCCGTTCTCGGCCACGGTTTCGGAAAACTCGCCCGGCGCCAGCTTGTCGGTGCCCTTGAACAGCAGGTGTTCCAGGAAATGCGCCACGCCCGAGACGCCCGGCGTCTCGTCGGCGGCCCCGGCGCGGTACCAGACCATGTGCACGACGACCGGCGCGCGGTGATCCTCGATCACCACGACCTCCATCCCGTTCGACAGGGTGAAGTCTGTCACCATGTCCTTGATGCCCTGCGCCTGCACCGGCAGGGCCAGGGCAGCGAGGGTGATTGCGGCGGCGGCAAGCCTGAGCATCGGCGCTCCTTTCCGATCAGGGTATTGCGGGCATTGCGCCCTGCGCGCCAAGATACGCGCAAGCCGAGAGGTGGCAACCACGCGGTGGATCGGGTGACGCGCTTGTGACGCTCGCGTGTTCAAGGGGCCGGGGCAATGACGGATCTGGATGGGATCGCTGGCGACTACGGTGGCACCGGGACGTGGCACCAGTCCGACGGCGGGCACGGTGGCTATGCCGTCTCCCTCGCGTTGTCCCGTGCGGCGGGTGGGTGGCACCTGGCCTACACCCATGTCTTCGACAACGGCGACCCGGACACGACGGCCGCGTTCGACCTTGCCCGGATCGCAGCGGGACCGCTCCTTGCCGTGTCGGCCGGCGGGCAGCAGATCGGGCGCGGCTACGCCTTCGGCGGCGCGCTGCATTACACGCTGGAGCTGCCCGGCAACATCGTCGAGGCGACGCTGCTGGCGGATGGCGCGGGGCTTCGGGTGATCGGATCGGCGAGCCGCAACAAGGCCGGGCTGGCCATCGCGTGGGAGGAGCGGCTGACCCGCGCCTAGGTGCGGATCAGTTCGACGGCGGGTTGGTCGGCGTCGGCGCGCCGGCGCGGCGCCAGCCCCAGGCCGTGCTTTCCCCGTCGAGCGACTGCCCCTCGTAGGACTGGTAGTACCGGTCGACGCGGAACAGGCGGATCTTGGTCAGGAACGACTTGCGACGGCGGAACTCCTCGTCCTCCTGGGCAAGGACCTGCCGGATCGCCGGGTCGCGTCCCTGCCGCGAGGCATAGTTGACCAGCCCGCCCTCGCTCGACGGCACGCCGGTCAGCGCCAGTTGCGACGGACGCCCGCCAAGCGCGGCGACCGCGTCTTCCTTGGGCGTCAGGTCGGTCCGGTTGCGTCCGCCCGGCGTCGGGGCCGGCAGCGCGTTGTAGCTGGCCGGCTGCTCCAGCGGCTTGCTGGGCAGGACCGCGAACTCCTCGGGGCCACCGCCGACGCTCTGGAAGTCGTGCAGGGTAATGTCCCGACCGGAACAGGCGGCAAGCGCCGGAAGGGCCAGGAGTGCCATGGCGCGGAAGGGTTTCATCACGTGCTCCGTCCTCAATTGGCTCTATTCTCTACATTATCGGGCAGCGCCCGTCACCCGGCCTTTTTCTCGGCCGGGATCAGGACCAGCCCCGCGGCGCCGACGAAGATCGCGATGTCGGCCACGTTGAAGGCATAGGGATTCTCGATCCCGCAGCAGGTCACGTTCAGGAAGTCGGCCACGGAGCCGTAGAGCAGCCGGTCGATCACGTTGCCGATGGCCCCGCCGACCAGCAGGCCCGCGGCGATCAGCCCCGCGGTGCGCGGCTGTTCCTTGTGCACCCACCACAACACCGCCGCGCTGATCGCGACGGCGATGGCGATCAGGATCCAGCGCATCGTGTCCGCCCCGCTCGACAGCAGGCCAAAGTTGATGCCCTGGTTCCAGGCCATGCGAAAGTTGACGTAGGCCGGGATCACGTCGATCTCGCCCACCTGTTTCAGGTTCATCCAGTGCACGACGATCAGCTTGGTCAGCTGGTCGACGACAAGCGTGATGAACGCCGTGATCAGGGTCAGCCGCACGCGCCCGCCTCAGTGCCGGAAATGGCGCATGCCGGTCATCACCATGGCCAGGCCCGCCTCGTCCGCCGCGGCGATCACCTCGTCGTCGCGCATCGAGCCTCCGGGCTGGATCACCGCCGTGGCGCCCGCCTCGGCCGCGGCCAGCAGGCCGTCGGCAAAGGGGAAGAACGCGTCGGAGGCCACGACCGATCCCTTGGCGGGCGTTTCGGCCATGCCGACCTCTTCCGCCATCCGCTTGGCCTTGAGCGCCGCGATGGTCGAGCTGTCGACACGGCTCATCTGGCCCGCACCGACGCCGACGGTCGCGCCGTCCTTGACGTAGACGATGGCGTTCGACTTCACGTGCTTGGCGACCTTCCAGGCGAACAGCAGGTCGCGCAGTTCGGCCTCCGACGGCGCGCGCTTGGTCACCACCTTCAGGTCGTCCAGCCCGATGTGCCCGTTGTCGCGGTCCTGCACCAGCATCCCGCCCGACACCTGCCGGTAGGCGAGGCCCCCGGCGGTCGGATCGGCCAGCCCCTCGGTCAGCAGCAGGCGCAGGTTCTTCTTTTTCGCCAGCAGCTCGACGGCGCCATCCTCGGCACCCGGTGCGATGATGACCTCGGTGAAGATCTTCGAGATCTCCTCGGCCGTCGCCACGTCCAGCGTGCCGTTCAGCGCGATGATCCCGCCGAAGGCCGAGGTGCGATCGCAGTCAAACGCCCGCGAATAGGCCTGCAACAGGGTCTCACCACGCGCCACGCCACAGGGGTTGGCATGCTTGATGATCGCCACCGCCGGGCCGTCCTCGGGCCGGAACTCGCTGACCAGCTCGAAGGCCGCGTCGGTGTCGTTGATGTTGTTGTAGGACAGCTCCTTGCCCTGCAGCTGCCGCGCGGTGGCGATGCCGGGCCGGTCCGAGCCGTCGGTGTAGAAGGCGGCCGACTGGTGCGGGTTCTCGCCGTAGCGCAGCGTCTGCGCCAGCGTGCCGGCAAAGGCGCGGCGGCGGGGGGCGGCCTCTTCGATGGCGCCCGCCATCCAGCCCGACACGGCGGCATCGTAGGCGGCGGTGCGGGAATAGGCGGTCAGCGCCAGCCGCTGGCGGAAGGCCATCGTGGTGCGGCCGCCGTTGGCGTCCAGTTCAGACAGCAGGGCATCGTAATCCTCGACATCCGTGACCACGCTGACAAAGGCATGGTTCTTGGACGCCGCGCGGATCATCGCCGGGCCGCCGATGTCGATGTTCTCGATGCAGGTCTCGTAGTCCGCGCCCTTCGCGACGGTCTCCTCGAAGGGGTAGAGGTTCACCACCAGGAGGTCGATCGCCTCGATCCCGTGTTCCAGCATCGATGCCACGTGGCTGTCGTCGTCGCGCAGCGCAAGCAGGCCGCCGTGCACCATCGGGTGCAGCGTCTTGACCCGCCCATCCATCATCTCGGGGAACTTCGTCACCTCGGACACGTCACGCACCTTGAGCCCCGCGTCGCGCAGCGCCTTGGCGGTGCCCCCGGTGGACAGCAGGTCGATCCCGCGTTCGGCCAGGGCTTGGGCCAGTTCCACGAGGCCGGTCTTGTCAGACACGGAGATCAGGGCGCGGCGCAGGGGTTGCAGGCCGGGGGTCAGGTCAGTCATCGGGTCGGTGTATCCGTTGTGGTTCGTCTCAGGCGTCGATATCCGCGTCGTCCCGCGCCAGGTCGCGGATGGAAACCGGGGTGTCCTGCGCTTTGGAGAGGGACCAGCGGATGCGGGTCGCATACTCCATCGCGCGGCCCGACAACACGATCTGTTTGGTCGCACGCGGCTTGAGGCGGTTCTTTTCCAAGTAGACCGAGGCGTCAAGACGCAATTCCGTGCGCCCGTCGTGCCGGAAGATCCAGATCTCGCCGGATCTGAGCGCCAGGGAGATCGCGGCGCCGCCCAGGTCGATCTCGGCATCGACCTCGGGATGCAGGTGAAAGCGCAGTTGGTAGGGCACGCCCTTGAGCCGCACGGCATCCATCGCCTTGTCAAAGCGGCGCTTGTCGGCATCCTCCAGCGCCAGCAGCATGTCCTCGCCCGCCATGCCCCGCCCGTCGAACGTCATCTCGAGCATCCGGGCGTGGGTCAGGCCGTGCGACTTCACGTAGGCGTCGTGCCCGCCCTCGAACCGGATGCCGTCGCCCGCGTGGCTGATCTGGATCGGCACCCGCTTCGGCCCGTCGATCAGCCAGTCGCGCCCGGCGCCGTTCTTCGACGCCGACAACCGGGCCGAGGATGTCGCGTCGAGGCAGAGCGTCGAATGGCTGGGCGTCGCCCGCCCCGCCCGCCGCCAGTCGGGGCCAAAGCTGATGCCCGATCCGCAGTTGACCACCACCGGACGCCGTCCCGATGTCAGCTCGAACGCCAGGGTGGAGGCATGGGCGTTGCCGCTGGCCTTGCCCTCGGGCGGGCGGCTGGCATCGACGATCACGCTGGTCCGCCCTGCGCTCAGCCGGGCATAGCCCATGGCCAGCCCGTCGTTGTGCCGCCCCTTGATCCCGCTCTGCGCCAGCGCGTGGTCCAGCCGGCCTTCGAGGCCCCGGCCACCGCCGTGGAACCGCGCCAGCGCCCCGTCGGCATGACGCAAGGTGCGCAGCGTCGGCGCGATCCGCTCGATCGCCTCGACATGGTCGCGCTCGGCCCGCATCCCGGCATCGTCCAGCGCCGCCGCCGCCCAGGACAGCAGGGTAAAGACCTCAAGCAGTTCCTCGGGGTTGCGGGTCGGGATGCCGCCCTGCTCGTCCACCTGCGCCGCGCATTCGCGGCCAAGCGCACGGATCGCCGGGCGGGCCAGCTTCTCCATACCTTCGAGCGCCAGCCCGGCATAGATCAGGCCGGTCAACGCCTCGAACCGGGCCAGCCCCGGCGCCGCGCTTTTCCAGCGCCGCGAGAGAAAGATCGTCTGTTGCCCCAGCGAGCGGTGGAAGGCCCGGCTCTGGTCGCCGTCCTGCCCACGCAGCAGGAAGATCGCGTGGTTGATCCACCGGATCAGCCGCCGTCCGGCCAGGTCCGGCACCCAGCCCGGGCCGCGCCCGCCGCCAAACCGCGCGATCCAGTCCCAGGTCCACTGCTGGGACAGCGCGCGCGCCCTGGTGTCACCCACGGCGGCCAGGTCGTCGAGCCAGGCAAATCCGTGCAGCTCTTCCTCGAACCAGGGGTCGGTGGGGGTGATGTCCCAGATACCGGCATCCGCCGCCTCGACCAGGCTGCCGGCGAACAGGTAGTTGCCCACCATCAGCTGCCGGCCCTTGGCAAAGCTGCCGATGGTCCGGGGTTCGGGTTGCGAGGTGAAGGCGCTAGCCGGACGGGCAAGCACGCTCAGACGGGCATGGAGCCTGTCCATGAACCTGCCGCGCGTTGTCACACCGTTTTCGGAATCGGCCATACCCGACCTGCCTCTCACGCTCTGGTGGCGTCTTACGGCGGCAGCTTAGCGCCCGGGGGGCCGGGTGTCATGGATTATCCGGCGCGGCCCTCAGCGGCGCAGCACGGCGATGTAGAAGCCGTCGATCCCGCCCCGGTCGGCCCAGTGATCCGGGCGGATGCGCAGACCGCCCTCGGCGCTGTGCCATGCCGGTTCGACACCGGGAACGTCGCGCGCGGCGGCATCGACCGTCAGGCCGGGGTGGCGCGCCAGCGCCTCCTCGATCTGCACCTCGCCCTCGTCCGGCAGAAGAGAGCAGGTGCAGAACACCAGCCGCCCGCCGGGCTTCAGCAGGGTCAGCGCGTGGTCGATCATCTGGCCCTGCAACTCGATCAGGGCGCCGAAGTCGCTGCCGTCCTTGGCATGCGGCAGATCGGGGTGACGGCGGATCGTGCCGGTGGCCGAACAGGGCGCGTCGAGCAGGATGGCATCGTAGGGCCCGCCCTCGTGGGTCAACGCGTCGGCAACGGCGGTGCGGGCGCTCAGCCCGGTGCGCGCCAGGTTCTCCTTCACCCGGCCCATGCGGCGCGGCGACATGTCGATGGCCGTCACCGTGGCCCCGGCCGCCGCAAGCTGCAGCGTCTTGCCGCCGGGCGCGGCGCAGAGGTCCAGCACCGCCTCGCCGGGCTGCGCCGCGAGGATGCGGGCGGGCAGCGCCGCGGCCGCATCCTGCACCCACCAGCGGCCGTCGTCATATCCGGGCATGGCGCTGACCTGCCCCGCGTCGGTCAGGCGTAGCGACCCGGTCGGCAGCACTTCCGCCCCCAGTTCGCCTGCAAGAGTGCCTGTTTCGGACGGATCGCGCAGCGTCAGGTCCAGTGGGACCGGGGCGAAATGCACCGCCTCCATCGCCGTGATCGCGGGATTGCCCCAGGCCTCGGCCAGCGGGTCGCGCAGCCAGACCGGCAGGCGCGGCACCCGCAGCGTGTCCCAGGCCGCCGGGCCGGTGTCGCCGACCTTGCGCAGCACCGCGTTGACCAGCCCCTTCAGCGACTGCGCGTTCGGCGTGGCGGCGGTCAGGTCGACGCAGTCGTTGACCACGCCATGGGCCGCGCCCCCGGTGCAGAGCTCGTAGGTCCCCAGCCGCAGGATGTTGCGCACCGTCAGCGGCGGGTATTTCGTCATGTGCCGTTGCAATAGCCGGTCGCAGCGTTCCAGCCCGCGCAGCGTTTCGGTCGCCAGCCGCTGCGCCCGGGCCTTGTCGGCCGGGGATAGTCGGTCGAGCACGCCGCCCGGCCCGGTCATATCGCTGAGCAGCCGTTCGCGCCCCAGAACGCCGTCCAGCAACGCCACCGCGCCGCCTCGCGCGGTCAGCGGCAGGTTCGGACGTTCCGCCCGGCGCGCCGCCGTGCGGCGATCGCTGTCATGCTTGTCCCCGGGCCGCTTGCCGCCCGCCGACGGCCCCTTGCCACCCGGGCCCTTGCCGCCGGGGCCCTTGCCGCCCGGACCCTTCCCATAGCCGCCCTTGCCGCCCGAGGGTTTGCCACCCTTGCCGCCGCCTGCGGGGCGCTTGCCGCCGGGCTTGCCGGTCTTGGGGGTCGTGGGGTCCTTGGCCATCGGGGGAATCCTTGCACATCGCCGGGTGCGGCGTATATCAACACCATACCGGAAGGAAGCGGATATGACCGACACCCAACCCGATCGCAAGGACCTGCCGCCCGCCGCGCAACGTGCCCTGGCCGAGGCAGAGGAGCGTCGCCGCCAGGCCAAGGCGCTGGAGCTGCCAACCGAACTGGGCGGCCGCGACGGGCCGGAACCGATCCGCTTCGGCGATTGGGAGAAGAAGGGGATCGCGGTCGACTTCTGACGGCGCCCCTACCGGAACGCCAGCCGCGCGCTGTCCCCCGCCCCCTTGTCCGAGGTGAAGCGCAGGCCCGCGCCCTCGAGCTCAACGGCCTGGCAGTTGTAGGCGTCGATCACCTTGCCGCCCCATTTCAGCACCCGGCAGAAGTAATCCCCCTGCCATTCCCACGTCCCCGACACCGGACGACCCAGGGCCCGGCCAGAGATCTGGCCATCACCGGTCACGTTCAGGGAAATGCCGAGGCGGGTGAGCGCGCGCCCCTCGACCAGCGATACGAACTCGGCGCGGTCGGTCACGGGATGCTGGTCCTGCGCCGCGGCGGGCAGGGCGGCGGCGATCAGTAGAACGATGGCTGCAATACGCATGGGAACCTCCTTCCCCATGCCTACGCAGGAACCACGCCGCCGGATCACACCGCCGGCGGTGATCCGCCGGTCAGAAGCCCAGAACGTCCGCCATGTCGTATTCGCCCGGCCCCTTGTCCTGCCCCCAGAGCGCGGCCTTCAGCGCGCCGCGGGCAAAGATGCCGCGGTCGGTGGCGACGTGGCGCAGGATCACCCGCTCTCCCTCGGCGGCGAAGAGGACGTCGTGTTCGCCCACGATGTCCCCGCCCCGGATCGCCGAAAAGCCGATATGCCCCGCCTCGCGCGCGCCGGTGATGCCGTCACGTCCCCGGTCTGCCACGTCGGACAGCGCGACGCCCCGGCCCTCGGCCGCGGCCTCGCCCAGCATCAGCGCGGTACCCGAAGGCGCGTCGACCTTGTGCCGGTGGTGCGCCTCGATCACCTCGATGTCCCAGTCGGTGTCGAGCGCCTGCGCCACCTTCCTGGTCAGCTGGACCAGCAGGTTCACACCCAGGCTCATATTCCCCGCCCGGATGATCACGGCGTGGCGGGCGGCGGCCTTCAGCTTTTCCAGGTGCGCCTCTTCCATGCCCGTCGTGCCGATCACGTGCACCGCGCGGGCCTGTGCCGCCAGTGCCGCGAACTCGACCGTGGCCGCCGGCGCGGTGAAGTCCAGCACCGCCTGCGCCGTGGCGAAGGCCTCGAGCGGGTCGTCGGTGACGGTGACGCCGCGGGCCACGCCCACCAGGTCGCCAAGGTCCTTGCCGACCCAGTCATGCCCCGCGCGTTCCACCGCGCCCGAGATGCGCGCCTTGCCCGACGCCTCGACCGTGCGGATCAGCATCTGGCCCATCCGGCCCGACGCGCCGGTCACCACGATGTTCGGAAGCAGGCTCATGGCGCATCCCCTATGTGTTCCGGGCCCCGCGGCCCCCGGCCCGATCAGGCCTTTTTGATCTCCGCGCCTGCTTAACCGCTGCACCGCTCCTTGGCAAAGGGGCCTTGAGCGCGTAGATGCGGGGCATGAGCAACTCGTCCGACACCGGGGGCCGTGGCCCGTCGCAACGTCAGCTTCGCGTCGGCGAACTGATCCGCCGCACCCTGTCCGAAGCCCTGATGCAGGGCGAGATCCACGATCCTGACCTGAACCGCCTGTCGATCACCGTCGGCGAGGTGCGCGTGACCCCCGATCTCAAGATCGCGACGGTCTATGCCCTGCCGCTCGGCGGCAAGGACCAGGACGAGGCGATCGCGCTCCTGGCCAAGAACAAGGGCGAACTGCGCCGGCTCCTCGGCAAGAAGACCGAGCTGCGCTTCACCCCCGACCTGCGGTTCCGGATCGACGACACCTTCGACCGCATGGACGAGACCCGGCGCCTGTTTTCCCAGGAGGAGGTCCGCCGCGACCTCGACAGCGACACGTGAAGCGCCTTTGGCTGAAGGTCACGCTGGCCCTCGGGGTCGGCCTCTTCGGCGCACCGGCCTGGGCCCTCCAGTGTTCCGAGCAGAGCTACAAGGGCAACACCTACGTGCTGTGCGAGGTCGACGCCACGGCCGAGGACCTGCGCCTGTTCCTCAATGATGCCTCCGGCACGGCCTTCGGCCATTTCGATGCCGTCGACGCCGCGCTGGCCGAGACCGGCGAACGCCTCGCCTTCGCGATGAACGCGGGAATGTACCACGAGGATCGCGCGCCGGTCGGCCACTATGTCGAGAACGGCGACGAGGTCATGCGCGTGGTGCCGAACCCGGGGCCCGGCAACTTCGGCATGGTCCCGAACGGGGTCTTCTGCATCCGGCAGGGCCGCGCCGACGTGGTCGAGACGCTGAAGTTCCAGAAGACGCTCGAAGGCCAGTGCCGCTTTGCCACCCAGTCCGGCCCGATGCTGGTCATCGACGGAGAGCTGCACCCGCGGTTCCTCAAGGACAGCACCTGGCGCTACCTGCGCAATGGCGTGGGCACCAGCGCCGATGGCAAGCGCGTGGTTTTCGTGATTTCGCGAAATGCCGTTACCTTCCACGAGTTCGGGTCGTTTTTCCGCGACGCGCTCGGCCTGCCGCAGGCACTCTATTTCGACGGCAACATCTCGCGCCTCTACGCCCCCGCGCTCGGGCGCGCCGATGGCGGCCGCCGGATGGGCCCGGTCGTCGGCGTGGTGGTCCCGGTCGAGTGACCGGACCGGGCGGGTTTTCCCCCGGAATGCGGCTCTGAACAGGGCCTTTTCGTTCCCCTTCTCCATCTCTTCGTGACCTGTGCACCGGACTCGACTCCCGGTCGCTCCCGTCGCTAGAATGGAACAAACAGCGAACACACGAATCCCATGCCCGCCCCCACGCGCCGCATCCTCTCGGTCTGGTTTCCCCGCCTCGGGGCGGAACGGCTGCTGCGCGCGCAGGGTGGCGATGACGGGCGGCCCTTTGCCGTGGTCCGGGAAACCGGCAACCTGCAGCTGCTGGCCTCGCTCTCGTCCGGGGCCTCGGCGGCGGGGCTGAGCCCGGGCCAGCCCCTGCGCGACGCCCGCGCCATGTGCCCCGAGCTCATCACACGGCTGCAGAACCCGCAGCGCGAGGCCGCGTTCCTGGCCGTCCTCAGACGCTGGGCGGGCAAGTATTCCCCCTGGGTGGCCGAGGCGCCGCCCGACGCCCTGCTGATCGACATCTCGGGTTGCGCGCATCTCTTCGGCGGCGAAACACCCCTGTTAGAGACGCTTTCGGCCGATTGTGCCCGCCTCGGCCTGACCCACCTCGCGGGCATCGCCGACACGGCCGGCGCGGCCTGGGCGCTGGCCCGCTATGCCGGACGCGGGGTGGCACACCACCGCTCGGGCGACGCCGTGGATGCCGAGGCACCGGCGACCCGGTCCCGCGCCGCCCGGCGGCACTGGGTCAAGGGCGGGGCCGCGCCGAAAGCCCCGCACTCGGCGACGCCCCCTGCCCGGATCGCCCCGCCGGGCCAGACCCGCGGCGCAATCGCCCCGCTGCCGGTGGCCGCCCTGCGGCTGGACGCGGGCACGCTGGAGCAGCTCGCCCGGCTTGGCCTGCGCCGGGTCGAGGACCTGCTGAACCAGCCCCGCGCGCCGCTGGCCCGCCGCTTCGGCCGGCAGCTGGCGCTGCGCGTCGACCAGGCGCTCGGGCATGTGCCGGAACCGGTCTCTCCCGCCCGCACCGACCGGCCCGACGCGGTGCGGATGACCCTGCCCGAACCGATCGGGCTGGAAAGCGACATCCTCGCCGGGCTCGACCGGCTGCTGGACCGTCTCTGCGCCACGCTCGAGGGCAAGGGCACCGGCATCCGCACCGCCCGGCTGCAGGTCTACCGCACCGACGGCAGCATGCAGTGGATCGAGGCCGGGCTGGCCCGCCCCAGCTTCGATCCCGACCGGGTCCGTCCCCTGCTGGCGATGAAGGTGCCCGAAATCGACGCCGGCTTCGGCATCGACATGCTGCGGCTCGAGGCGGTGCAGGTCGAACCCGTCCACCGCACCCAGACCCGCGGCCACCTTGCCGCCGGGCAGGCGGTGACCGACCGGATGGCCGGGGATCACGCGCTAGACGACCTGGTGGCCCGGATCGGTGGCCGCGTCGGGATGGAGGCGGTGACCCGCCTGCACCCGGCCTCGTCGAATATCCCCGAAAAAGGGTCGATCGTGATGGCCGCCGCCTGGTCCGATCCCGCCCGCGACTGGCCGCGTCCGCCGGTGAAACGCCCCCTCCTCCTCTGGCGGCCCGAACCGGTCATGGCCCCCGACAGCCCCGCCCTGCCCGAGGCGTTCCGCTGGCGAAGGCGCGACCTGCACACGCGTGCAGCCCGTGGCCCGGAACGGATCGCCCCGGAATGGTGGCTCGACGATCCCGACTGGCGCACCGGCGTGCGCGACTACTGGCGGGTGACGGTCGAGGGCGGCGAACGGCTCTGGCTCTACTACGCCCACGGCGGGCTGATGTCCTCGGGCTGGTTCTGCCACGGCCGCTTTGCATGAGTGTGGTGTGCGGCGCAAACCGCGTGACACCTGCACCCCCACGCCGTTGACTGCGCCAGACCAAGGAGGCGCCCGATGGATTTCACCCTGAGCGAAGAACAGCAGATGCTGCGCGACCTCGTCGCGCGCTTCGTGCGCGACAACCTGATCCCGCTGGAGCCCAGA
Organism: Pseudooceanicola sp. LIPI14-2-Ac024; assembly: GCF_042188925.1. Lineage (GTDB taxonomy): Bacteria > Pseudomonadota > Alphaproteobacteria > Rhodobacterales > Rhodobacteraceae > Pseudooceanicola. Next base: position 2,545,087 of record NZ_CP170102.1, read on the forward strand.
GTGCTGGCCAGCGAGGCCGAGGGCGAGGCCAAGGCGATCCCCGCCGAGGACCGCGCCCGGATCGACGCCCGCGCCAAGGAGCTGGGCCTCTACGCCCTGGAATCGCCCGAGGAGTTCGACGGCGCGAACCTCGATACAGTCTCTATGGTGGGGGTTTTCGAAGAACTCGGCCGCACCTGCGTCGATTACTACTTTCCGCCCGACAGCCCGAACCTGCACATGCTCATGCAGACCTGCAACGACGAGCAGCGCCAGAAGTACCTCGAACCCTATGCCAGGGGCGAGAAGATCAGCGCCATCGCGATTTCCGAACCGAACGGCGGCGGCGACCCGGCGGCGATGATCACCCGCGCCGAACCCGACGGCAACGGCTGGCGGATCAACGGCCGCAAGATCTGGATCAGCCGCGCGCCCGAGGCCGATTTCACCATCCTCATGGCCGTCACCGACCCGTCGAAGGGCGCGCGCGGCGGCATTTCGGCCTTCGTGGTCGACAAGGACACGCCCGGCTACGAGGTGGCGCGCAAGATCCCGATGATCGGTGGCCGCGTGACCTACGAGATTGCCATCGACGATCTGAAACTTCCCGGATCCGCCCTGCTGGGCGAGCTCGGCAACGGCTTCGGCCCGATGCAGCTGCGCCTCTCGCGACGCCGGGTCGAGATGGCGGCCCGCTGCATCGGCACCACCCGCCGGGCGCTGGACGAGATGAAGGCCTGGGTGAAGGAGCGGAAGACCTTCGGCGACCTGCTGTCGAACCGGCAGGCCATCCAGTGGTGGATCGCCGACGCCGAGATGGAGCTGCACGCCCTCCGGCTGATGGTCTACAACACCGCCGTCAAGATCGACGCCGGCCAGCAGGCCCGCACCGAATGTTCGATGGTCAAGCTGAAGGGCACCGAACTGGCCTGGGACACGCTCGATAAGGCGATGCAGGCCTACGGCGCCATGGGGATGACCAAGGAACTGCCACTGCAGATGATGGCCAACCAGATCCGGGTGCAGCGGATCTACGAGGGCCCGAGCGAGGTGCACCGCATGCTCATCGCCCGCCACGCGCTGCAGGACCGCATCGTGGGGCTCTAGGCCCCACCACCTTCATCTTGCCCGGAAAACTCCCGCCGGAGGCATCGCGCGGAGCGGGCTCGATGCCCGGTCCGCGCGACCACCGCACGAAAAGGGCCGCCCCGAAGGACGGCCCCGAACCTCCGGGCGGGGCGTCACCCCGCCGCCGAACCTGCCTCAGACAGCTTCCAGCATCAGGGCGATGCCCTGGCCCACGCCGATGCACATGGTGCAGATCGCGCGCTTCGCGCCCATGTGGCCCATCGAGAGGCCGGCGGTCAGCGCCAGGCGGGTGCCGGACATGCCGAGCGGGTGGCCAAGGGCGATCGCGCCGCCGTTGGGGTTCACCCAGTCGGCGTCATCCGCGATGCCGAGCTGCCGCGTCACCGCCAGGCCCTGGGCCGCGAAGGCTTCGTTCAGCTCGATCAGGTCGATGTCGCCGATGGAATAGCCGGTCTGCGCCAGCAGCTTCTCGGTCGCGGGTGCCGGGCCGATGCCCATGATCCGCGGCGGCACGCCGGCAGTGGCCATCGACACGATCCGCGCGCGCGGCGTCAGGCCGTACTTCTCGACCGCCTCGCCCGAGGCGATGATCACCGCGGCCGCGCCGTCGTTTACGCCCGAGGCGTTGCCCGCCGTGACCGAGCCGTTTTCGCGGAACGGCGTCGGCAGCGCGCCGAGCTTGTCCATCGAGGTCTGGCGCGGATGTTCGTCGGTGTCGACGATGATCGGGTCACCCTTGCGTTGGCGGATCGAGACGGCGGTGATCTCCTCGGCCAGGCGGCCGGACTTGATCGCGGCGGCGGCGCGCTCCTGCGAGCGGTAGGCAAAGGCGTCCTGATCCTCGCGGCCGACCTGGAACTGCTCGGCCACGTTCTCGGCGGTTTCGGGCATGGAATCCGTGCCGAAATGCTTGTGCATCGCCTTGTTCACGAAACGCCAGCCGATGGTGGTGTCGTAGATCTCGGCCTTGCGGGAGAACGCGCTGTCGGCCTTGGGCATGACCAGCGGCGCGCGCGACATCGACTCGACACCGCCCGCGATCAGCACCTGCATCTCGCCCGACTTCACCGCCCGCGCCGCCGTCCCGACGGCGTCGAGGCCCGAGCCGCAGAGGCGGTTGATCGTGGCGCCGGGGATATCTTCGCCCAAGCCCGCCAGGAGCGAGGCCATGCGCGCGACGTTGCGGTTGTCTTCGCCGGCCTGGTTGGCGCAGCCGACATAGACATCGTCGACCTGCACACCGGGGTTGCGGGCCATCAGGTCCTTCATCACATGCGCCAGCATGTCGTCGGGGCGCACGGAACTGAGCGCGCCGCCGTACCGCCCGATCGGCGTACGCAGCCCGTCACACAGAAATGCCTCGGCCATGGTCTTGATCCTCCAATACGGCGGCATGCCGTCAATCGCGCGCAAACTGCGCAAAAGGCCGCCTAGGGTCAAGGCGACCCTGAGGCTTTCCACGTGGGAGAAGGTGCGGCGCACTTGATTTCACGCCGCGAGTTGGCAAATCTTGGCGTATGAACTTCGTCGCTCCTCCATCCGCCGGCGGCCGGTCCACCACCGACGTGGTGACCTTTCACAAGACCGAATTGCGGGTGATCATCGGGCTTTACGGACGCATGGTCGCAGCCGGGGAATGGCGCGACTACGCGATTTCCTTCCTCAGCGACGTGGCGATCTTCTCGGTCTTCCGCCGCGCCTCGGAACAGCCGCTCTACCGGATCGAGAAGCGGCCGCGGATGCGGGACAAGCAGGGCATGTACTGCGTCGTCGGCATGGATGGCCGGATCCTGCGCCGCGGGCATGACCTCAAGACCGTGCTGCGGGTGCTGGAACGCAAGCTGATCCGCGCCGTCGATACAGAGTGAGCCCGCTTAGCCCAGCCGGCGCCGCGCGGTGACCTTGCCGTCGCCCTGCGCCTCGATCCGGGCGATGGCGGCATCGATGCCCTCGTAGACCACGGCCATGTCGAACCCGTTGGCGTGCAGGATGCGCGTCTCGTCCGCGACCCAGGCGACATGGCCTTTCCAGAACAGCAGATCCCCTCGTTTCAGGGTCGCATCTTCGGGCAGTGCGGCGCCCAGTTCGCGTTCCTGCATGTCGCTGTCGCCCGGGCAGGCGATGCCGCAGGCCACGCAGCCCGCCTGCACGAGGCCGGAACAGTCGATCCCGGCGCGGGAATTCCCGCCCCAGAGATAGGGCGTGCCGATCAGGCGCTCCGAGACTGCGACCGGGTCGGGTTCGGGGCTGTCGAGGGGGCGGAGATGGCGGATCGGGATGAACCCCTCGGGGGTCTGGGCGAACTTCGCATCTGTGCCGATCACCTGCACCCGCGCGCCGAGGCTGAGGCCGAAGCGTTCCGGCACCTTGATGTCGGCGGCTGGGTAGACGTGGGTGGCGGCGGTGCAGACAATATGGGTCGGCGCCGGAGCCTCGGCCAGCGCGGCCTCGGCCACGTAGCCGGTGTAGCCATCCTTCTGCGCCTCGACGAAGGCGTGGCCGTCGGCGACCTCGTAGACGTTCAGCCGTTCGCCGAAAAGGACCTGCCGGTCCCGCCGCCCGCCGGGCGCGGCCTTCAGGTCGGCCACCGGCAGGACGACCGCGCGGGTCACGGGATCGACGAACCGGTCGACGGCCACCTCGCCCTTGAGGCGGGCGGCGGCGACGCGGGTGTTGGCGGGCCAGCGGCGGCGGTCGGGCATCATGCCCCGAGCACCCCGGGCAGCGCGTCGAGGATCGCGCGCCAGCCCTGCCCGACGCCGCCCATTGGGCGCCCCGGGGCCGAGGCGGGCTGCCAGCCGTAGATGTCGAAATGGGCATAGTTGGTGTCGCCCGCGAAGCGCCGCAGAAACAGCGCGGCGGTGATCGACCCGGCGAAACCGCCCTTGGGCGCGTTGTCGAGGTCGGCGATGCCGGGCTCGATCATCTTTTCGTAGGGCGCCCAGAAGGGCATGCGCCAGACCGGGTCGGCGACCTTGCCCGCCGAGGCGGCCAGCGCCTGCGCGAAGCCGTCGTCGTCGCTGTAGAACGGCGCGAGGTCCGGGCCCACGGCCACCCGCGCCGCGCCGGTCAGCGTCGCCATCGAGATCATCAGGTCGGGCTTGTCCTCGGCGCCGTAGGTCAGCGCGTCGGCCAGCACCAGCCGCCCCTCGGCATCGGTGTTGTTGATCTCGACCGTCAGGCCCTGGCGCGAGGTCAGGATGTCGCCGGGACGAAAGGCGTTGCCGGCGATGGCGTTCTCGACCGCGGGGATCAGCACGCGCAGGCGGACCTTCATTCCGGTCGCCATGATCGCGCGGGCCAGGCCCAGGACGTTGGCCGCCCCGCCCATGTCCTTTTTCATCAGACCCATCGAGGCCGGCGGCTTGATGTCGAGCCCGCCGGTGTCGAAACAGACGCCCTTGCCAACCAGGGTGAGCGCCGGGCCTTCGCTGCCCCAGGTCATCTCGACCAGGCGGGGCGCATCGGCCGCGGCGCGGCCCACGGCGTGGATCATCGGGAAGTTCTGGGTCAGGAGGTCATCGCCCTCGATCACCCGGAACGTCGCGCCGAAGTCGCGGGCGATGTCACCGGCCACCCCGGCGAGGGCCGAGGGGCCCATATCGGAGGCCGGGGTGTTGATCAGGTCCCGGACCAGCGCCTCGCTCGCCACGATAGCCTCGAGCCGGGTGGCATCGACGCCCGCGGGCGCGACCAGCCGCGCCTTGGCGCCGGATTTCGACTTGTAGAGGTCAAAGGCGTACCCCGCGAACAGCCAGCCCAGCGCCGCCTCGTCGAGGTCCTTGCCGGCCAGGGTGTTGTCGAGCTGCCAGTCGCCTTCCGGCAGGGTCGCGGCGGCGGCGGCGACGTGGAACCGGCCGCGCGCGCGATCCGCCTCTGACCCGAGGCCGAAGAGCGCGCCGGCAGGGCCACCGTCTTTGCCGGGCAGCACCAGCACCTTGCCAAGCGCCGCGCCAAACCCGTTGCCGCGGACCCAGGCCGCGACCGGCGGCGCCTGCGTCGCGATCCACTGGTCGAGCGTTTCGGGCGTCAGCAGGGTCAGCGGCAGGGCACGGGAGGACGCGGCGGCAAAGGTCAGGGACATGGGGTTCCTTTCTCAGGTCACCCCGCCAACCTATCCGCCCGCCGCCGGCCTGCAAGGCCGAAGCGCGATGCCGTCGCGGCTAGTCCTGCATGTCCCAGATGGCGGAAAGCGATCGTTCCCCGATGCGGATCAGCCGGGCCACGACGGCGGCGGTCGCCGTGCTGTCGCCTGCGTCGAGGCAGAGGATCACGTCGCCCGCGACACGCGACAGGGAATACATTCCGATGCGGTCGGCGATGTTGACCAGCGCCAGCACGCTCTGCCGCATATCGGCGTGCTTGCCCTGTCGGTACTGCCGTTCGGCGAAAGACAGCCGAACCGCCAGTTCCTCCATGGCGCGACAGACGAGGTCCTCGGCCTCGCTCTGGCCCAGTTGGTCGCAGAGTTCGGTCAAGCGCACCGGATCGACGCGCACGGTTTCCTCGCGGCTCAGGACAGCCACCTGATCGGACATTGCACCCTCACTCTTCGCACTCCCCACGGAACGACTATGCGCGGGGAGGGTTCCCAAATGGTTGAGGTCAAGGCACAAAACGCGGAGTATTCCTGTCAAAGGCGTTTCAAACCGGCACCGCCCGCGCTATATCGCCCGGGATCCGGCAACCCGAGGAGACGGAATGGATTTCGCAACCCCCCTGCCCTCTTACCTGGTCAAGCGTTACCAAGGATGGAAAGCGACATCTTACGCGGAAAACAAGGCCTGGTACCGCCACCTTGCGGAAGAGGGCCAACATCCGCGCGCGATGATCATCTCGTGCTGCGACTCGCGGGTGCATGTCACCGCGATCTTCGGCGCCGACCAGGGTGAGTTCTTCATCCATCGCAATATTGCGAACCTGGTGCCGCCCTACGAGCCGGACGGCCAGCAGCACGGCACTTCGGCGGCGGTCGAATACGCCGTCACCGCGCTCAAGGTCGCGCATGTGGTCATCGTCGGCCATTCCAACTGCGGCGGGGTGAAGGGCTGCCTCGACATGTGTTCGGGCGCGGCGCCCGAGCTCGAACAGAAGTCCAGCTTCGTCGGCCGCTGGATGGACATCCTGCGCCCCGGATACGAACGGGTCAAGGACGTGGCTGACGCCACGGAACAGCGCCTGGCCCTCGAAAAACAGGCTATTCTTGTCTCGCTCGAAAACTTGATGACGTTTCCGTTCGTGAATGAAGCGGTGAGCACCGGAAAGCTTACCCTGCACGGACTCTGGAACGACATCGGTGAGGGGGACTCGAGGAATATGACAGCGACAGCGGAACGTTCCGGCGGATCTGACGACCAGCGGGCCGGTCCCGGGGCGGCGCATGCCGCCCGCCCCGTCGACCCGTTCCTGCGCACCTCGCTCCCCGCGTCCAGCACGCCCCGCCGCCCGCCGAACGCCGAGGAGGTCATCGAGTCGATCGGCCGGATCGGCATGGCAGGCGAGATCGCGGCGGTCTGGAACGAACTGCGTTACCAGCTGTCACGCTTCGGGTTCGACCGGCTGAACTATGGCTACAGCCCGGCGCTGCACGATCCCGACAACATCAGCCGTTCCATGCGGTTCGCGCTGTCCTCACATCCCGACACCCGTGTGCGCGACATCTACATCGGCCCCCGGCTGGACCGGTCGCCAATGCGGATCTGGGCTGGGCGGAACGTCGGCGCCCTGTCCTGGGCCGAGGCGCCGCGCCTGCTGCAGGAATACGGCATGGTGGACATCGCCGACGAGCTTGATGCCCTGCTCAAGCGGCTCGGCGTCCATGCCGGCTATACCATCGCCTTTCCCCCGAACGGGCGGAACGGACGCGGCTCGATGGGCCTGACCGCGCGCGAGGGGCTGACCCAGGACGACGTCGACCGGATCTGGGACCGGCACGGCGCCGAGATCATGGCGCTTGCCAGCGCCGCCCATGGCCGGCTGACCCACATGCCGTTGCCGCTTAAAGGCTACAAGGTCACCGACCGCCAGCGTGAACTGCTGGGCTGGATCGCCGACGGCAAGTCGGTGCAGGACGTCGCCGTCCTGACCGGACTTTCGGTGAGCGCGGTGGAAAAGCACCTGGCCCGTGCGCGCGCGGGGCTTGAGGCCGAGACCACGGCGCAGGCCATCGCGCGTCTTGCGCTGCTGAACCAGCTGCACATGCCCTCGGCCGAATAGAACCTATCGCAGGACCTTGTCGGTCGGCCAGCTGAGCGTGTGGTTCAGCTGGACGGTGCTGGTGCTGTTCGGTTCCAGCGCCAGGTCCCAGGCCAGGATGCCGCGTTCGCCGTCCACGTCGACCTCGGTCGGCTCGGGCGTCGCGTTCCATTCGATCTTGAGGTCCTCCTGCTCGGAATAGGGGACCTGGTCGATCAGGCGCAGGTCCCAGGCCTCGCCCGTTAGGTTGCGGATCTCGATCTCGACCGCCTCGGCCAGGCGGTTGCTGCGGCTGATCACGCCGCGATCGCCCTCGGACCGGTCCTGCACCGTACGCTTGAGACGCAGCCCTTCGATCGGGCCAAAGCTGAACTCCGCCTCGTCACCGGCGGCGATCAGCGGCGTCGGGCGCTGACCCACGTAGGTGCCGTCGAGGTAGAATTCCGAGGCCTCGGTGGGCAGCAGGATCTCATCGGCCGGGTTGGTGAATTCGGCCATCAGGAACGCCGTCTCGTCGCGGATCGGCACAGCGCGGGCCATGACCTCGGGCGCGACATCGATGGATCCGAGCGCGATGCGCAGTTCGTCCGCGCCGGTGGCCAACGTCAACGGGGTCTCGTAGCTGTAGGTCACGTTCAGCCCGTCGTAGCTGGCCTGCGCCACGATCTGCTCGGCCATCGGCGCCATCGCCATGTCGCTTTCCGCGGCGCCGAGGAATCGCTTGTTCAGCGGGATCGGCGCGGGCGGCTCGTTCTCGTCCACTATCCAGCGCTGGATCGGATAGAGCGTACCCGGCTCGTTCTGCCCGGTGGGCCTGACGGTCGACAGCTCAAGGTCCACGTCCTGCCAGTTCTCGCCCGTGGCCTGGTGAACGTAGGCGCCGCGCCCGATCGACATGCCACCGTCCGCACCCCGGTCGAGGTGCACGTCGTAGACCGGCCGCCATCCGGCATTGTCCGTCACGTAGCGGACCTTGAGCGTGCCCTCGACGGCCTCGGGCGCATCGACGGTGATGGCGACGTATTCGCGGTCCGCGTCCTCGATATCCAGCGCGGCCAGCGCCTTCCGGGCACGATCGAGCTCTTCCAGCCGGTCCTTCATGGCCAGGTCGGCCTCCCGCGCGCGAATCTCGGCCTGCTGTGCCCTGCGCTCGGCGGCGAGCGTCTCTTCCCCCACCATGCGGGACAGGTCGCGCAGCGTGTCGATCCCGGCCGCGGCGATCCCGTCCGAGGCGCCGAGGCCCTTGAGGAACTCGATCTGGGCGCGCGCAGCCTCGGCCTCGAGCCGGATTGCACCGGCAGCATCGCGGGCCTCAGCCACCGCCTTTTCCAGGCGCTCGACCTCGGCCTCGGCCGCCTCGATCGCGGCGTCGGTCTGCGGGTCGCGCGGCGGCGTCAGGTCGTTGCGGATCGTGACCGGGCCAAGCGAGACGCCATCGGCCTCGATCCGCAGCCCGCGCGCGTCGCGCACCGGCATGTCGGTCAGGATCAGCGTGTGGCGGCCGGCGGGGGCGGAAAACTGCCCCTCGCGCACGAGGGAGGCGCCCTGCGGAAAGACCGTGACCGACGCGACCCGGCTGGGCACGGGAATGTCGTCGGCAAGGGCCGGCAGCGGAAACAGCAGGGGCAAGGCAAGAACGGCACGCATTGGAACCTCCAGGTCGTCATTTCTGCGGCGAGAATGACGAACCCGGGGCTGTTATCAAATGACAATGCCGTTGTTAGCCGATAGCGGGCCCTAGCCCTGCGTCAGAGGAAGTAGCCGATGTTGTTGGCCAGGATGATCCTGAGCGCGTAGATGCCGATCAGCACGACCAGCGGCGCCAGGTCGATGCCCGACATCGGCGGCAGGATCTTGCGCACCGGGCGGTAGAGCGGTTCGACCAATCGGTTCAGCCCGTACCAGACCTGGGCCACGAATTGCTGGTTCAGGTTCAGAACCTGGAAGTTGATCAGCCACGACATGATGACGTGGACGATGATGATGAACCACACGACATCGAGGATCAGCATCAGGATCTGGAACAGGCTCAGCACCGGGGTCTCCTTTGGTTGACGGCTCTTTAGGTAGGCAATGCAAGCCCTTGGCGCAAGGAGAGACGCAAGGTCGTGGTTGACGCCGCCGGGCCGGTGCGCAGGGTCGCGGCGGAGGTATTGCCGATGTATCCATTCGTTCGCATCAGCCGGCAGGTCATGAAGTGGCGCAAGCACCCGATCAGCCCGTGGGAGACGCATGTCTCCCACCATCGTGTCTGGCCCTGGGACCTCGACATGATGAACGAGCTGAACAATGGCCTGACGCTGACCTTCTACGACATGGGGCGGATCCCGTTTTCCGTCCGTTCGGGCATGTGGGACGCGTTCAAGGCCCACGGCATGTCCTTCACCATCGCGGGCAGTGCGCTGCGCTACCGCAAGCGGATCACGCTGGGACAGAAGCTGGAACAGCGCACCCGCATCGCAGGCTGGGACGCGCGGTTCCTCTACTTCGACCAGAGCCTCTGGACCGATCCCGACACCTGTGCCGGGCAGGGCATCTTTCGCTCGGCCGTGGTGCGGAACCGCAAGATGATCGGGATCGAGGACGAGGTGCTGCCGCTGCTTGACCGCCCCGACATCACCGCCAACCGCCCCGCTCTGCCCGACTGGGTGAGCCAGTGGGCCGCGGCCGAGAACGCGCGCACCTGGCCGCCGGTCAAGGCCTGACGACAGGGTCTGTCAGGTCCCGTCGGGCTTACGCGCGACCAGGCTGTAGCTCATCGGGACCTGCGCGGCGCGATCCGCGTAGATGTCGTACTCGGGCTCGCGGATGGAGTGGGAGTATTCCTTCAACTCGACAAGGTTCAGCCCGGACCGGACGCAGGCTGTCACGATCTCTCCCAACGGGTGGATGAACCAGTACCCGGTCTCGCCCGCGCCGTGGTCCTTGCCATCATAGGCGATCGCCCCGGTCACCTCCTGCGGGTGCGGATCGAAATAGCTGAAAGCGGGTTCGTGCGGCGTGGCGCTGGCCGGGTCAAAGACCTCGAGGAACGGATGCGTCTCGTAGATCACTAGGGCCCCGCCCGGCGCGATCAGTCCCGCGACCGCGTGGAAGAACGCCGGCAGGTCCGGCATCCAGCTCAGCACGCCGATGGTGATGAGGGCGAGGTCGTACTGCCCGACATCCCCCGGCAGATCGTAGATGTCCGCCTCGAGCAGGCGCAGGTCCATCCCCGCCGCATCCGCAAGTGTCCGCGCCTGGGCCAAGAAGGCCAGCGACTGGTCGATACCCAGGGCGGGCCGGATCCCGAGGACGGCGAGGGACAGAAGCTCCCGCGCGTTGTTGCAGCCGATCTGCACGGCCGATTTCCCCTCGAGCGCAAGGCCGTCGAGGATCGAGGTCAGGTGCGTGTCGAGCACCGAGAACCCCGGCTGCCCCGCGCGTTCCAGAAGGGCGAACCACCCGTCGCCCGTGCCATGCAGGGGCGCCGAAGCGTCCCAGGCCGCGCGGTTGGCGGCGGTGATCTGCTGTCGCGTGAACTCGGCCATCCTGCGCATCGCTCCCCGGTGACGTTGGTCTGACCTGCAGTAACGCCGCATGTGGCAACTGCAAGGGAGTGCTTGGACAGGATGCCGCCCTGTGCCCGAAAAGGCCCGGTGCGCGCATGGTAATCGGGGGGGATTTGGTGGAGCCTAGGGGGATCGAACCCCTGACCTCTTGCATGCCATGCAAGCGCTCTCCCAGCTGAGCTAAGGCCCCATTTCCGCGGACCCTTCCGGTCCGTTGCGGCTATCTAGAGTGGTGCGCGGGCGGGATCAAGCGAAAAAACCCGGCCTGACGCCGCGACGTATCGGGGGCCCCGGAACGACGAACGCCGCCCCCGATCCGGGAGCGGCGCAGACATCGGACAGGGCCCTTTGGGGGCGACCCGTCAGTCTTCGCTTTCTTCGTCCGAGACGTCGGCGATGTCGTCGAGCGACACGTTGTCGTCGTCGTCATCGTCTTCCAGCAGGTCGTCGTCCAGATCGACATCGACATCATCGTCGTCGTCTTCCAGCACATCTGCATCGTCATCGTCATTCTGATGGGCGCGCAGTTTCTTGGTCTCCGCGTCCTCGGCATCGGCAACGATGGTCCGCCCGCGGGCGACATCGATCTCGACCACCTCGCCCGTGTAGGGGCTGATGATCGGAACGGCGTTCAGGTCGTAGAATCGCTTGCCGGTCGTCGGGCAAACGCGCTTCGTACCCCATTCTTCCTTGGGCATGGGTGATCCCCTTTTATGACATATCTTGTCGGCGGTCCGCGCCACCTGCCATAACCGGATCAGGCTGTCAAAGCCTTTCCAAGCAAGCGACAGGGCGCGGGGAACTGCAGGCATATGGGGCAACACATTCTTCCGGGCAACCCCCCGGTCGAGCTGAATCTGAAACGGTCCGCCCGGGCGCGGAGAATCAGCCTCCGGGTCTCGGGCCTGGACGGGCGCGTGACGCTGACCATGCCGCGCGGGGTGAGCGAGCGCGAAGCGCTGGCGTTCGCTCGGGAAAAGGCGGGCTGGCTGCGCGGGCACCTGGAGCAGCGCACCCCGGTCACCTCGGTCGGCATCGGGTCGACCCTGCTGGTCGAGGGGCAGCCGCGCGAGGTGCGACAGGCCCTGGGCCGGGGCGTGAAGCTGACGGACGAGGCAGTGCACGTGGCCGGCGATCCCGACACGGCGGGACGCCGGCTGGCGGCCTGGCTCAAGGCGCTGGCGCGTGACCGGCTGGCGGGCGAATCGGATCGTTACGCTGCGGCGCTTGGCCGGCGCTACAGCCGGTTGACGCTGCGCGACACGCGGTCCCGCTGGGGATCGTGCACCGCGGACGGCGGGCTGATGTATTCCTGGCGCCTGATCCTCGCCCCGCCCGAGGTGCTGTCCTACGTCGCGGCGCACGAGGTCGCGCACCTCGAAGAGATGAACCATTCCCCGGACTTCTGGGCCGCGGTCGACCGCATTCACGGCCCGTACAAACCGCAGCGCAAATGGCTGCGCGACAACGGCGCGACCCTGCACGCCTATCGCTTCGACTAGGCCACGATTGACCCGGCGGGGATTTGTGATCACATACAGCCTATGCTGATGAACACCCGCCCCGATCCGTCGCCCTCGGCCCATGACCGCGTCTATCGCGGGCTGCGCGGCCGGATCATGCACGGAGAGATCCCGCCCGGCGCCGCGCTGACCCTGCGCGGCATCGGCAAGGAATACGATGTCTCGATGACCCCCGCGCGCGAGGCGGTGCGCCGGCTGGTGGCCGAGGGGGCGCTGATGCTCTCGGCCTCGGGCCGGGTGTCGACCCCGGACCTGTCGAACGAGCGGATCGAGGAGCTGGCCGCGCTGCGAGCGCTGATCGAGGTCGAGCTGGCCAGCCGCGCCCTGCCCCGTGCCCACCTGGCCCTGATCGAGCGGCTCGAGGCGATCAATGCCACGATCGGAGAGGCCGTCGCCCGGCAGGACGCGGTCGGCTACATCCGCACGAACCTCGAATTCCACCGCACGCTCTACCTGCGGGCGCAGGCCCCGGCGATGCTGGCGATGGCCGAAACCGTCTGGCTGCAGCTGGGCCCGACCATGGCCAAGCTCTATGGCCGGATGCGGCGGCGCGAGGCGCCGCAGTACCACCGCCACATCGTCGCGGCCCTGCGCGCCGGCGACGAACCGGGCCTGCGGCTGGCGGTGCGGACGGACGTGACTCAGGGCCTCAGGATGCTGGTGACGTGAGCGGGCTGACACTGCACGGCTTTCATTACTCGGTCTATTCGCGCGCCGCGCGGCTGGTGCTGCACCACCGCGACCTCGACCATGACTGGGTCGAGGTGAACCCCTTCCGCGCCGACAAGGGCCGCGGCCCGCATCCGATGCACCGGGTGCCCGTCCTCGACCACGACGGCTTTCGCCTGTTCGAGACGGCGGCGATCCTGACCTACGTGGCGACCGCCTTTCCCGGAGACACGCTGATCCCCGAGGACCCGAAGGCCCGCGCCCGGATGGTGCAGGTGCAGGGCATCGTCGATGCCTATGCCTACTGGCCCATGGTGCGGCAGGTCTATTCGGCCGGGGTGTTCGCTCCGGCCATCGGGACCCCGCGAGACGAAGATGAGGTGGCGACGGGATTGGCAGCCGCCGCACCGGTGCTGGCGATGCTCGACGCGATCGCGGGCGAGGGCCGCGTCCTGGCAGAACAGACCCTGACACTGGCCGATCTGCACCTGGCCCCGATGGTCGCCGCCTTCACCGCGGCGCCCGAAGGGGCCGAGGCGGTGGCCCGCCATCCGGCCGTGATGCTGTGGTGGGACTGGATGCGCAACCGTCCCGAGATGGCCGCGACCGATCCGGGCCTGCCCCGGAAATCTTGATCGAAGGCTGACCCTGCGGCATCATCCCGGGATTTGCGGCGGCGTGCCGCACAAGGGATTGATCCGGCATGATACCACCCAGGGCCATCGCGGCCGCCAAGCCCCGGCGCCTGCGCGGCGGACAGAACCCCGACGGGTACACCGCCATTGTGCATTTCCACGGCATGGGCAGCCAGCGCCGATACGAGGAAAGCTGTCGGCTGATCGATTCCCTGCACCGGTACCTCGGCAGCGACGCCGCCCGGGCAAAGTCGCTGGGCCGCCTGGTCGGCATCGGGGCGCGGCAGGAGCCACACCGCATCGACAAGGACGAGGTCGTCACCTACGTCCGCGCCCGCCACCTGTCGGCCGGCAGCCGCGAAGAGCGCGAGATCCGGGTCTACGAATGCTATTGGGCGCCGGCCATGGCCGGATCGAAGTCGGTCGTGGGCATCACCAAGTGGATGCTGTTGCAGACGGTGAGGCCGGTCTATTCCCTGCTGACCCCGTGGTGGGAACGCCATGGGCTGCGCGAATCCATGCTGCTGGAGCTGCGACAGGACCGCACCAAGTGGCCCGAAGGCACGCGTGAGGGCGATTTTGACCGGATGCTGTCGCACTACCGCAGCTTCCGCCGCTCGAACCCCGGCTGCCAGGGGTATTTTCGGCACTTCCTGCGTCTCTATGACAGGGGTTTGGAGCAATTCCCGACGAGTCGCGACCGCATGAAGCGCCTGGCCTGGCGCTGGTGGCGCTTTTCCTTCTTTCGCGAGCTGCGGAATGCTTTCCTGCTGCTGACCCTGCTCGTGACGCTCGCGTTGTCGGTCGGCGGCGTGGTCTGGTCGATCCTGCAGCTTCTGCACCTCTTTGCCGCCGCGGCCGAAGGCAACGGCCTGCTCAAGACCCTGGCCGAGATGCTGGGCGACCGGATCAAGCCGACCTTTGCCGCCGCCGCGGCGCTTGGTGTCAGCCTTGCCTCGCTGCTTGGCGTGACCCGGTTCCTGGCGGAATCGATGGGGGACGTGCAGGCCTGGGCGACCTTTGCCGAAACCGACGAGACCTTTGAAAAACGGTCGAAGGTGCTGAAGATGGGGTCGGGCATCATGCGCCACGTGCTCGAGGATCCGGCCTGCGGGCGCGTGGTCGTGACCAGCCACAGCCTTGGCACCAGCGTGGCCTTCGACACGCTGCCGGCGCTGGTGCTGCACAACAACGCCTACAACCTGTCCAACCCGATCGCCGGGCCGATCCCGCTGGAAAAGATCAGCCACCTGGTGACGATGGGCAGCCCGATCGACAAGATCCACTATTTCTTCGGCGGGCAGCGCAGCAAGGTGATCTCGTACCTCGACATCCTCGACGGCCTGCGGATGACGACGGCGCGCATGCCCTTCGTCAAGAACCGCAAGCCGCATATCCACTGGACGAATTACTGGGACGAGGCGGACGCGATCAGCGGGCCGCTGCAGTCCCCCTGCGAGCGGGGCGAAGGCGCGTTCGATGTCGATGACGTGCACGTCCAGAACTACGGCTTTCCGGCCCCGGCCCGGTCCCACAACGCCTATTTCGAGAACCGGACCGTGATCGACGGCATCTTCCGCATGACCGTCCGGAACGAGATGAACTTTTCGAACCTGCCGCTCAGGCCGAACGGGCACGGGTATGACTATGCCAGCGTGCTGCGCGGGCCGGGCAGTGCCACGGGCGGCCGCCGGCTGTGGTCCGGCGCGGCCCTGTCAGTGCCCTGGATCCTCGTCGCGGCGCTGGTCACGCAGATGGCCGGCGCGACCGAGGCCGCCCGCACCACGGCGCTGGCCGCGGCGCTGATCGCCGCGGTGCTGGTCACGGCCTGGATCGCGACGCTGCTGCACGGCAACCGCGAACCGCTCTGATCAGGCGGCGAGGCCCTTGGAGCCCATGTCGAGGAACTTCTTCCGCCGGTCGGCGACCAGGTCCTTCGGCTTCATCCCGTCCAGCTCGCCCAGCATCTCGCCGATGGCCTTGCCGACGGCGGCGATGCTGGCGGCGGCGTCACGGTGCGCGCCACCCAGCGGCTCGGGGATCACCCGGTCGATGACGACGAGCTGCTTCAGCTCCTGCGCGGTCAGGCGCATCTGTTCGGCCGCTTCGCGCATCTTCTCGGAATCCTTCCACAGGATCGAGGCGCAGCCCTCGGGTGTGATGACCGAGTAGACCGAGTGTTCGAGCATCGCGACGCGGTTGGCGCTGGCAAAGGCCACGGCCCCGCCCGATCCGCCCTCGCCGATCACGACCGACACCAGCGGCACGCCGATCTGCAGGCACTTCTCGGTCGAGCGGGCGATCGCCTCGGACTGGCCGCGTTCCTCGGCGCCCTTGCCGGGATAGGCGCCGGGGGTGTCGACGAGCGTCACGACCGGCAGGCCGAACTTGTCCGCCAACTCCATCAGGCGCACGGCCTTGCGGTAGCCCTCGGGCCGGGCCATGCCGAAGTTGCGTTCGATCCGGCTTTTGGTGTCGTTGCCCTTTTCCTGGCCGATCACCACCACCGGCTTGTCCTGGAACCGCGCGAGCCCGCCCATCACGGCCAGGTCGTCGGCAAAGTTCCGGTCGCCCGCCAGCGGGGTGAAGTCGGGGAACAACGCGTCGATGTAATCGCGGCAATGCGGCCGGTCGGGATGGCGCGCCACCTGGCATTTCCGCCAGGGCGTCAGCTCCTTGTAGAGCTTCACCAGCATGTCCGACGCCTTCTTGTCGAGCTGGGCGGCCTCCTGCTCCACGTCCGCCTCGGGGTTCTGCCGCGCCATGGCGCGCAGTTCCTCGGCCTTGCCTTCGATCTCGGCAAGGGGACGTTCGAAGTCGAGGTAATTGGTCATCCGGGACCTCCAGTAGCTTGCCCGCTATATGACGGTGGCGGCGTCACGATGCAACTCTGTCGCATCTCACGGCCGCGTGCACGCGTCGGCGCTCAGGCCGCGAGCAGGTCGAGGAGGGACAGCTCCGCCGGCACCCTGCCGCGCAGCAGCAGCGCCTCGTCCCGGGTGAGGCAGCGGCGCGGGGCGCGGGCGTCAGTGTCGAAGAGCGCGGTCGACCGGGTCACCGCGTCGGGCAAATCGAGCGTTTCCGCCATCTCTGAATCGACGCTTTCGACCCAGAGAGAGCCGGCATTGATGATCTCGTGATGCCGCATGACGACCAGGTGGTAGGACAGCGGCCCCATCGTCGGATCGCGCCGCGGCTCGTCCCGCCGGGTCAGGTCGCCGAAGCGGGCCAGCACCTCGTCCGTGCCGAAATCCAGTTCGCATTCCGCCCGCTTGACCAGCCCCCGCGTCCCCGGCGCCACCCGCAGCTTTTCCGACAGCTTGCCGCCGGGCCCGTATTCGCCCGGCAGGAAGACGATGGGCGGCGGCAGGGCGCGCCCCGACGGCATCCGCCGCAGGCGCACTATGTGCAGCACCTCCTGCGCGCCGTGGTCACGGGTGATCAGGCGGTCGCCCGGTGCCAACCATTCCACCGGGATCTCTCCGGTCGTGGCCAGAAGCATGGTGCCCGGACCCAGCCCGGTGATCGGAAAATGGTCGTGTTGCATCGGTCCGCCTTTCCCGGCCACATTCCCGCAACAAGGTTGCGCCGTGGTTAAGTGCACCACCTTGCCCGCGCCCCGGCGCCCGTGCATTAAGGCCCGGATGGCCAAGCAACTGCCCTACAACACGATGCGCGAGATCTTTGCGCGGTTCCACGCGGCCGAGCCGGTGCCGAAAGGCGAGCTCGACCATGTGAACGCCTACACGCTCGTCGTGGCCGTGGCCCTGTCGGCGCAGGCCACCGATGCGGGCGTGAACAAGGCCACCCGCAAGCTGTTCCAGATCGCCGACACGCCGGAAAAGATGCTGGCGCTTGGCGAAGAGGGCGTGACCGACCACATCAAGACCATCGGTCTCTTCCGCCAGAAGGCGAAGAACATCATCAAGCTCAGCCGTATCCTAGTCGAGGAGTACGGCGGCGAGGTTCCAAACTCCCGTGCCGCGCTGCAGTCGCTGCCCGGCGTGGGCCGCAAGACGGCGAACGTGGTGCTGAACATGTGGTGGCACTACCCGGCGCAGGCGGTCGACACCCACATCTTTCGCGTCGGCAACCGCACCGGCATCGCGCCCGGCAAGGACGTGGTCGCTGTCGAACACGCGATCGAGGACAACGTGCCCGCCGACTACCAGCTTCATGCGCATCACTGGCTGATCCTGCACGGCCGCTACACCTGCGTGGCGCGCAAACCGAAATGCAACGCGTGCCTGATACGCGATCTCTGCCCCTACGAGGACAAGACCCCATGACGAAATACGACGTGATCGGCATCGGCAACGCGATCGTCGACGTCCTGACCCGTTCCGACGATTCCTTCCTCGACCTGATGGGGATCCAGAAGGGGATCATGCAGCTGGTCGAACGCGAGCGCGGCGAACTGCTCTACGGCTCGATGGAGGAACGCACCCAGGTGCCCGGCGGCTCGGTCGCCAACACCATGGCGGGGATCGGCAACCTCGGGCTCTCGACCGGGTTCATCGGCCGGGTCCGCGACGATGCCCTGGGCCGGTTCTACGCATCCGAGCTGGAGAAGGGCGGCACCGATTTCGTCAACGCGCCGGTGCCGGGCGGCGAACTGCCGACTTCCCGCTCGATGATCTTCATCAGCCCCGATGGCGAGCGGTCGATGAACACCTACCTCGGCATCTCGGCTGAGCTGGGGCCCGACGACGTGTCGGAAACGGTCGCCGCCGATGCGCGGATCCTGTTCCTCGAGGGCTATCTCTACGACAAACCAAAGGGCAAGCAGGCATTCCAGGCGGCGTCGCGCGCGACCCGCGCGGCGGGTGGCATGGCGGGGATCGCCCTGTCCGACCCGTTCTGCGTCGACCGGCACCGCGGCGATTTCCGCACGCTGGTGAAGGAACTCGACTACGTCATCGGCAACGAACACGAATGGCTGTCGCTTTACGAGACCGACGACCTCGGCACCGCGCTGGAAACGGCGGCGGGCGAATCGGGCCTGGTCGTCTGCACCCGGTCGGGCCAGGACGTCGTGGTGGTGCGCGGCGACGAAGAGGCCGTCGTGCCCGTCCGCGCCGTGACCCCGGTGGACGCCACCGGTGCGGGCGACCAGTTCGCCGCAGGGTTCCTCTACGGCCTGGCGACGGGCGCGGATCTTGCCACCTCGGGCCGGATGGGCTGTGTCGCCGCGGCCGAGGTGATCGGTCATGTCGGCCCCCGCCCCGAAGCCGACCTCAAAGACCTGTTCCGGGCCGAGGGGCTGATCTGACCGGCGCAGCCATCGGTTGACCCGCGGCACCGGGCGGCGTAGGCCCCGCGGATGGATTGGATCGGGATCTGGAACAGCGACCGCGGCATGACCGGCTGGCAGTTTGCCGGAACCCGTGTCGCCGTGCGGCTCGACACCGAGGCCTGCCGCACCGCCTTTGACAGCTTGTCCGCCGACCGCATCCTCGTCGCCGGGGCCGACACCGCCCCGCCCGAGGCGCTTCCGGCCGCCATCATGCCCGAGCAGCTGCTCAGCGGCTCGGGCGCGCTGGTGCTGCCGGGCCTCGAACAGGGCAACCCACGCCACCGGATGGATGCCGCGCGGCTGGCGGCCATCGGTTTCCTGTCGCTCAACCTGGACTGGGACGGCGTGATCTGCCTGCCGGGCCGTGTCACCCACTGGCTGACCCTCAGCGCGGGCGAGGCGGTGTTCCTGCAGAGCGCGCTGTCGCTGTCTTTGGCGGGTGCGGTCGGCATGGCGGTCAGCGACCTCGACACCGCCGCCCTCTCCGAAGGGCAGTCGCGGCCCGAACGGCTGGCCAGCGCATTGCGCAGCGCGGCGCTCTCCGGCGCCGACGGCACGGCGCTCGGCTGGCTGATCGGGGCGGAACTGGCGGCGACCCGCGCGCTCTGGCTGGGCCAGCAGGTCGCGATCCTGGGCGACGGGGCCGAGGCCGCCGCCTATCGCCGCGCCCTGGAAACGCAAGGCCTGCCGGTGACGGTCGCCTCGGCCGAGCAGATGGGCGAAAAGGGGATGCTGGCGCTTGGGACGAAGTTCGGGCTGACGCGGTAGGGGTGCCCTACCCCTCTGCCGGTTGCCCGACGCGCCCCCGGCACGGCCCGAACAGCGCCGCGAGGCCCAGGATCACCCCCGACACCGTAGCGATCATGCCCGCCGCGCTGACGGCATCGGCCGCGCCCAGCCACAACGGGCCATAGCCTGCCAGCACGTATCCCAGCACCGCCGAGATCACCGCGAAGACGCAGGACCACGCCACCTGCCGGCCCAGCGAATTGGTCATCAGCCGGGCGGTCGCCGGCGGGCAGATGAACATCGCGATCACGATGATCGACCCGACCGCATCGAAGGCCGCCACCGCCGCCAGCGCGGCGATCACCACCAGCGCCAGACCCAGCGGGCCGGTGCGGATGCCGATGGTCCGGGCGAAGCCCTCGTCGAAAGTCGAAATCGCCAGCGGGCGCCAGAAGAGCCACAGGAAGGCCGCGACGACCACCAGCACCAGCGCCATGCGCCCCAGCTCGGGCGGCAGGCCCGCCAGCGCCACCGGGTCCAGCAGGCTGCCCCAGCCGGTCGCGTCGAACCAGATCAGGCTTTCGAGGTTGCCGTAGAGCGCGTGCTGCACGTCGAGGTGCACGCTCGACGTGTCGCTCTGCTCCAGAAGCAGCACGCCGCCGGCGAACATGGTGGTAAAGACCACGCCCATGGCCGCCCCCGGCTCGACCCGGCCGACGCGGCGGATCAGCTCGATCAGCACCACGGCCACCAGCGCCGCACCGGCCGCGCCCAGCATCATCGGCCAGGTGGCGACGATCCCGGTCAGCAGGAAGGCGACGACGATCCCGGGCAGAACGACATGGCTGATCGCGTCGCCGATCAGCGCCTGCCGCCGCAGGACAAGGAAATTGCCCGGCAGCGCGCAGGCCAGCGCCGCGAGCGTGCCGATCAGCATCGGCGGCAGCGACAGCGGAACAAATTCGGATCCCATCATGCCAGTGCCTCCGGCCGCAGGTGACGGTCGATCTCGGCCACCTGGTCGGGGGTCAGCACCGTCTCGATCGGGGTCAGCCCGTCATAGCGGGCGCTGAGGCTCCCGGTCCGGTCCCCGGCGCGCAGGATCTGCCACCGCCGTTCGTCGAGCAGCGCCTTGGCCGCCTGCGCCCGCCCGGCCTCGGTCGCGACACCATCGCCGCGGATCAGCCCGGCACGGCGCAGGATGCGCAGGGTCAGCGCCTCGTGGATGGCCTGCCCCTGTGCCAGCGCCAGCAGCCCCTGCCGCCGGTGGACCCGGTCGCGGAACCGCAGGTGCGCGACCAGCGCAGCCAGGACCCCGCGTCGCGGGGCCAGCAGCATCGAGACGGCGAAGAAGGCGAAAGCCACGAGCACGATGATCGGCCCGGTCGGCAGGTCCGGCGCCGAGGCCGAGATCACCGCGCCCAGGAACCCCGCCACCCCGCCGATGGCCCCGGCGATCAGTGCCAGGTGCCCGGCCCGGTCGGTCCAGAACCGCGCGGTCACCGGCGGCAGGATCAACAGGGCCACGATCAGGATCAGCCCGACGATCTTGAGGCCCACGACCGTGACCGCCAGGACAAGCCCCATCAGCGCCAGATCCGCCTTGTTCGGGTCGATTCCGACCGAAGCCGCGTATTCGGAATCAAAGGCCGTCAGCACCAGCACCCGCCGCAGGACATAGACCGCGACCAGCGTCAGCAGGCCGCCGACGGCGATGATCACCGCATCCGTCCGCAGCATCCCGGCCGTCGATCCCAGGAGGTAGCCCTCGAGCCCCGCCTGCCGCCCGGCACTCATCGTCTGGATGACGGTCAGGAGCACCACGCCGAAGCCGAAGAAGACCGACAGCACCGCGCCGATCGCCGCGTCCTCGGACAGCCGGGTGCGCCGCGTCAGCCAGCCGACCGACAGGAGCCCCGCCGCCGCGGCCAGGGCCGATCCCAGCATCAGCCCGAAGAGGTTCCGCCCCTCGCCGCCGAAGGCCACCATGACGATGAAGGCCAGTGCCACGCCCGGCAGGGTGGCGTGGCTGATCGCGTCGCTGACCAGCGACCGCTTGCGCAGGAAGAGAAAGCTGCCGACCACGCCGCCCGCGATGCCGAGCATCCCGGCGCCGAGCGCGACCAGCGAGGCGTTGTAGCCGAGGTCCAGCATCTCAGACCGCGGCCAGACGGTCGATCTGCGCCGTTGCGAGCCGTCCGCCGTAGGCCGCCTGCAGCGTCGCCTCGGTGAAGGCCTCGGCCACGGTACCCTCGGCGATGCGGGTGCGGTTCATCAGGAAGACGTGGCTGAAATAGTCACGCACGGTGGACAGGTCGTGGTGCACGCAGACGACGGTGCGCCCCTCGTCCTTCAGCGCCTTGAGGACGGCGATGATCGCCTTTTCGGTCGCGGCATCTACCCCGGCAAAAGGTTCGTCGAGCAGGTAGAGGTCCGCCTGCTGGGCCAGCGCCCGGGCCAGGAAGACGCGCTGCTGCTGTCCGCCCGACAGCTGGCCGATCTGGCGGTCGGCAAAATCCTCCATCCCCACGCGGGCCAGGCAGGCCTGCGCCCGCGCCCGGTGATCCGCGCGCAACCGGCCCAACAGGCCGAGGTCGCGGTAGAGCCCCATCAGCACGACGTCGATCACCCGGGTCGGGAAATCCCAGTCGACGCTGGCCCGCTGCGGGACATAGGCGATGCGGCGGCGCTGATCCTCGAGCGGTGCGCCGTGCACGGTCACCCGGCCCGACACCTTGGGGATCACCCCGAGAGCGGCCTTGAGCAGGGTCGATTTGCCCGCCCCGTTCGGCCCGATGATCGCCAGCATGGCACCCTTGGGGACCGTCATGTCGACGGAAAACACCGCCGGTTCACCGCCGTAGGACACGGTCAGCCCGCGCACCGCGAAGGGGCTGGTTTCGAGGTGTTCGGCGACGGCGTGTCCGCCGGTTGCCGCCAGTTCGACCGGTGTCATCAGAGCCCCGCCTTCAGCTTGCCGTCCATGCCCCGCTCGGGCACCGTGCCGCCAAGCGCGCCCGCGATCACGGTCACGTTGTGGTCGATCATGCCGGGATAGGTCCCCTCATAGGTGCCAGGCTCGCCCATGGCGTCGGAATAGAGCTCTCCGCCGATCCGGACCTCGTGGCCGCGCGCGGCGGCCCCTTCGATCAGCGCGCGCATGTTGCGGTCCGATACCGAGCTTTCCACGAACACCGCGCCGATCCCGCGATCGACGAGGAGGTCGACGACCTCCCGGATCCGGTTCAGCCCCGCCTCACTCTCGGTCGAGATGCCCTGGATGCCGACCACCTCGAACCCGTAGGACCGGCCGAAGTAGCCAAAAGCGTCATGCGCCGTGACCAGAACCCTCGCCCCCTCGGGCACGGTGGCCACGACCTCGCGCGCATAGGCATCCAGCCGGTCGAGCGTGGACAGGTACTCGGCCGCCGCCGCGTCGAACTGCGCGGCGCTTTCGGGACGTGCGGCAGACAGCGCGCGGGCGACCTCGGCCACTGGCATCTTCCACAGCTCCGGATCCATCCAGACGTGGGGGTCGAACTTGTTGTCGTAATCCGCATGGGCCCGCAGCAGGTCGTGCGGGATCACCTCGGCCACTGGGACCACGGTGGCGCGGGCGCCCAGCTGGCCCAGGAATTCCTCCATCTGCGCCTCGAGGTAGAGGCCATGCACCAGCGTCAGGTCGGCGCGGGTCATCGCGACGATGTCGGTGCGGGTCTGGCGGTAGGAATGCGGATCGACACCGGGGCCCATCAGCGCCCGGACCTCGACCGCGTCGCCGCCGATGGCGCGGGCCGCGTCGGCGATCATGCCGGTGGTCGCCACCACCTGCAGCGCGCTGTCGGCGCGCAGCGGTCCGGCGGCGAAAAGCGCCAGCGCCGGGGCGGAGAGAAGGAGATTTCGACGGGTCAGTGCCATGAATCACGGGTCCTGTTCAGCTTTCCGATGATAATGAGAATGATTCTCACCGAAGTCAAACACTTTGCGAACCGTTCGCAACAAGCCACCCAACCCTGCGCAATTCCGCGCCGTTCGGGGCGCCGGGTGCCTTGCCTTGCCCCGGCCAAAGTGACACCCTTCCCCCAAGTTCGGGAGGAGCATCCCACATGGATACCACGCAAGATCACATCGTCCGGGACCTGCCCCAGACGGTCGAACCCCGCAATCCGGGCATGGACCTCGACATGGACTGGGTGCGGATGGCGCAGGCCAACACCTCGGCCATCGAGCGCCGCGCCGCGACCCTGCCAGGCCGCCGGTCGGTGAAGAAGGATTACCAGGCCGCCTGGCTGCTCAAGGCGATCACCTGCATCGACCTGACCACGCTGTCGGGTGACGACACCGAGGGGCGCGTGCGCCGTCTCTGCGCCAAGGCGAAGCAACCGGTGCGCACCGACATCCTCGATGCGCTCGGCGTGTCCGGCATCACCACGGGGGCAGTCTGCGTCTACCACGAGATGGTGCCGGCCGCCGTCGCCGCGCTGGAGGGCACGGGCATCCCCGTCGCCGCGGTCTCGACCGGCTTTCCCGCCGGCCTATCGCCGTTCAAGCTGCGCGTGGCCGAGATCAGCGAAAGCGTCGATGCCGGGGCCGAAGAGATCGATATCGTCATCTCGCGCCGCCATGTGCTGACCGGCAACTGGCAGGCCCTCTACGACGAGATGCGCGAATTCCGTGCCGCCTGCGGAGACGCCCACGTCAAGGCGATCCTCGCGACGGGCGAGCTCGGCACCCTGCGCAACGTGGCTCGCGCCAGCCTCGTCTGCATGATGGCGGGGGCCGATTTCATCAAGACCTCGACCGGCAAGGAGGGCGTGAACGCCACCCTGCCTGTCAGCCTGGTGATGATGCGCGCGATCCGCGCCTACCACGACCGCACCGGCATCCGCGTCGGCTACAAGCCGGCGGGCGGAATTTCCAAGGCCAAGGACGCGATCACCTACCTCGCGCTGGTGAAGGAGGAGCTGGGCAATCGCTGGCTGCAGCCCGACCTCTTCCGCTTCGGCGCCTCGTCGCTCCTGGGCGACATCGAGCGCCAGCTGGAACACCATGTCACCGGCGCCTATTCCGCCGGCTGGCGGCACCCGGTGAGCTGACGATGCGCGCACCATACGACACCGTTTGCAAGCGGGAGGCAGAGCAATGACCGTCAAGGAAATCTTCGAGAGCATGGATTACGGCCCCGCCCCCGAAAGCGCCGAGGACGCGCTGGCCTGGATCGTCGACCAGGGCGCCAGCTTCGGCCACTTCATCGACGGCACCTTCACCGACCCGGGCGAGACGTTCGAAAGCCGCAACCCCGCCACCGGCGAGGTGCTGGCAACCGTCACCCAGGGCACCCAGGCAGATGTCGACGCGGCCTTCCGTGCGGCCCGCAAGGCGCAACCGAAATGGGAAAAGGCCGGCGGGCATGCCCGTGCGCGCGTGCTATATGCCATCGCGCGTCTGCTGCAGAAGAACGCCCGCCTCTTTGCCGTGCTCGAAACCCTCGACAACGGCAAGCCGATCCGCGAGAGCCGCGACATCGACGTGCCGCTGGCGCAACGGCATTTCTACTATCATGCGGGCATGGCCCAGCTGATGGACAAGGAATTGCCCGACCGCCATGCCATCGGCGTCTGCGGCCAGGTGATCCCCTGGAACTTCCCGCTGCTGATGCTGGCCTGGAAAGTCGCGCCCGCCATCGCCATGGGCAATGCCGTGGTGCTGAAACCCGCCGAGTACACCTCGCTCACCGCGCTGCTGTTCGCGGACATCTGCCGCCAGGCTGGCGTGCCTGCCGGAGTGGTGAACATCGTGACCGGCAACGGCGCCACGGGCGAGATGATCGTCACCCATGCCGAGGCCGACAAGGTCGCCTTCACCGGCTCGACCGAGGTCGGCAGACGCATCCGTATGGCGACCGCCGGACGCGGCAAGGCCCTGACGCTCGAGCTGGGCGGCAAGTCGCCCTACATCGTGTTCGAGGACGCCGATATCGACAGCGCGATCGAAGGGCTGGTCGACGCGATCTGGTTCAACCAGGGCCAGGTCTGCTGTGCCGGATCGCGGCTGATCGTGCAGGAGGGCATCGCCGATGACTTCCACGCCCGCCTGAAGGCCCGGATGGACAAGCTGCGGGTCGGCGATCCGCTGGACAAGTGCATCGACGTCGGCGCGGTCGTCGACCCGGTGCAGCTGCAGACGATCACACGGCTGGTCGACGCGAACACCGCCGGTGAGGTCCACCGCGCGGCCTGCGACATGCCTGCCGCGGGCTGCTTCTACCCGCCGACGCTGATCACCGGGCTGGAGCCGTCGGACCCGCTGATGCAGGAGGAGATCTTTGGCCCGGTCCTCGTCTCGACCACCTTCCGCACCCCGGCCGAGGCGGTGCAGCTCGCCAACAACACCCGCTACGGCCTGGCCGCGACGCTTTGGAGCGAGAACATCAACCTCGCCCTCGACATCGCGCCGAAACTGGCCGCCGGTGTGGTCTGGGTGAACGGGACCAACATGTTCGACGCCGCCGCGGGCTTTGGCGGAGTCCGCGAAAGCGGGTTCGGCCGCGAAGGCGGCTGGGAAGGGCTGATGGCCTATACGGCACCGAAGGGTGACCGCAAGAAGATGAAGCCCCGGGCGCAGGACGCGGGCGAACCCGGCCCGGTCGAGGGGCTCGACCGCACCGCCAAGCTCTATGTCGGCGGCAAGCAGGCGCGGCCCGACGGCGGCTACACGCGCACCGTCTTTGGCTATGACGGCAGCCCGGCGGGCCATGTCGGCATCGCCAATCGCAAGGACGTGCGTAACGCGGTCGAGGCCGCGCATGCCGCGGCGGGCTGGGCCAGGACCACCGGCCACCTGCGGGCGCAAATCCTCTACTACATTGCCGAGAACCTGTCGGCCCGCGCCGGGGAGTTCGCCGCCCGGCTTGACGCGATGTACCGCAAGGGCGGCGCGCAAGAGGTGGTGGCCAGCATCGACCGGCTTTTCACCTATGCCGCCTGGGCCGACAAGTTCGGTGGCGACGTGCGATCGGTCCCGATCCGGGGCACGGCGCTGGCAATGCGTGAACCGGTCGGCGTGATCGGCGCGCTCTGCCCGGACGAGGCACCGCTGCTCGGGCTGATCTCGCTGATGGCGCCGGCCATCGCCATGGGCAACCGTATCGTCCTGGTCGCGTCCGAGCCGCATCCGCTGGCCGCAACGGACTTCTACCAGGTGCTCGACACCTCGGACGTGCCGGGCGGGGTGGTGAACATCCTCACCGGCAGCCATGCGGAGCTGGCCTCCGTCATGGCCAAGCACCTCGACCTCGACGCGGTCTGGAGCTTCTCGTCGACAGACGTTTCCGAGGTGATCGAACGCGAAAGCGCCGGGAACCTGAAACGCACCTGGGTCAACAACGGCTTCGCTACCGACTGGGCCAGCGCCGAAGGCCGCGGCTTCCTCGACGCCGCGACCGAGGTCAAGACGGTCTGGATTCCCTACGGCGAATGACCTGACGCACCCTGCCCGCCTTCCCTGACCCAAGAGCCTCGGGAGGCGGGGACATCATCTCCATACGGCTTCGAATGCGAGACTACCCGGCGGCCAGCGCGGGCTCCTCACCCGCGGCGAGCAGGTCGATCAACGCGTCCAGGAACCGTGCGCAGTCTTCGATCTGCGCCTCGCTGACGAATTCGTCGGGCTTGTGCCCCTGCGCCATGTGCCCCGGCCCGCAGACCAGCGCGGGCACGTCAAGCGCCTGCTGGAACAGCCCCCCTCGGTGCCGAAGGCAACCTTGATCAGCGCCGGGTCGCCGCCAAGCAGCGCCTGGAGAACCGCGATGGCGGGCGTGTCCGGCGGGGTGTCGAGGCCGGGATAGCCCGAGATCTCCTCGATCTCGATCCGGGCCTCGGGGAAGCGGTTGCGGTAGGGCGCGGCGATCGCCTCGGCATCCTCGAGGATCGCGGCCAGGATCTCTTCGGGATCGTCGGCCGCGACATTTCTTATCTCGAAATCCAGGTCGCAGCGGTTCGGCACGATGTTGAGCGCGGTGCCACCCTGCATCACGCCGACATGCACGGTCGAATAGGGAATGTCATAGGCCGCGTCCCGCGCGCCGGTGGCCTGCAGCTGTTCCTGCCGGGCCTGCAGCCGGGTGACGAAGGCCGCGCCCAGGTGCAGCGCGTTCAGCGCGTTCGGGGCGAGGGCGGAATGCCCCTCCTGCCCGTGGCAGCAAGCGCGGAAGCCGACCTTGCCCTTGTGCCCGTTGGCGATCCGCATGCCTGTCGGCTCTCCGATGATGCAGAGCGCCGGGCGCTCGGGCCGCGCCGCCATCCCGCCGAGCATCCCGCGCACGCCGAGGCAGCCGACCTCTTCGTCGTACGAGATCGCGAGGTGCAGCGGCAGCCGCAACGGACGGTCGGCCGCCCGCAGCATGGCGTGGATTGCGGCGGCCAGGAACCCCTTCATGTCCGCCGTGCCGCGGCCATAGAGGTTGCCGTCCTCGCGGTGGAGGGCAAAGGGATCGCGGCTCCAGGCCTGGCCGTCGACCGGGACCACGTCGCAATGCCCCGACAGGACGACGCCGCCCGATCCTTGGGGCCCGAGGCTCGCCCACAGGTTGGCGCGAGTGCCATCGTCGCTCTCGAACCGTTCCAGCCGGACCCCGGCCGGGCGCAGCAGCCCCTCGACATAGTCGAGCAGCTCGAGGTTCGACCGGCGGGAGACGGTGGGAAATGCGATCAGCCGGGCAAGGATGTCCTGGATGTCGGGGATCATCGGCGGTCCTCAGGGTCAGGAGACGAAGCCGGGCAGCTTGTTGGCATCCGCAGCCTCGTGGCAGTGGTCGATGAAGGCCTGGATCGTCCGCGACACGTGGCTGGCGCGCGAGGTCGCGATGCCCAGTTGCAGCGGCGGCACGTCGGTCAGCAGGGGTATGAACTTCAGCGGTTTGCCGTCCATCGAGGATTCCGACACCGTCCGCATGTTCGAGATGCCAAAGCCGAAACCGTTGGCGACAAGGCTGCGCTGGATCGCGATCTCGGTCGTGCGCTCGGTGATCCGCGGGCGCCGCCCGAGACCCCGGAAGAGCGACAGGAAGTAGTCGGAGCTGTGCGGCATATCCAGCAGCACCATGTCGTGGTCGAGCATGTCCGCCGCTGTCACCTCGCTCCGCCCGGCCAGCGGATGTGCGAGATCGACCATCACGTAGGGCGGCAGGGTGCGCAGCGGCTGGAAGTCGATGTCACTGGGCAGCGACAGGTCATAGGTCAGGGCCACGTCTATCCGGGCCGATCCGAGCGCGTCGAAGATCTGTGCCTGGTCCAGTTCAACCTGGCTGAAATCGACATTCTCGTACTTGTCCTCGAAGCTGCGGCGCAGCTGCGGCACCATCAGCTGCACGAAGGTCCGCATGCATCCGACCCTGAGCGAGCCGCGCACGCTCCCGGTGTAGATGTTGGCCATGTCGTTCAGCTTGTCCGCCGCGCTCAGCACCTCGCGCGCCTGCTCCATGAATCGTTCGCCCGTCGGCGTCAGGACCGACCCCTGCGCGTGGCGGCGGGTGAAGAGCTGCACGCCGAACCCGGCCTCAAGCTGGGCGATGGCCGAGGACATCGAGGGCGCGGTGACGTTCACCTTGTCGGCGGCCAGCGCGATGCTGCCCGCCTCGCCGACGGCGATGAAATATTCAAGTTGGCGCAGTGTGAACCTGAGAGGCATGGTGACTCCTCGACCCTGTTCCGTCCCGCCGGAGGTCCGCCGGCAGGAACGAGATTAGTTACTCGTCCCCCGGTACGCCATAGGATGGTGCCGCCCGGGGATCGAGCGCGCGGGTCACGTAGTCGTTCATCTGCGGCTCATAGACGGTCCAGGCCGCCTCGAGCGCGGTGATCGGGCACGCCTCGGTCCAGTCGATGCGCAGTTCGGCCAGCGGCCAGCTTTCCTTGTCGACCAGCAGGAGGCCCGCCGAATGCACCGGCCCGGCCTCGCCGCCGGCATCGAGCCCCGCGCGCAGCGCCCGCACCAGCCGCGCACCGAGGTGCCCGCGCGAGTTGGCGAAGGACTGCACCATCACCTCGGGCACGCCGGCATCGGCCAGCAGGTTGCCCGCCGCGGCGGCATCACGCCCCTCGGCCTCGGACCACATGCCGAGGACGTTGGCGCCGGAATAGATCGCGCTTTCGCCCGACCGCCCGACCGCCAGCACCTGGCGATAGGCCATGTGCGGTCCGCTGCGTTCGAGGATCGACAGGGCTTCGGACGCGCTCGCGCCCCGCGCCATCAGGTCCAGCGTGTGCGGCCCGAGGCGCGGATCGGTGATGTTCTGCGTGGCCACTGCGCCGACGCCCGCGCGGGCAAAGGAACAGCGGGCCGCGACCGCCGGAGAGGAGGACGAGATCGCCACCCCGAACATGCCGGTGTCGGGACAGTGGCCGATGATCGAAAACGTCATGAGTACTCCCGGGGCGATGCCCCCGTTTCAGGTCGGTAGGTGCGTTCCGTCTGCGCGCGGGCTCAGTCGGGGATCACGGCGGTGGCGTCGATCTCGACCAGCCATTCGGGCCGGGCCAGCGCGACGACGACAAGGCCGGTGCAGACCGGGTGCACGCCCTTGATGTATTCGCCCATCGTCCGATAGACCGCCTCACGGTGGCGCACGTCGGTCAGGTAGACAACCAGCTTGGTGACATGCTCCATCTGGCCGCCGCATTCCTCGACCAGCTGGCGGATGTTGCCCATGACCTTGTGGGTCTGTTCCACCGGATCGTTGCTCTTGATGTTCTCGGCGGTGTCGAGGTCCTGCGGGCACTGGCCGCGCAGAAAGATCGTGGTGCCCCCCTTCGCAACGACGGCCTGCGCCAGGTCGTTGTCGAGGTTCTGTTCGGGGTAGGTGTCCTTGGTGTTGAACTTGCGGTGACGAAGATGCGCCATGGGTGTCTTTCCTTGACTGGGCGGTGTGCCCGAGGGGTTCGGGCCATTGGGGGGCGGGGCCATGAGGCCCCTGTGAAACGGAGGGTCAGGCGCCGGGTCGCGTGGCGACCATCGCCGGGCGGGTATCGAACGCGGCGTGCCACTCGGCCAGCGCCGTGCGGCCATCGCGCCATCCGATGTCGGGGAACCGGAAGTCGAGCCAGCCGAGCGCGCAAGCGCAGGAGATCGCGCCGATGTCGTGGCAGTCGGGGTCCGGCAGGTCGGCCGCCATCGCGTCGAGCGCGTCGGTGACCTTCTCGCGCTGTTTCTCCATCCAGAGCGGCCACTGCAGCTCGGCCGGGCGGGCCAGCAGTTCGTAGCGGATCAGCAGCGCGGCATCGAGCAGCCCGTCCGCCAGCGCCTGGCGCCGCAGCGCGGTCCAGCGTGCCGGGCCGGCGGCGGGAAACAGCCCTCCATTCGCCTGCGTATCGAGATACTCGCAGATCACGCGGCTGTCGTAGAGCGGCGTGCCGTCGTCGGTCTGCGCCGCGGGCACCTTGGCCAGCGGGTTGAACGCCTGGATGCGGGTGTCGCGCTGGACTGGGTGCGCGGCACTGTCGAGGATCTCGACGCTGTCCTGCAGGCCCAGTTCGTGTGCGACCGCCATCACCTTGCGGACAAAGGGCGAGGCAGAGCCCCAGTAGAGCGAGAGTTTCATGCCGGCACCTCCTCCGTGCTCAGGGCGATCTTTCCGAAATTCCGGCCGCTTTCCAGCAGCGCGTGCGCCTGCCCCGCCTGCGCCAGCGGCAGCACCTCCGACAGGACCGGGCGCACCTTGTCCGGCCCGATCAGCGGCAGCAGGTGGTCGAGCACCGCGGCGGCGATCCCGGCCTTTTCGCTGTCGCTCTTCGGCCGCAGGGTCGAGGAGCTGAGCCAGAGGCCCTTGCGCATCACCAGCCCCAGGTCGACCGGCGCGACCATGCCGGTCATGAACGACAAGCCGATGTGCCGCCCGCCGGGCGCCATGCAGGCAAGATGCCGGTTCACCGCCTCTCCGCCGAGGATGTCGATCACCACGTCGACGCCGTGGCCGTCCGTCAGGCGCATCACCTCGGTCACGAGGTCGTCCGTACGGTAGTCGATGGCCCGCGCGCCCATGCCTTCCAGCCGGGCGCATTTCTCGGCCCCGCCGGCGGTGACGATCACCTCGGCGCCCCAGGCGCGGGCCAGTTGCAGGGCCAGCGTGCCGATCCCACTGGCGCCGCCCTGGATCAGGACGCGGTCGCCGGGTTCCAGCCCGCCCCGGTCGAAAAGATTGTGCCAGATGGTGAACAGCCCCTCGGGCAGCACGGCGGCCTCGACCAGGCTGAGGCCGTCCGGCACCGGGAGGCACTGGTCGGCCCTGGCGGTGACGTGACCGGCGTAGCCGCCCGCCTTCACCAGCGCCATCACGGTGTCGCCGATCTGCCAGCCGGAGACCCCCGGGCCGACCGCCGCGACATGGCCCGCGACCTCGAGCCCGAAGATGTCTGACACGTCGGCCGGCGCAGGCAGCGCACCGCTGCGCTGCATCAGGTCGGGCCGGTTCACGCCGGCGGCGGCAACGCGGATCAGCACCTCGCCCGCGGCGGGCGCGGGCACCGGGCGCTCGACCATCGTCAGCACGTCCGGCCCGCCGGGTTCCGACGCGATCACGGCCATCATCGTCGCGCTCATGCTGCCTGCTCCTCGCGGGCATAGATCGCCGGGCCGCGGTCCGGCAGGGCGATGCCGACGGCGGTGCCCGCCGCCAGCGCCTCGCCCGCCGGGACGCGCAGCATCACGCGGCCTTCCTCGGCCGCCGGGCAGTCGAGGTGCAGTTCGGCATAGCTGCCCTGGTAGACCGAAAGCGCCACCTTGGCAGGGATCGCACCGGGCGTGTCGGCCGCGGTCAGGCGGCAGAGTTCGGGCCGGACGACCAGCGTCACCGGACCGGCCTCGGGCAGCTCGTCCTGGAAGGTCGACAGCGGCAGGCGGGTGCCGCCGACGTCGAGGGTCACGTCGGCGGCGGCCCTATCGACCAGTTCGGCCGAGAACAGGTTGGCATCACCCACGAAGGTCGAGACGAAGTGGCTTTGCGGGCTGTCGTAGATCTCGCTCGGCGTGCCGATCTGGCGGATCCGGCCACGCGACATGACGGCGATCCGGTCCGACATGCTCAGCGCCTCGCCCTGGTCGTGGGTGACGAAGACGGTGGTCAGGCCGATGCGCGACTGGATTTCCTTGAGCTCGACCTGCATCGCGGTCCGCAGGTTCCGGTCGAGCGCCGAGAACGGTTCATCCAGCAGCAGCACCCGCGGCCGGATCACCAGCGCCCGGGCCAGCGCGACCCGCTGCTGTTGCCCGCCCGACAGCTGCCGGGGACGGCGGTCGGCGAAATCCTCGAGCTTGACCAGTTCCAGCGCCTCGCGCACCCGCTGGGCGATCTCGGCCTTGGCGACCTTCCGCGTCCGCAGGCCGTAGGCCACGTTCTGCGCCACGGTCATGTGCGGGAAGAGCGCGTAGTTCTGGAACACGATCCCGATCTCGCGCTGGTGCGGCGGGACCTGCGTGACGAGGTCGCCGTCGATGAACAGCTCTCCGCCGTCAGCCTCGAGAAAGCCCGCGATCAGGTTCAGGAGCGTGGTCTTGCCGCAGCCCGAGGGGCCGAGCAGGGTCAGGAACTCTCCCCTCCGGATCTTGAGCCAGACGGGTTCCAGCGCAACGGTCCCGGAGAACGACTTGGAGACGCCGTCAATCTGGACAGCGGGGCGGTCCCCGCCGGCATGCGGGGCGGCAGAGATGAACTCACTCGACATTGAGAACCTTTTCAAGGCGGAAGATTTTGTGGGTGACCAGCAGCGCGGCTGCGACCACGGCCACGTAGATGACGGACACGGCGGCCAGCGTCGGGTCGGCGTATTCGCGGACATAGTTGTACATCGCCACAGGCAGGGTCTGGGTGCTCTGGTTGACGACGAAGAGCGAGGCCGTGAACTCGTTGAACGACAGGATCGCGGCGAAAAGCCCGCCGGCGATCAGGCCCGGCGACAGCAGCGGCAGGGTGATCGTCAGCAGCACGTGCAGCGGCGTGCCGCCCAGGCTTTCGGCGGCCTGTTCATAGCGCCGCTCGAAGTTCTGCAGCGAGACGTAGACCGACCGCGCCACGAAGGGCAGGACGATGATGACATGCACCGCGACGACCAGCCCGTAGGACCGCGGCAGCGCGGCGGCGGCCGAGAGGATCAGCAGGCCCAGGCCGATGGTGAAGTTCGGGATGATCAGCGGCGACATCAGCACGCTGTTCAGCACCGCCTTGCCGGCGAATTCGTATCGGTTCAGCACATAGGCAAATCCCGCCCCCGCGATCAGCGCAATGGTGGCGCCGACGGCCGCGATCTTGAGCGAGTTGACCAGCCCCTCGGCAAAGTCGCGGTATTCGAAGGCGTTGGCATACCAGCGCAGCGACCACGCCTTGGGCGGGAACGACAGGATGGCGCTGTCGTTGAACGAGGCGATGAACACCACGACGAAGGGCAGCAGGACGAAGCCCAGGATCAGCGTCAGGATGATCCGGCCGCTCCAGTCCAGCAGGTGGTCGAGGAAGGACTTTCTCATCAGTGCGCTCCGATCTGTTCGACGCGGCGCATGCCCGAGTTGAAGAGCGCGAGCACGGCTATGGTGAACAGCAGGCCGACCAGCGACAGCGACGCGGCCAGCGGGAAGTTGAACGAGGCGAAACCGACCTGGTAGACGAGGGTCGAGATCGTCTGCACCTTGCCGCCTCCGATCATCTGCGGCGTCGCGAAGGCCGAGAAGGTCCAGGCGAAGGCGGTCGAGGTGGCCGCCACGATGCCGGGAATCGATAGCGGCAGCGTCACGGTCAGGAACACCCGCACCCGACCGGCCCCCAGCGATGTCGCGGCGCGTTCCAGGTTCCGGTCGATGTGCGACAGCGCGGCGGCCAGCATCACCACCACGATCGGCAGGGTGAAGTGCACCAGCGCGATCACCACGCCGGTCATGGTGAACATGAAATCGATCGGCCGATCGATCAGGCCCAGTTGCATCAGGGTGGCGTTCACGAAGCCCCGGTTGCCCAGCACGATCATCCAGGAATAGGTGCGAACGATCTCGCCCAGGAAAAGCGGCGTGAGCGAGATCAGGAGGATCGCGCTACGCAGACGTACGGAGGCGGCGCGGACCATGGCATAGGCCAGCGGATAGCCCACCATCAGCGTGAAGACGGCCGTCCAGATGCAGAGCAGGACGGTGTTGAGGAAGGCCTGGCCATAGACCGGTTTCCACAGGGTGGTGAAGTTCTCGAGCGTGAAGCCGCCGGGATCGAGCGAGCCGGGCACGTAGGCCCGGAAACTGTACTGCACGATCGCCAGGAAAGAGGCCGTGATCCCGAAGGCGATCAGGATCGACGGAGAGGCGAACCAGGCGAGGAAGGGGCGCTTCGACATTGGGGGACGTGAATTCCTGCAAGGGGTGTCCCGGCGGCGGCACCGCCGGGACGGGTTGGGGTCAGTTGCCCGCGATCATGTTCTCCGAGAACCACTGGCGCCATTCGGCGGTCTTCTCGGCCCGCAGCTCGTGCGGGATGATCAGGGTCTGGGATTCCCACTGTTCCGGCGTGGTGAAGATGCCGGGCAGCGAGGCGAGCTCTTCGGGGAGCGTGACGTTCGAGACGACCGGGCTGCCCTTCTTGATCTCGGCGATCTTGGCCTGAACCTCGGGGTCGAGGGCCGCGTTGATGAACTGGTAGGCCAGCTCCTGCTTGTCGGTCCCGGCGGTGATGCCCATGGTGTCGACGCCCAGTACCGCACCCTCTTCGGGGATCGCAAGCTGCACGTCGAGGCCCTGCGACTGCATGTGGTAGGCGTTCATCGACAGCATGATCTGCACCGCGGTCTCACCGGTCGACAGCAGCTGCTGAGAGTTCGCGTCGTTGGTGTAGAACGCCTTGAAGTTCGGCTTGAGCGCCATCAGCTTCTCGGAGGCATCCTGCCAGTTCTCGATGTCGACGCCTTCCAGCTTGGAGGCCACCGCGATGATGTGCGACGGGTCGAAGTCGGGCGCGGCCAGCATGCCTTCGAGCTCGGGCGACCAGAGGTCTTCCCAGCTGTCGAAATCGATCCCGGCGGGCACCAGCTCGGGCAGGTAGCCGATGGTGTAGACATAGGCCCAGGCGCCGATATGCGACGGGCTGATCTTGGCCTGCTCGACCAGGTTCTCGGCGTTCGGGATCTTGGACATGTCCAGTTCCTCGAACAGGCCGTCGTTGTGGTACAGCCAGCCGATGTGCGAGGTGGTGAAGGTCACGTCGCTTTCGGGGGTGTCCTTGCTCAGCTTGGCCTGGTTCAGCCGGTCGATGGTGCCGCCGGTGATGAACTCGACCTCGACGCCGGTTTCCTCGGTGAACTTCTTGGCGATGGTGTCGGCGATCAGGTCGCGGAAGCTGCCGCCCCAGCTGCTGACCACGAGGGTCTCGGCAAAGGCAGCGGGAGCGATCAGGCTCAGTGCGGTGGCAGTCAGGAGGAGACGTTTCATGCAGGGTGTCCTGTTGGGTTAGGGTCTGTCGTTGGGCATGCAGAGAGCGGGATGCCGCGGCGAACCCGGGCCGGGAGAGCGGCCCGGGGTAGTGCCCCGGCGCGGGGAAGAGGGTCCGCGACGGGAATTCGAGATGGGCCGAGACTGCCGACCGGGGGCGGGTTCGGGTAATCGCAAAATCCGAAGCCCTACTTAGATTTTTCCAATTCAACCGCGTAAGATCATGCTTTTACGCAGTAAATTCGGATAGCGGAGAGGCATGCCGCCTCGGCGATCCGGGGCCGCCGGGCCAAGTGCCTAATATCCGCGCAGTCGCGACACCTCGTTGGCCAGCGTCCCGCCGGTCTGCACCGCCCGGATGTTGGCCGCGATCTGCGGCGCCGCGCTTTTCGGCAGCGCGACCGAGGCGAGGTGCGGCGTGATCAGGACGCCCGGCAGCGACCAGAGCGGGTGATCCCGCGCCAGCGGCTCGGCGGCAAAGACGTCGAGCGTCGCGCCCGACAGGTGGCCGGACCGCAGCAACTCGACCAGCGCGGCCTCGTCCACGACCTCTCCGCGCGAGACGTTGATGAAGGCCGCGCCCTTCGGCATTGCCGCAAAGACCTCGGCCCCCAGACGGTCTCGTGTGGTCGGGGTCAGCGGCAGCATGCAGACCACGATCTCGGCCCGGTTCAGCAGCGGCGGCAGCGCGTCGTCGCCGCAGTGCACCGTCACGCCGGGCAGGTCGCGCGGCCGGGTCGCCCAGCCGTGGGTATCGAACCCCTGCCGCGCCAGTTCCGTCGCCGCCAGGGCGCCCAGTTCGCCAAGGCCCAGGACCGCCACGGTGATCTCGCTCGCCGCGCGGGGATGCTTGTAGGCCCAGTCGTGCCGCGCCTGCGCCGCTTCGAAATGCGGGATGTCGCGCGCGTGACGCAGGACCGAGAACAGGACGAAGCCGGCCATCATCTTGCCCATCTCGGGGTCGGACAGGCGGGTGATCGGCACGTCCGGCAGGTCGTTCCGCGCCACCAGCCGGTCCACCCCGGCGCCGAGGTTGATCACCAGTTCGAGGTTCGGGAACCGGGCAAAGAACCCCTCGGGCGGGAGCCAGACCAGCGCGAAGCGGACGGCGGCCGGATCAGTGACCTCCTCCGCCCGTTCGATCCGCACGCTGTCGCCCAGGTGCGGGGCCAGCGCGTCGCGCCAGGCCTCGAACGGATCGGGACCGCTGTAGAAGACCAGCGTGTCGGTCATGCCGCCGGGTCCGCGATCATCGTGCCCATGGCCTGCAGGCCCAGGAGGTAACCCTGCAGCCCGAGCCCCGCGATCACGCCGGTCGCGGCCTTGGACATGTAGGAATGATGCCGGAAGGGTTCGCGTTTCCAGATGTTGCTCATGTGGCATTCGATGATCGGGCCGTCGAACGACATCAGCGCGTCGAGGATCGCGATCGAGGTATAGGTCAGCCCTGCCGCGTTGATCAGGAGGCCGGCGCAATCCTGCCGCGCCTCCTGGATCCAGTCGATCAGCACGCCTTCGTGGTTCGACTGCCGGAAGTCGAGCGCAAAGCCCAGCTCTTCGGCGCGTGCCTTGCAGGCCGCTTCGATCTGGGGAAAGCTGTCGGTCCCGTATGTGCCGCTGGGGTCGAGCCCGTAGAGGTTGGCATTGGGGCCGTTGAGGAACATCACGGTCTTCATGGGCGGTCCTTTCGCGTTCGGGCCTTGGCTCAGCTCTTCTCGTAGGCGACGTAGTTGCGCTGCACCCCGATGTGGGTGGCAAGGTACTTGGCGTCGTACCAGCAGCCGTAGATGAAGGACGAGGCACGGTTGGTCAGCTCGGGCAGGCCGAGGAAGTAGATGCCCGTCTCGGCCGAGATGCCGCGCTTGTGGAACGGGGTGCCGTCCTCGCGGAAGGCGCCCGGCACCTGCAGCCAGCCGAAATCGAACTTGAAGCCGGTCGCCCAGATGATCGTCGTGATTCCGGCCGCGGCGAGGTCCAGTTCCCGGATCGGAGTCTTGACGCACTCGGGGTCAGCCACGATCTCCCACGCCTCGGGTTCGAGCGGCAGGTCGATGCCATTGCGCTCAACGTACTCGTCGGCCTCGCGCAGCACCTCGAGGTAGGCGCGGTCGCCTTCCAGCATGTTCGGGACAAGGTCGTCCGCGATGCTGAGCACGCCGTCCGCGTAGCCCTCGGTCATGCCCATCACGGTGATGCCCATGTGCCCGAGACGGCGGAAATCGACGGTGCGACCGCCGTCATAGCCGCTGACGGCAAAGGCCACGTGCTTTTTCTTGGAGTCGATCTTGATCTCGTCCCACTTGCCCAGCACGCCAAGCCACCAGACGTAGTCGCGGTCGCGGTAGGAGCGCGGAGGGCGGTAGTGCTCGCCGATCGAAAGATAGACCTCGCGCCCGGCCAGCCGCAGCTCCTCGGCGATCTGGCAGCCCGATGCGCCACCGCCGACGACCAGCACGGCGCCCGGCGCCAGCTTGTCGGGATTGCGGTACTGGGACGAATGGATCTGCGCGATCCCCGCGTCCTCGGGGACGATCTTGGGGAACGAGGGCACCTGGAACGGGCCGGTGGCGGCAACGACGCGCTGCGCCTCGATGGTGCCGTCCGCGGTCTCGACAAGGAAACCGGGGCGACCGTCGCAGCGGCGGACCGACTTGACCTCGACACCGGTGCGGATCGGCGCGTCGATCATCCTCGCGTAGTCCTCGAAATACTTGGCCATCCGCTCCTTCGGCGGAAAGACATCGGGGCCGACATCGTCGAATTCCATGTGCGGGAAGCGGTCGTGCCAGGCGGGGCCGTTGGCAACCAGCGAATCCCAGCGTTGGCTGCGCCAGGCCTCGGCCACGCGGTTCCGTTCAAGCACGAGGTGCGGGATCCCCATCGCAGTCAAGTGCTCGCTCATTGCAATTCCGGCCTGACCTGCGCCAACGACGAGCGTGTCAGTTTTTTCGGCTGTCATATTCACTTCCTGGTTTGGGGTCGTCTCGTGCAGGCGGCCCGGGGCCCTGTGCGCATCGGCTGCGGCCCGGTCCCGCGACGGCTGCCCTGTCGGTTGGTCCGGGTCCAGAACTGCGCGGGGGCGGTCGCCGTGGGAAGTAGAAAATTCCAAAGCAGCGCACAGGGAAAGGTCGCCTCAACCCTTTGCAACTGCCAAGCCGCGGCCGGACATTCCGCCCGTATCTCAGGAGGATAGGCACCGATCGCGCCCATGTATCGCCCGGCCCGCGCAGGCCGGGTCACGGCGCGCGGCACCCGGGCGGAACGGTCGCGCCGGGGCGTGCGGTGAAAATTTGGGCCAAACGGAAGCGGGCGGCGTGGCACCCCTGCCCCGCCGCCCACGTCAAAGCTCAGGTGCCACGCACCTACCGTTGGAAGATCACCGGGAACCAGTCCTCGCGCAGGATGTCGCCCGGCTGCATGTCGTGGCCGGGAAACGGCGGAGAGGTCCGGCCGGGGCGTTCGACATAGCGTGCGTCGTCGCCCACCAGCCGCAGCGAGAACGCCCGCCGCCGGTCGCCTGTGGTGTTGCCCCGCGCGCCATGCAAGATCGCGTAGTTGAAGGCCACGGCGTCGCCCGGTGCCATTTCCCATTCGCGGATCTCCATGCCCTCGGCATCCGGGTCGGGCACCGGCATGTAGGCATCGCTGTCGGGGAAGAAGTTGGTTTCCGACAGCCAGCGCATCGGCAGGACGGGCTTTTCCCACAGATGGCTGCCCGCCACGCAGCGCAGGCTGGCGTCCTTCACCGGGTCGAGCGGCGACCAGAAGCTGACGTTCTGCATCCCGTCCACGAAGTAGTAGGGCCCGTCCTGGTGCCAGGGCGTCGGCTTGGAGGTGCCCGGTTCCTTCACCAGCACGTGGTCATGGAACACCTGCACCCGGTCCGACTGCATCAGGTCGGCGGCCACCTCGGCCGCGGGCGACCGGCGCACGACGGTCTCGAATTCAGGGATGCGGTTCCAGTTGCAGTAGTCGTCGAAGAAGCGGCCCGCCTCGCCCGCCTTCAGGTTCTCGGCCGCGTAGGGGCCGGGCTCGGCCATGTTGCGCTCCACCCCGGCGCGCAGCGCCTCGACGTGGTCGGCGAACAGGCCCTTGATCAGCACGACGCCGTCGCGCTGGAAGGTGTCGATGATGTCCTGGGTCAGCAATGGATGCATGGTGATGTCCTCTTGTGCCGGGTCAACCTAGGCGCCGGCACAAATAGCTTCCAATAATATGTGCGAATAATATTATTAGCTTAATGCTATACAACACCCTCCGCCAATACGAGTACCTTGTCGCCGTGGCAGACCTTGGCAGCCTGACCGAGGCAGCGCGTCACCTGAACGTGTCGCAGCCGTCGCTGTCGGTGGCGATCACTCGGGTCGAGGCGCGGCTCGGAGCGCCGGTCCTCGTCCGCCGCAAGGGCGCGCGGGTCGAGGTCACGCCCTACGGCCACCGCCTGCTGCCCCGGATCCGGGCGCTGCTGGAGCTTGCCACCGGGATCGAGCAGGACACGGACACCCCCGCGCCCTTCGTGCTGGGCTGTTTCGAGGATATCGCGCCGCTGCACCTTGCCGGGGCGCTCGCCGCGCTCGGGCAGCGGTTCCCGGACCACGGCTTCCGCGGGGCCGAGGGGCGGTTTGCCGACCTGGCCGCCGACCTCGACCAGGGGCGGGTCGACGTGGCGATCACCTACGACGTCGGCTTTGCAGAGCGGTTCGACCGGCAGGTCCTCGGGCACGTCGCCCCGGTGGCCTTCCTTGCCCCTGACCATCCGCTGGCGCATCGCGAGGCGCTGGCACTCGAAGACCTCGCGCCGCATCCGCTCATCTTCTTTTCCGAGGAACTGTCCGAGGGGTTCATGAACACCCTCTTCCAGGAGATGCGGCTGCACCCCACCGTCGGCCACAGGGTCCGGTCGCTGGAAATGATGCGCTCGCTCGCCGCGCACGGGGCGGGGATCGGGATCAGCTATTCCTGCCCGCCGGGGACGATCAGCTATGACGGGCGGCCGCTGGTAACGCTGCCGATCGTCACGCCGCAGGCCGCGACCGGGATCGCGCTGGTCTGGTCGCGGCTGCGGGCGCGGGACGACCGCTTCGACGCGGTGATCCGGGCGCTGGCCGAGGTTGTCCAGGTCGCCGGGCCCGCGCCGGGATGACGGCCGGGCCGGGGCCCGGCCATCCCTTTCACATCGGCATCGGGATGATCTCGGCCACCTCGACCGACCCGCCGCCGGCGACCATCGGATTGCCCTTGGCCAGCTTGCAGGCGGTCTCGATATCCGGCGCCTCGACGATGGAATAGCCGAAGGCGGCATTGGCAACGTCGTCGACCACGCCCTTGGCGGTGACCGATTTGGACTTGCCGACCGGCTCGCCCGGCTCGACCATGGCGGTGCCGACGTCCTGCATCCAGTCGCCCCAGGCCTTCATCGCAGCCTCTTGCTCTTCGGGGGTGGAGGGCACGCCGGAGGCGTCGCCGTGATAGATGTAAAGATACTTGGGCATTTCAGTCTCCTTGGGTTCAATGCGTCGCGAAATGGGGTCAGGGTTGGAGCGACGGGTTCGGCGCCAACAGGAAATCCAGCTTGCGGAGGGTCGAAATCCAGCCGCGGCTGTGCGCCTGGCCTGCCTCGACATCGTGCAGCTCGCGATGGGTCAGCGTCAGGCGGGCGCCTGTGGCGGTTTCCTCGACCGTGAAGATCACGTGGCTTTCCGGGCCGCGGGCATCGGTGGCCGGGTCGTGCCACGCCCAGGTGAAACCGACCGAGCCGCGGCCGCCTTCGGGCGGACGAACATGAGTGATCTGGCCCGAGACCTTGAAGCAGTCGCCGCTTTCCTTGCCGGTCATGGTGCAGGTCCAGGGACCGGTGTGGCGGAAATCCATCTCGCAGGTTTCTAGGTAGACGCCTTCGGGCCCGAACCACTGGATCAGCTGGACCGGCTCCGTCACTGCCCGCCACAGCCGGTCGAGCGCCACGGTGTAGTCGCGAACAAACTCGATGTCCGCCGTTTCGGTGTCCTTCATTCCTCTCCCTCCGGGTCGAGCGCCAGCATCTCGTCCAGCCGGTCAAGGCTGGCGGACCAGAAGGCGCGATGATCCATGGTCCAGTCCACGATGGCGCGCAGCGCCTCGGGGCGGACGGCGTAGAGGCGATGGGTCCCGACCGCACGCTGGTCCACCAGCCCAGCCTCGCGCAGCACCTTGAGGTGGCGCGAGATCGCGGGGGCCGAGATCTCTGCGCCCGCGACAAGGTCGCCGGCAGGCAGTTCGCCGTTGCGGATCAGCGTCTCGACCATCGCAAGGCGGGTCGGGTCGGACAGTGCGGAAAAGGTTCGGGTCAGATCGCTCATGACCCGAATATTCGCGATTCGGTTAATTAACGCAACTGTTAATTAATGGGGCCGTGGTCAGCCGGCGAACTCCTGCCGGGCATAGCCCTGCAGGTAA
Source organism: Pseudooceanicola sp. LIPI14-2-Ac024 (assembly GCF_042188925.1). Lineage (GTDB taxonomy): Bacteria > Pseudomonadota > Alphaproteobacteria > Rhodobacterales > Rhodobacteraceae > Pseudooceanicola. The sequence goes on from NZ_CP170102.1 coordinate 2,587,640, forward strand.
AGCAGCGCGGTCAGGTCGCCGTGGTTGATCCGGATGTCGCACTGCGCCGCCACCGCCGGTTTCGCATGCAGCGCCACCCCGGCCCCGGCCAGCCCCAGCATCCCGAGGTCATTGGCCCCGTCACCGACTGCGATCACGTCGGCGGGCGTGATGACCAGCCGGGCCGAGATCTCCTCGAGCGCCTGCACCTTGGCATCACGGCCGAGGATCGGGCGCCCGACCTCTCCGGTCAGGGTGCCGTCGGCGGCGATCAGGGTGTTGGCGCGGTTCTCGTCAAAGCCCAGCATCTCGGCCACCCGGCCGGTAAAGGCGGTGAACCCGCCCGAGACCAGCGCGCAGTAGGCCCCGTTGGCCTTCATCGTCGCGATCAGCTCGCGCCCGCCCGGCATCAGCGTGATCCGGGTGTCCAGCACCTTGCCGATCACCGTTTCGGGCAGGCCCTTGAGCAGTCCGACGCGTTCGGTCAGCGCGCCCTCGAAATCCAGCTCGCCGTTCATCGCACGGGCAGTGATCTCCTTGACCCGCGCGCCGACCCCGGCCTCGTCCGCAAGCTCGTCGATGCATTCCTGCTGGATCATCGTGCTGTCCATGTCGGCCAGCAGCATCCGCTTGCGCCGGTTGCGCGTCGGCAGGATGTTCATGTCCGCCTGCATCTTCTGGAAATCCTCCCAGACCTGCCAACGGTTCGACGGGACATCGTCGATCTCGAACTCGGCCGCGGCATTGACCGACAGCCAGCGCAGCGCGCTGCCGCCCCATGCGGACCGCAACGCCTCGGCGGCGGCGGCATCGAGATGCGGGGCTGTGAGGATGACGGTGAACATCGGCGGCTCCGGTTCGGAAAGATCGCCCCGCTCAAAGCACAAACCCGCGCGTGTTTCCAGAGGGTTGCACCGTCAGACAAAGCGTCTCTGGGTGCTTGACCGATGGGGAGTTTCCGCTGAAGCCTTTGCCGTCACACGGAGAAAGCGGCTTGAGCGAAGAGTATCTGAGCACCCCTGCGGATGCGTCGTACTATCCCATCACCATCCTCGAGGTGCTCGTGCAGCCGGGCTGGACCATACCCGGCAAACAGCGGCTGGCGCGCTACCGGCGGGCCGATGGGACCGAGAGCGGGCTGATCTTTCCCCATGCCTGCCAGGTGCAGAGGGTGCTGATCACGCCGGGCCAGGTGCTGGACCGCCGCACGCAGTTCATGGAGGTGCGGCGGCTGGACGACGTGGCGACGGCGGAGCCCAAAGCCGCGCCTGCAGCACCATCGGACCCCACGCCCGGTGCCGAAGCAGCCGCAGAAACCACCGCCGCGCCCCCGCCGAACCCACGGCGCAGCGCCATGCGTTGGCTGATCGGTGTGCCCCTGGCGCTGGTCGTCCTGCTCTGGGCGCTGGAGGCCGCACGCATCTGGCCGTGGCATCCGACTTGGTACGCGTTGAAACAGGCGATCACCGGCCATCCCGACTTCGAGGGCTACTACGACTGGGCCAGCGAATACTACGGGACCGAAACATCGCGCGACGCGACCGCGCAGGCCCCGGCGGCGGCGCCCACAAAGGCGCCCGCGCCGCAGGACACCGCCCAGACCGACGTGGCCCGGATCATGGCCACGATGAGCGACGAGATGATCTGGGAGGCCGACGCCGTCTGCGACGACGACACGCCCGGTTACTTCGGTTACCAGCTGCTCATGGACTACGGCCTGACGTCCGAGGACGAGATCGACGCGTTCTGCAGCGCCGTGTGGGACGCCGCACTTGCGCTGGTGCGCGAGAATGGCACCACGCAGGGGACGGCGCCCGCGCTCCAGACCTCCGCGCAGACCGCCACCCCCCGGCGCTGCCGGACATTCCCGAGCTGACCTGCTTTTCGCCGAGTGGAACGCCGGTCGAGATGCTGCGCTGCGCCTATGGCTATGGCCTCGAACTGGCCGAGATCGGGACAGCCTACCCATCCCTCATGTCCGAAACCGATGCGCTTCGGCGCAGGGCGGGCGAGAAACTGGTGTGGGAGATGGAGATCTGGTTCCGGAACGGCGGCCCCTCGATCGACATGTGCCAGCACATCACCGCACCGCAGGTCACCAAGTCGACGGCGGCCAGCACGCTGGTGCTGAACCGCTATGTCGACGAGGTGTATGCCTGTTTCCGGGGCTATCACGAAGGCATCGAACGCAAGGTGCGCCGCAACATGGAGGTGGAGTACGTCACCTTCGATCCGGGCATCCTGGGCGTCGACATCAAGGCGCTGATGGAGCGGATGGCGGAAGAGACGCTGGAGTACCGCGACAGCGCGCACGGCCACCTTAACAACGCCAGGTCACGCAAACTGGACTACATGAAGAACCGCTACTCCGCCTGGGACTGGGATTGAACCGGGCGCGAAGTTTCCGATAGGCGTCACGCCCGCCACCCCGAGGGCAAAAAGCGGCGCACCGGCGCCCGACTGCGACATCTGTCACGTTGCGCAACCTTCGAATCGCCCATATAGACGGCGGCGGGACACCCCTCCCCAACGAGGGGCGCTTATCTGGAAGGTTAAGTCACATGGCTGACAAACACCCGGCAACGCGGCCGGCCAATCCGCGTTTCTCCTCTGGCCCCTGCGCCAAGATCCCCACATTCGAACTCGAAAAGCTCGCCGACGCCGCGCTCGGCCGCTCGCACCGCGCCGCCATCGGCAAGGACAAGCTGAAGGCGGCCATCGAGGGCACGCGCGAGATCCTCGGCATTCCCGCAGACTACCGCATCGGGATCGTCCCCGCGTCCGACACCGGCGCGGTCGAGATGGCCATGTGGTCGATGCTCGGCGCCCGCAAGGCGACCATGGTCGCATGGGAAAGCTTCGGCGCGGGCTGGGTCACCGACGTGGTCAAGCAGCTCAAGATCGACGCCGAGGTGAAGGAAGCCGGTTACGGCGAGATCGTGGATTTCGCCGACGTCGATTTCGACACCGATGTCGTCTTTACCTGGAACGGCACCACGAGCGGCGTGCGCGTGCCGAACGGCGACGCGATCCCGGCGGACCGCGCCGGCCTGACCATCTGCGACGCGACCTCGGCCGCGTTTGCGCAGGACCTGCCCTGGGACAAGCTCGATGTCGTGACCTTCTCGTGGCAGAAGGTGATGGGCGGCGAAGCGGCCCACGGCATGCTGATCCTCAGCCCCCGCGCCGTCGAGCGGCTGGAAAGCTACACGCCCGCCTGGCCGATGCCCAAGATCTTCCGCATGACCAAGGGCGGCAAGCTGAACGAAGGCATCTTCAAGGGCGAGACCATCAACACGCCCTCGATGCTGGCGGTCGAGGACTACCTTGTAGCGCTGGACTGGGGCCGTTCGGTCGGCGGGCTGAAGGGCCTGATGAAGCGCGCGGACACCAACGCCAAGGTGATCTGGGACTTCTGCGACGAACACGACTGGATCGAGAACCTCGCCGTCGACCCGGCGACACGGTCGAACACCAGCGTTTGCCTCAAGTTCACCGACGACCGGATCAAGGACGGCGCGGCATTCGCCAAGGCGGTGGCCAAGAAGCTCGAAGCCTACAACGCCGCCTATGACATCGGCGCCTATCGCGACGCCCCGGCGGGCCTGCGGATCTGGTGCGGTGCGACGGTCGAGGATTCCGACCTTCAGAAGCTGACCCTGTGGCTCAAGTGGGCCTTCGAGGCCTGCCTCGAGGAACAGTCCGAAGCGGCCTGACCCGGCGGTGCGTGGCAAGCACGCACCCTACCCCCACACACCATTGGGCGCGCGAACTCCGTGCGCCCACTCCCGAACATCCCTGCAAGGAACGCCTGACATGGCACCCAAGGTACTCATTTCCGACAAGCTCTCCGACGCGGCCGTCCAGATCTTCAAGGACCGCGGCATCGAGGTCGACTTCCAGCCCGACCTGGGCAAGGACAAGGACAAGCTGGCCGAGGTGATCGGCAACTACGACGGCCTCGCAATCCGTTCGGCCACCAAGGTGACCGAGAAGATCCTCGAGAAGGCCACCAACCTCAAGGTCATCGGCCGTGCCGGGATCGGCGTCGACAACGTCGACAAGGACGCCGCGTCCAAGAAGGGCGTGATCGTCATGAACACCCCCTTCGGCAACATGATCACGACGGCCGAGCACGCCATCGCGATGATGTTCGCCGTGGCCCGCCAAATCCCCGAGGCGTCGGCCTCGACCCACGCGGGCAAGTGGGAGAAGTCGAAGTTCATGGGCGTCGAGCTGACCGGCAAGACGCTGGGCGTGATCGGCGCCGGCAACATCGGCGGCATCGTCTGCGACCGCGCCCGCGGGCTCAAGATGAAGGTCGTGGCCTATGATCCGTTCCTCGGCCACGAGAAGGCCGAGAAGATGGGCGTCGAGAAGGTCGAGGACCTGGACGAGCTGCTCAAGCGCGCCGACTTCATCACCCTGCACGTGCCGCTGACCGACCAGACCCGGAACATCCTGTCCAAGGAAAACCTCGAGAAGACCAAGAAGGGCGTGCGGATCATCAACTGCGCACGCGGCGGACTGGTGGACGAGGCCGCGCTGGCCGAGCTGCTGAAATCGGGCCATGTCGCGGGCGCCGCCTTCGACGTGTTCCTCGAGGAACCGGCGACCGAGAACCCGCTCTTCAACCTGCCGAACGTGGTCTGCACCCCGCACCTGGGCGCGGCCACCACCGAGGCGCAGGAGAACGTGGCGCTTCAGGTGGCCGAGCAGATGTCGAACTACCTGCTCGACGGCGCGGTCGAGAACGCACTCAACATGCCCTCGATGACCGCCGAAGAGGCCAAGGTCATGGGCCCCTGGGTCGCGCTGGCCGGTCACCTCGGCAGCTTCATCGGCCAGATGACCGATGAGCCGATCAAGGCGATCAACATCCTCTACGACGGCCTCGTCTCCGAAATGAACCTCGCCGCGCTGAACTGCTCGGTGATCGCGGGGATCATGAAAAAGGCGAACCCGGACGTGAACATGGTGTCCGCCCCGGTCGTCGCCCAGGAACGCGGCATCCAGATCTCGACCACCAACCAGTCGAAATCCGGTGTGTTCGACGGCTACGTCAAGGTGACCGTCGTCACCGAGAAGCGCGAACGCTCCATCGCGGGCACCTGCTTCTCGGACGGCAAGCCGCGCTTCATTCAGATCAAGGGCATCAACATCGACGCCGAAGTCGGCAGCCACATGCTCTACACGACCAACAAGGACGTGCCGGGCGTGATCGGGACCCTGGGCTCGACCCTGGGCACCGCGGGCACCAATATCGCGAACTTCACCCTCGGCCGCGCTGCTGCCGGCGGCGAGGCGATCGCCCTCCTCTACCTCGACGAGGCGCCCAGCACCCACCTGGTGAAGTCGCTGCAGGACACCGGCGTGTTCGAACAGGTCAAGCCGCTCGAATTCGACGTGATCTGAGGCGTCTGAAGGCTTCGGCAAAGGGGCGCCCCCGGGCGCCCCTTTTCGTGTCCGCGGGTGCCCTGGCCTCAGCCCGCCGCGCCCGGCACCGCCCGCCTGCGGTTCGTCAGCACCACGACCAGGAACAGCAGCATCGACAGGATCGAGAGCACCGATCCGATCTTGGCCAGCGTCTCGCCGGTCTGGTGGATGGCCGAGACGATACCCGGCACGATCACCACCACCCCCGCCAGAGCCACCGCGAGGTGCGCCTTGGCCAGCATCGTGTTCGCCGCCCCTGGCACGAGGTGATAGTAGACCCCGAAAATCGCCAGGCTGACCCAGCCCAGCAGGTTGAGATGCGCGTGGGCCGGCGCAAGCGTGTGATCGCCCGTCGCCGACATCTGGATACCCCACGCCATGCCGATTAGCGCGCAGAGCGCACCGGCGGCGAGAAAGATCATTGCAATACCGTTCATCTGTGTCGTCCCCCAGGATAACCCCGTTGACGGCCCCGTCGTTGCGAGACCGATGAGACTATTGTCTCATAAAATTGAATTCCGCCAAGTGGATTCTTAAGGGCCCGGCGCCGACCCGGGCTCCGGCACCTTTCCAATCGCCACGCGCCATGCTTCCCTTCGGCCATGACCCTCTATGCGATCGCGGACATCCACGGCCACCGCGCCCAGCTGGATAAGGCGCTGGCCCGGATCGACGCCGACGGCGCCGCGCCGGGGGACGAGGTGATCTTTCTCGGCGACTACATCGACCGCGGCCCCGACTCGCACGGGGTGATCGACCGGCTGGCGACGGGACGGGCCGAGGGGCGGAACTGGACCTGCCTGCTGGGCAACCATGACCGGATGATGCGGCACTACCTGGCCACCGGCAGCCCGCTGGACCCCGGCGGGCGCACCGGCCTGCCCTGGACGCACGACCGTTTCGGCGGCGCCTGCTTCCGGTCCTACGGCGTCGATCCCGACCCGCGCCGCGCGCCCGAGGATCTCTGGGCCGCGTTCCGGGCCGCCGTGCCGCAGGCCCATGTCGATTTCCTGGACACGCTCGACCTGACGGCCACCCGCGGCGACCTGCTGTTCGTGCATGCGGGCATCCGGCCCGGCGTCGCGCTGGACGGACAGGCCGAGGATGACCTGGTCTGGATCCGCGGCACGTTCCTGGACCATCCGGGGCCACATCCCTGGCGGATCGTGCACGGCCACACCGCCCTGCCCGCACCGCGCCATTTCGGCAGCCACATCGACCTTGACGGCGGCACCGGCATGGGACGGGAGCTGTTTCCGGCGGTGTTCGAGGGCGACGACTGCTTCCTGCTGACCAGGGACGGTCGCCAGCCGCTGCCGCCCCGCCCTCTCGCCGCCGGAGAGGTGCCGCCCTGGGGCTGAGGCACCTCCCCGCATTGCATGATCCGCCGTGACCGGGCAAGACAGGCGGGACCCCGGCGCATCCCCGCGCCGCTGAACCGGGAGAGAGTACATGAAAGACATCGTCATCCTCGACGGCGCCCGCACCGCCATCGGCACTTTCGGCGGCAGCCTCGCCGGCGTCGCGCCGATCAGCCTTGGCGCCACGGCGGCAAAGGCCGCGCTGGAACGCTCGGGCGTCGAGGGCGCGCAGATCGGTCACGTCGCCTATGGCCACGTCATCAACACCGAGCCGCGCGACATGTACCTGAGCCGCGTCGCCGCGATGGAAGCCGGCGTGCCCGACACCACCCCGGCGATGAACGTGAACCGCCTCTGCGGCTCGGGCGCGCAGGCCATCGTCTCGGTCGTTCAGTCGCTCGCCATGGGGGATGCCGACTTTGGACTGGCCGGCGGCGCCGAGAGCATGTCCCGCTCGCCCTACATCAACCCATCGGAACGCTGGGGGCAGAAGATGGGCGACATCAAGATCCTCGACATGATGCTGGGTGCGCTGAACTGCCCCTTCGGCACCGGCCACATGGGCGTCACGGCCGAGAACGTGGCCGGCGAGCATGACATCAGCCGCGAGGCGATGGATGAATTCGCGCTCGCCAGCCAGAAACGCGCCGCCAACGCGATCGAACAGGGCCATTTCAAGTCGCAGATCGTGCCGGTCGAGGTGAAGATCAAGCGCGACCTCGTCCCCTTCGACACCGACGAGCACCTCAAACCCGCCACCACGCTCGAGGCGCTTGCCGGCCTGCGGCCCGCCTTCCAGAAGGACGGCCGTGTCACCGCCGGCAACGCCTCGGGGATCAACGACGGCGCGGCGGCGATCGTCCTGGCCACCGCCGAGGCGGCCGAGAAGGCGGGCCTGAAGCCCCGGGCACGGGTGCTGGGCTATGCCCACGCGGGCGTCCGCCCCGAGGTGATGGGCATCGGCCCGGTCCCCGCCGTGCGGAGCCTGCTGGAGCGCACCGGCCTGTCGGTTGCGGACTTCGACGTGATCGAATCGAACGAGGCCTTCGCCTCCCAGGCGCTGGCGGTGAACAAGGAACTGGGCCTCGACCCGGCCAAGGTGAACCCGAACGGCGGCGCCATCGCGCTTGGCCACCCGGTCGGCGCCACCGGCGCGATCATCACGGTCAAGGCGCTCTACGAGCTTGAGCGCATCGGCGGCAAGCGCGCGCTGATCACCATGTGCATCGGCGGCGGCCAGGGCATCGCGCTGGCGATCGAACGGCTCTGACGCGGCGGATGGGGGCGACGCCCTCGCAGGATTTACTTCAAGCAAGCGCCCGGAGGCATCCGGGCGCCTCTTTTTTGCGGCAATTCGCCCATCCTGCCGAGGATTCCCCGGCCAGCCGTCCGCACAGCGATCTGGTGGCTTGCGGCACCGCTGACCCTACGTTAGCATGAGATAAATTTGTTGTTTCTGAGGCTCTTGGTACGTCGCAAGCCGGGTGACCCAGGCCAGGCAGGCATGTGGGTCCAGCCATGTTGTACCGGGATCCGGATATTGAGATTCTGATCTAGCCCGGGTGTCCCCTGATTCATCGCGCAGGGAACCATGCTCCGGTTCACACCGGCACCCGGGCAGCTTGGCACGGGATGAGCTATGTTCAGCAGGTACGTGTTCTTCCTCAGCCTGGCGATCGTTGGTTTCGTGGCGGCCTTCATGCTGGGCGCCTTTGCCTACCGCGGAAACCACTTCCCGATCCCGCAGATCAAGATGGCGCAGGAGACGCTTAAAGAGAACTTCGATCCGGCCGAGGACCCGACCTTCAAGCACCTTCAGCCCGCGCGGGGGCAAGGCAGCGGCGTCACCAGGAACACCGTGCCTGATGCTGACTCCCTGGTGATGATGGCGGGATTTTTCGACGGCGAGAACCAGGTTCGTATCGTGCGGCGGGACGGCAGCCTGGTCTGGAAATGGTCGATGGACTACTTCGATCATTTCCCGGACCTGGCCAACCGGGTCTGCGACGTGGCATCGCCGCTGCGGGTCGACACCCATGGCGCCCACGTCACCCCGCAGGGCGAGGTGCTGGTGAACTACGAATACTGCGGCACCGTGAAGGTCGACCAGTGCAGCGACGTGATCTGGCGCATCGAGTCGCCGACGCACCACTCGCTGGTTCCGGCCGAAGCGGGCGGCTACTGGATCCTCGGGCGCAAGAAATGGGCGGCGCGCGAGGCGCCCGACCGTTTCCCGCCGTTTTCGACGCCCGCCAACGATGACCTGATCCTTGAGGACACGCTGATGAGGATCAGCGAGGACGGTGAGGTGCTCGACGAGATCTCGATCCCCATCGTCCTGCTCGAAAACGATCTCATGGCCCCGGTCACCAGCGGGCGGGTGGAATTCCTGAAGTTCCGGCCGGGCCGGACCGAGCTGTTGCATGCGAACCAGGCGACGGAACTGCCGTCGGCCCTGGCCGATGCCTTTCCCCTGTTCGAGGCCGGCGACATCGCCATTTCGATTCGGGACCTGAACTTTGTCTTCGTGATGGATCCCGACACGCACGAGGTCAAATGGCACCAGACTGGCCCCTGGCTGCGCCAGCATGACGCGGAATTCCGGACGGACGGGCGGCTGTCGATGTTCAACAACAACACCTACCGCAACGCCTACAGGAACGAACGCACCAACCTGAAGTATCCGTTCACGACCAACATCATAGCGATCGATCCCGTGTCCGGAGAGACCGAGGTGCTCTTCGGCGAGCGGCCCGGGGAAGAGATGCTGTCTGTCATCCGGGGCCAGCACGAGAACCTCGATGGAAACGGCCTCCTGATCACCGAATTCGACGCCGGCCGCGTGCTCGAGGTCGACGGGGCTGGAGAGGTCGTCTGGGAATACGTGAACGCCTACGACGACAAGAACGTGGGCGAAATCCGCAACGCCGTCGTCTTGCCCGGCGACTACTTCGAAACCGAACTGGGGCCCTGCACCAGCGATTGATTTCAAGGAGGACGAGAATGAAGTTGAACCAAGCAAGGATCCCGCTTGTTCTTGCGGCCGCATTCGCCGCGACCCTGCCGAACACCGCCCTGGCCTACATCGGGCCGGGTGCCGGCCTGGGCGCCATCGCGGTCACGGTGGCACTTGTCGTCGGTGTCCTGCTCCTTCTGGTGGGACTGGTCTGGTACCCTCTCAAGCGCGCCCTGAAGAAGCCGAAGCCCACCGGTGAAATCAAAAGCGGATCGGAATGATCCTCTCGATCCTCGTGTCGCTGGTCGCGGTGGCGGGATTCGGCATCGCGCTGTGGAAACTGGCCATCGTCGGGATTGCACGGTCGGCCATTGGCGCGGCCACCGACGGCGTGTCGTCGATGCTAGACAGTGAGCTTGACGATGACCAGAAAGAGGTCGCGGTCCGCCGCGCGGGGCTGAGCCTGATCCGTTCGGCCTTCGACATCTTCTGGCGCTTCGCGGTCGCCCTGGCCGCGGCCGCGGCGCCGATCTTCCTGGCCGATCTTGTCGGCCTGGTGTCGGCCGATGCCGTGATCGACCTGATGCTCAGCTGGGAATACATCCTCATCGTCTCGGTCCTGGCGATCCTGGTTTCCGAGCTCCTGCGCCGCCGCAACCGGTCTGCGACCGCGCAAACGGACGAGGTGAACCGCTATTCGACCGCCGACCGCTTCTTCCACATGCTGGCCTTTTCCAGCCCCTGGGTGCTCAAACGCGCGTCCTCGCTCGAGGACAGGGTCGTCTCGGGCCTGCCCGCCGACCCCGCCGCCCGGCCTATCTTCATCACATCGCTGGCGCGCGGCGGCACCACCGCGCTGCTGAACGCGTTCCACGATATCCCCGGCATTGCCACCCACACCTACCGCGACATGCCCTTCCTCACGGCCCCGGTGCTCTGGAACCGATTGACGGGCGGCAGCCGCCGGACCGTCGAACGCCACGAGCGGGCGCATGGCGACGGGCTCGAGATCGACCTCAACAGCCCCGAGGCGTTTGAAGAGGTGGTCTGGAAACTTTGCTGGCCGGGCAAGTACGGCGCCACCGGCATCGCCTGCTGGGACACCCCCGACCGGGACCCGGCGTCCGAGGCGTTCCTTTCCCACCACATGGCCAAGATCGTCCATGCGCGGCAGGGCCAGACGCCGGCCGTACCGCCGGACGGCGGGCGCTACTGCTCCAAGAACAACGCCAACATCGCGCGCATCCCCTTCCTCAGGTCCGCCTTTCCCGACGCGTCGATCGTCGTCCCGGTCCGCCAGCCCGGGGCACATGCAGCGTCGTTGCTCCGCCAGCACAAGAACTTCTGCTCGCTGCAGGAGGAGGATCCCTTTATCCGCCGCTACATGCGCGACATCGGGCATTTCGAATTTGGCCAGATCTTCAAACCCCTGCTGTTTCCGGGCGTGCGCGACAATGCCCATGACCCCTTCTCGGGCGACTACTGGCTGCAGTACTGGATCGATGCCTTCGACCATGTCGCGAAACATGCCGACGACTGCATCTTCGTCCTGCAGGACGACCTGCGCGCAGACCCGCAGGACACCATGGACGATCTCTGCGCCCGCCTGGGGCTGAACACCGGCACCATGTCCTTTGCCGGGTATTTCCATTCCAAGCCAGACAATCCCATGTCCGATCTCTTCAGCCCGGCGCTGCACCAGAAGGCCACCGTCCTCTACGACCGGCTCAGGGCGATGGCCGACCGGCAGAAAGCCAGGACGCTCGAACTCTCCTGACGTTTGGCCCCACCTCGGTGAACGCTTAATTCACCAAGTTCCGCCAGCCTGCGACCATTACAGGAACCACCGCACCGGGGCCGCCCTTGGCCATGAGCCTTGCCGAAAAGCTGTCCGAGGAACGCCGCGCCCGACTCGCGGCGGAACGGCTGCTGGAACAGAAGCAGGCGGAACTGCATGCCGCCAACCGCAAACTGGGGCGCCACGCGCAGCAACTGTCGGAAGAGATCGTCGAAACCCGGGCGGAGGTGCAGACCGTCCGGAGCGAGAACCAGCGTTACCGTTCCGAGATCACCGAGGCGAACCAGAAGATCGCCATCGCCGAACGGCGGTTGTGGCTGTCGATCCAGTCGATCCAAGACGGGTTCGCCTTCTTCGACGCCGACGGCCTGCTGATCGCGGCGAACCCGGCGTGGCTGTCGATCTTCGAGGGGCTGGAAGAGATCGCGCCCGGCGTCTCGTTCGTGCGGATGCTGCAGCTGGCGACCGAGGAGGGGATCGTCGATCCCGGCACCGACACCGGCGATGGCTGGCGCCGCCGGATGATCGCCCACTGGGAAAGCCCGGTGCCCGAGCCCGAGGTCGTGCGGCTCTGGAACGGGCAGTTCATCCGCCTGATCACCCGGCGCGGCCACGGCGGCGACGTGGTGAACCTTGCCACCAACATCACCGCCACCGTCCGCTATGAGCGCCGCCTTCAAGAGGCGCGGCGCCGGGCCGAGGCGGCCAGCCGGGCGAAATCCGCCTTCCTCGCAAACATGAGCCACGAGATCCGGACGCCGATGAACGGTGTGGTCGGCATGGCCGAACTGCTCTGCGACACCGAACTGAGCGAGGAACAGAAACTCTATGCCGACACGATCCGCAATTCGGGCGAGGCGCTGCTGGTCATCATCAACGACGTGCTCGACTACTCCAAGATCGAGGCCGACAGGCTGGAGCTGCACCCGGCCGCTTTCGACCTGGAACGCTGCATCCACGAGGTGGTGACGCTGCTGCTGCCCTCGGCACGGGACAAGGGCCTTGAGGTGATCGTCGACTACGACCTTTTCCTGCCGACCCGCTTCGTCGGGGACCAGGGCCGGATCCGGCAGGTGCTGACCAACCTCGTCGGCAACGCGGTCAAGTTCACAGCGCGCGGCCACGTGCTGATCCGGGTGGTCGGTCTGCCGGTGGGGGACGGGCAGCAGGTGCGCCTGCACCTCACGGTCGAGGACACCGGCATCGGCATCGCGCCGGACAAGGTCGCCCACATCTTCGAGGAGTTCCGCCAGGTCGAGGATGACCGCAACCGTTCGTTCGAGGGAACCGGGCTGGGGCTCGCCATCTCGCGCCGGTTGATCGCGCTGATGCAGGGCGAGATCTGGGTGGACAGCGAACCGGGCGAAGGATCGGCCTTCGGCTTTCGCATCACTCTCCCGCTGGCCGAGGGCGAGAGCGCGGCCAGCACCCCGGTCGCCCTGCCCGCGCCGCTGCGGCGGGTGCTGATCGTCGACGATTCCGAGGTCAATCGCACCATCCTCGCCCGGCAGATCGGCGCGCTCGGGGCCGAGGTGACGCTCTGCGCCTCGGGCGCCGAGGCGCTGGACCGGGTCGGCAGCGGCATCGACCTGGTGCTGAGCGATCACAACATGCCCGGCATGGACGGGCTCGAGCTGGTCCAGGCGCTGCGCGATTCGGGGCACAGGCAGCCGGTGGTGATGCTCAGCTCCAATCCCGGCTAGGCCGAGATGGACCCCGCCCGCACCCTGCTGGCCGCGCTGCTGCAGCGCCCGACGCCGCGCAAGGTCCTGTTCGACGCGATCGGACGATTGGGCACCGCGCCGGGTGCTGGGGTCTTGGCGGATAAGCGTACGGCATCGCATGTTCCGACCTTCCGCTCCGCCCGGCCTAACGCAGCGCCCGAACCCGCCGCCGGCCGGTTGCTGCGCATCCTCGCGGCCGAGGACAATGCCACCAACCGCATCGTGTTCCAGAAGATGCTGCGTGACGCGCAGGTTGACCTGCAGTTCGCCAACGACGGGGTCGAGGCCGTCACCGCATGGCGCGCCTTCCGGCCGGACCTGATCTTCATGGACATCTCCATGCCTCGGCTCGACGGCAAGGCGGCGACGGCGCAGATCCGCGCGGCCGAGGCGGCCGAGGGTCTGAAGCGCGTACCGATCGTCGCGATGACCGCCCACGCGGTCGACGGGGACGAGGCGGACATCCTGAGCGCGGGGCTCGACGCCTACCTGTCGAAACCGCTCAGGCGCGACGCCATACGGCAGTGTATCGAAAGCCGCCGCCCGTCGGAAACCGCCGCGCCTTTCCCGACGCCACCACGGGCCACCGGTGCCGCGTGATCAGGCCCCGGTCTGGCGCGGACGGGTGAAGGCCGGCAGACCGGGCTTTGACCGCGCCCGGTCGTGGCGATAGCCGTCGAGGTCGAAGCCCACGATCCCCTCGGGCGTGGTCACATCCCGGGTGATCAGCCAGCGCGCCATCGCCCCCCGCGCCCGCTTGGCGAAGAAGGAGATCGTCTTGGCGCTGCCGTCCTGCTCTTCGAGGAACTGGGGCGTGATCAGCGTGAGGCCGAGCGCCTTAAGATCGACCGCGCCGAAGTATTCCTGGCTGGCGCAGTTCACCAGCGTATCGGTGCCGAGCGCCGCGGCCTGCCGCTTGAGCGCCCTGGCCGGCGTGTCGCGCCAGTAGTCGTAAAGGCTCTTGCCCCGCCGGGTGTGCAGGCGACTGCCCATCTCCAGGCGGTAGGGCTGGATCCCGTCGAGCGGACGCAGCACGCCATAGAGGCCCGAGAGGATGCGCAGGCGCTCCTGTGCGCGGGCCATCTCGTCCACTCCGAACGTCTCGGCCTGCAGACCCTGGTAGGTGTCCCCGGCAAAGCAGAGGGCTGCAGGGCGCAGGGTGTTGTCCGCGGGAGCGTCCTCGAAGGCGCGGAAGCGGTCGCGGTTCAGCCGGGCCAGGTCGTCGGAGAGGTCCATAAGCCCGCGCAGGTCGCCCAGCGTCAGGTTGCGCATGGTCTTTGCCAGCCGGTTGGCATCTTCGAGGAACTCGGGCGTGGTCATCGCCACGTCGCGGTCGCTCCAGTCGAGCTTCTTGGCCGGTGAAATCGTGATCAGCATGCGCCACCCCTCAACAGAACACCCTCCCGTCCGCCGGACTTACCCGGCCTCGCGCAGGACGTCCAGAAAGGCGGCGCCGAAGCGTTCCGCGCGACGGTCGCCGAGGATCCGGTTCAGGCTGTCCTCGTCTCCCGGGCGCTGTTCGGCCACCTTGGCCAGCAGCGAAGCCGAGCAGGAAAGCGGCTTGTCGATCCCCTCGGGCCCCCGCGCCAGTTCACTCTGCGCCGCCATCAGCCGGTCATAGAGTTGGCCGGTGTCCCGCCCCGCCAGCCTGCGGCGCTGCGGATGCTGCTCTTCGACCGCGCCGGTGATCACCTCGAGGAAGGTCGCGCCGTAGCGTTCGAGTTTCTTGGCGCCGATGCCGCTGATCCGGGCCATGTCGTCCAGCGTCTGTGGCCGCGTTTCGGCCATCTCGATCAGCGTGCGGTCGGGGAAGATGACATAAGCCGGGACGCGCGCCGCCTCGGCCAGCGCGCGGCGCTTGGCCTTGAGCGCCGACAGCAGCGGTTCGTCCTCTTCCGACACCAGCGTCCTGACGGCGGTGCGGCTGGCGCCGCGGGCGCGGTCGATGCTGTCCTTGCGCAGGTCGATCGTCGCCTCGCCGCGCAGGATCGGGCGGGCGGCCTCGGTCATCGTCAGCGCACCGTGGCGGTCGGGATTCGGGCGGATCAGGTCGTGGCCCATCATCTGGCGGAACACGGCGGACCATTCCCGGCGCGACAGGTCGCGCCCGACGCCGAAGGTCGGGAGGTCGTCGTGCCGCCGGGCACGGATCTTGTCGGTCTCGTTCCCGGTCAGGATGTCGGTCAGGTGGCCCGCGCCGAACCATTCCTCGGTCCGCAGGATGGCCGACAGCGCCTTGCGCACGGCCTCGGTCCCGTCAAAGACCTCGGGCGGCTTGTCGCAGAGATCGCAGTTGCCGCAGGGCGCGGCATCCTCGCCGAAATAGCGCAGCAACTTCACCCGCCGGCATTCCAGCGCCTCGGCCAGCCCCAGCAGCGCGTTCAGGCGGCCGTGGTCGGCGGCCCGGCGTTCGGGGGGTGCGAGGCCTTCGTCAATCTGTGACCTGCGCAGGCGTATGTCGTCGGGACCGAAGAGCGTCAGCGTCTCGGACGGCGCACCGTCGCGGCCTGCGCGGCCGATCTCCTGGTAATAGGCCTCGATGCTCTTGGGCAGGTCGGCATGGGCCACCCATCGGATATCGGGCTTGTCGACGCCCATCCCGAAGGCGACCGTGGCGACGACGATCAGCCCGTCTTCCTGCTGGAACCGGGTCTCGGCGATGCGCCGGTCCTCGGCCTCCATCCCGCCGTGGTAGTGGATCGCGTGGTGGCCGTCCTCGCGCAGGGCCTGGGCCAGCGTTTCGGTCTTGGCGCGGGTGCCGCAATAGACGATGCCCGACTGGCCCTTCCGTGCGGCGGCGAATGCCAAGATCTGCCGGCGGGGATTGTCCTTGGCCTCGAAGGCGAGGTGGATGTTCGGCCGGTCGAAGCCGCGCAGGAATATCTCGGGCTGGGCACCGTCGAAGAGGCGGGTGACGATCTCGGCCCGGGTCTCCTCGTCCGCGGTGGCGGTAAAGGCGGCAACGGGCACGTCCAGCGCGCGCCTGAGGTCGCCGATCCGCAGGTAGTCTGGGCGGAAATCATGGCCCCACTGGCTGACGCAATGCGCCTCGTCCACCGCGATCCGGGTCACGCCGATCCTCCGCAGGGTGCGCAGCGTGCCCTCGTTGGCCAGGCGCTCGGGTGCGAGGTAGAGCAGCTTGAGCGTCCGGTCCTCGATCCGCTCCCAGACATAGTCGGTTTCCTCGGGCGTGTTGCCCGAGGTCAGCGCCCCCGCCTCGACCCCGGCCTCGCGCAGCCCTCGGACCTGGTCGCGCATCAGCGCGATGAGCGGAGAGATGACGATCGTCACGCCATCCGAGACAAGCGCCGGAAGCTGGAAGCAGAGCGACTTGCCCCGCCCGTCGGCATGATCGCCAGCACGTTGCGATCGGCGGTCACGGCCTCGACGATCTCGGCCTGTCCGGGGCGGAAGCCGTCGAATCCGAATACATCGCGAAGGAGCTGGGCAGCGTCGCTCATCGGGCCTGTGTTTTATGGTTGATCTGCTCTTAGTGGGACTTTCCCATACTAAGATTCGGTAAACAAGGGGCCGGAGCGCGAGATGTTGTGTTCCGCCGCGGGATCCAGGCTGAAACGCGGTATGGGGAAAACAGATCAGGCCCGGCGTGCGGCCGGGCCTGATCATCGAAACGGTGGCTTGGGTGAGGTCGCTGACCCCGCGGGGCTCAGCCCTTTTTCAGGCACTCGCGGCCGAGCACTTCGGCGATCTGCACCGCGTTCAGCGCCGCGCCCTTGCGCAGGTTGTCCGAGACGACCCACATGTTCAGGCCGTTCTCGATCGTCGAGTCCTGCCGGATACGCGAGATGAAGGTGGCGAAATCGCCGACGCATTCGATCGGGGTGACGTAGCCGCCGTCCTCGCGCTTGTCGATCACCATGCAGCCCGGCGCCTCGCGCAGGATATCGCGGGCCTCGTCCTCGTCGAGGAAATCCTCGAACTCGACGTTGACCGCCTCGGAATGGCCAACGAACACCGGCACCCGCACGCAGGTCGCCGTCACCTTGATCTTGGAATCCAGGATCTTCTTGGTCTCCGCGACCATCTTCCACTCTTCCTTGGTGGAACCGTCTTCCATGAAGACGTCGATGTGCGGGATCACGTTGAAGGCGATCTGCTTGGTGAACTTCTTGGTCTCGACGTCAGAGGTCGGGTTGTAGATCGCCTTGGTCTGATCCCAGAGCTCGTCCATGCCTTCCTTCCCGGCGCCCGAGACGGACTGGTAGGTCGACACCACCACGCGCTTGATCTTGGCGCGTTCGTGCAGCGGTTTCAGCGCGACGACCATCTGCGCGGTCGAGCAGTTGGGGTTCGCGATGATGTTCTTCTTGGTGTAGCCGTGGATCGCCTCGGCGTTGCACTCGGGCACGATCAGCGGGACGTCCGGGTCGTAGCGGTAGAGCGACGAGTTGTCGATCACGACGCAGCCGGCGGCCGCAGCCTTGGGCGCGTATTCCTTCGTCGGGCCGGAGCCGACGGCAAACAGCGCCATGTCCCAGCCGGTGAAGTCGAAGGTGTCGAGGTCCTGGGTCTTGAGTGTCTTGTCGCCGAAACTCACCTCGGTTCCCAGCGACCGGCGCGAGGCCAGCACTGCGATTTCGTCGATCGGGAATTCCCGCTCGGCGAGGATGTTCAGCATTTCGCGGCCCACGTTGCCCGTGGCGCCGACGACAGCGACTCGATAACCCATGAATTAAACTCCTTTCGGTTCGGGGCGCTCCATAATCTATGGCCCGATTTTGGGGAAGCGACTTTTCGTGATCGTGCGGTTCGCCAATCCAGATGGGGCCGATCGCGAAAATTGCAAACCGGACGTCGCGTGGCGCGGTGTCAGTCGGTGCGGTCCGGGGCCTTCACGTAGGCCAGCACCCCCACCGCCAGCGCCACCGCGTAGAACAGGAACAGCGCGTCGTAGGCATCGGCATAACTGCCGCCGCCGGTGACGATCCGTTCGTGCATCCGCCCGGTCAGCATCTGCGACACGCCGACCCCCACCATCCCGCAGAGGTTCATCAGCGTGACGCCCCGCCCGACGAGGTGCGGCGGAAAGAACGCCCGCCCGTGCGACATCAGGAGCGCGTAGGTGCAGGTGAAGAAACAGATGCCCGCCAGCATCGCGGCCGAACGGACAAGGTCGTCATAGGGCAGGACCACCATCAGGAGGCACAGCACCATCGCCACCAGATTGCCGCCAAAAGCCAGCCACTTGCGCGTGCCGAACAGCCGTTCGGCCGGGCCGTAGAGCAGCGAGCCCGCGATCATCGCCACCCCGAGGATCAGCGCCACCGTCCCGATCACCCCCTGCGAGGCGCCGAAAAGCTCGGACAGGAACGGGCCGGTCCAGACCCCCCGGAATCCGCCCGACGGCATGTAACTGACCGTCATCAGCGGCAGGATCGCCCACATTGCCGGGATCTTCAGGATGTCGAGGAGCGAGCCATGCGCCTCCGTCACCACCCGTTCGGGATCGCGCACCACGAACAGGAGGCCGACCGCCACGCCCGCGCTGATCACCGCCAGCGCGGCCACCGCGACGCGCCAGCCCAACACCTCGGAGGCCCAGACCATCGGCAGAGACGAAAAGATGCTGCCCGAGGTCCCGATGCCCAGGATCAGCCCGGCGAGGGTCGAGAAACGCGCCGCCGGGAAGTCGCGCGCGAGGATGTAGTAGGCGGCCATCAGCACCGGCGCGCAGCCGACACCCAGGAGCGCCATCGCGGCCGAGATGTGCCAGGGCTGGGTCGCCACGGCAAAGAGCGCCGCACCCCCGGCCCCGCCGAGCAGCAGCAGCCAGCCCGAGGTCCGCCGCGGCCCGATCCGGTCGAGCGCCGCGCCCACGGGCACCTGCATCGCGGCAAAGCTGAGAAACCAGAGCCCCGACGCCGCGGCCAGCTGGTCCGGTGCCGCGCCGAGGTCGTCCTGCAGGGGCACCGTCAGCACCGACAGGAACGAGCGGTAGAACTGGCTCAGCACGTAGGCGAGCCCCAGAAGCGCCAGATCCTTCCGCATGTTCCCTCCCCCGCGTCAGCCCCGCATGCCTATGCCGGTCACGCGGGGCCCGCAAGGCGGGGTCTAGATGCAGCGCCCACCGTCCACGGTCATGCAGACACCGGTCACCATGCTGGCCTCGTCCGAGGCGAGGTAGAGCGAGGCGTTGGCGATGTCCTCGGGGGTCGAGAAGCGGCCGATCGGGATGGTCGACAGGAACTTGGCCCGCATCTCGGGCGTGTCCTCGCCCATGAAGCTTTTCAGCAGCGGCGTCTCGCCCGCCACGGGGTTGACCGCGTTCACCCGGATGCCGTGCGGCGCCAGTTCCACCGCCATGGTCCGCGTCGCCGTATTCACCCAGCCCTTGGACGAGTTGTACCAGTTCAGGTTCGGTCGCGGGCTGATCCCGGCGGTGGACGAGATGTTCACGATCGCCCCCGCTTTTCGACCCTTCATAAGGGGAACGAGGTACTTCGCGCCGAGGTAGATCGACTTGCAGTTCACCGCGAACACCCGGTCGAAGAGGTCTTCGTCAACCTCTTCCATCGGTTGCGGCAGGTGGGTCATGCCGGCATTGTTGATCAGGATGTCCACGGGGCCAAGCGCCTCGCCCGCCGCGATCATCGCCTGCATCTGCGCGGCGTCCGACACGTCCACCGTGCAGGCCGTGCCGCCGATCTCGTCCGCCACGGCCTTGGCCGCATCGCCGTTCAGGTCCGCAACAAGGACCGTGGCCCCCTCCGCCGCGAAGCGCCGCGCGATGCCCGCGCCAAAGCCCGACCCTGCGCCGGTGACGATGGCGGTCTTTCCTTCCAGTCTCATGGGATCCTCCTTACCCGTGATAGACGGCGACGGTCTTGAGCGTGGTGAAGCCGTACATCGCCTCGAACCCCTTCTCGCGCCCGTGGCCGGATTTGCCGACACCGCCGAAGGGCAGTTCGACCCCCCCGCCGGCGCCGTAATTGTTGATAAAGACCTGGCCCGCCTTGATCGCGCGGGCCAGCCGCATCTGCCGCGCACCGTCCTTGGTCCAGACCGAGGCGACCAGCCCGTAGTCGGTACCGTTGGCCACCGTGACGGCCTCGGCTTCGTCGTCGAAGGGAATGACCACCTGCACCGGGCCGAAAATCTCCCTCTGCGCCAGCGGATGGTCGCCCTTTACGCCCGCAAAGAGGGTCGGCGCGACGTAGTAGCCGCCCCCCGGCAGATCGCCCAGCTCGGGCCGTCCGGCGACCTCGAGATCGGCACCTTGCTCGAGGAAACCAGACACGATTCCGCGCTGTTTCGCCGAAATCAGCGGCCCGACATCGAGGTCATCGACCGCCTTGCCGACCCGCAGCGCCGCGTAACGTTCCGCCATCCGCGCGACCACTTCGTCATAGCGCGACCGTTCCACAAGGATGCGCGAGGAGGCCGAGCAGGTCTGCCCCGCGTTCTGGATCCCCGCGTTCACCAGGAATGGCAATGCCGCGTCGAGGTCGGCATCGGCAAAGACCACCTGCGGCGACTTGCCCCCCAGTTCCAGCGTCACCGGCACCACGTTCGCCGCCGCCGCCGCCTGCACCGCGGCGCCCGTCGCGACCGAGCCGGTGAACGAGATGTGCTGGATCCCGGGATGCGCCGACAACGCCGCCCCGGCCTCCGCCCCCAGTCCCGGCACCACGTTCAGTGCACCGTCGGGCAGCCCGGCCTCCTTCGCCAGCGCCGCAAAGGCCAGTGCGGTCAGACAGGCATCCTCGGCCGGTTTCAGCACGCAGGCATTGCCGGTCGCCAGCGCCGCGCCGACCGACCGCCCGATGATCTGCATCGGGTAGTTCCAGGGCACGATATGCCCGGTCACGCCATGCGGCTCGCGCAAGGTGTAGACGGTGTATCCGTCGAGATAGGGAATGGTTTCGCCGTGCAGCTTGTCCGCCGCACCGCCGTAGAATTCGAGGTAGCGCGCCAGCGCCACTGCATCGGCCCGCGCCTGTTTCAGCGGCTTGCCCACGTCCTGCGCCTCGATCGCGGCAAGGTCGTCGACCCGCGCCTCGACCAGTCGGCCCAAGCGCATCAGGATGCGCCCGCGCTCGGCCGCCGGGGTCCGCCCCCAGGCGCCATCCCGCGCCGCGCTCGCCGCCGCGACGGCCGCGTCGATATCCGCTGCCCCGCCGCGGGCGATGGCCCCGATCTCTTCCCCGTGCTCGGGTCGAACAAGGGCAAAGTGGCTCCTTCCACGGGCGCAACCCACGCCCCGCCGATCAGGCATTTCGCCGGATCGAACCACAGCTCAGCCATGTCTTTCATCGCTCCTCTTCAGGCGGTTTCCGGCAGTTTCGGCGCCGCCTCGATCAATTGTCGCGTGTAGGGATGCCGGGGGGCGTCGAACACCTGGTCGGTCGGCCCCTGCTCCACGAATTCCCCGGATTTCATCACGATCACCCGATCGGTGATCGACCGCACGACGCTCAGGTCGTGGCTGATGAAAAGATAGGTCAGCCCGAACCGCGCCGAGAGATCGGCCAGCAGGTCGAGGATCTGCGCCCGCACCTGCACGTCAAGCGCCGAGACCGCCTCGTCCAGGATGATCAGGTCGGGCTTGATGATCAGTGCCCGGGCGATGGCGATCCGCTGCCGCTGCCCGCCCGAGAACTCGTGGATGTATTTTTCCTTGTCCGAGGGCTTCATGCCGACCGACACAAGCGCTTCGTCGATGGCGGCCTCGCGCGCCGCGCCCTTGGGCGCCTCGTCCAGCAGGTGGAAGGGTTCCGTCACCAGCCGCGACACCTTGTGGCGCGGGTTGAAGGATCCGTAGGGGTCCTGGAACACCACCTGCATCCGCCGGCGCACCGCCCGGTTGGCCTTGTGGCCGTCGAACACCGGCTCTCCGTCCAGCTGGATCAGTCCTTCCTGCACCTCTTCGAGGCCCAGGATGGCCCGTGTCAGGGTCGATTTTCCGCAGCCCGACTCGCCCACCAGGCCCAGGCTCTCGCCCCGCTCCAGCGTGAAGGACACGCCCTTGACCGCCTGGATCACCACCGGGTCGCCGAACAGCGACTTCCGCGGCAGGTGATAGTCCCGCCGAACCCCGCGCACCTCGAGCAGGGGCGCCTGCGTGCTGCGGTCCACCCGGTCCGGCACATGGGCGGACGCCGCAAGCAACGCCTTCGAATAGGGGTGCTGAAGGTTCGAGAAGATCGCCGGACAGGCCCCGCGCTCGACCACGCGACCATGCTGCATGATCACGATCTCGTCCGCCATATCGGCCACGACGGCGAGGTCGTGGGTGATCATCAGCATCCCCATGCCGTCCTCGCGCACCAGCCGCGTCAGCAGGTCGAGGATCTGCGCCTGCGTCGTGACGTCGAGCGCCGTGGTCGGCTCGTCCGCGATCAGCAGCTTTGGCCGCAGCGCGATCGCCATCGCGATCACCACCCGCTGCCGCTGGCCGCCTGACAGCTCGTGCGGGTAACGCGTCAGGGGGAATCGATCCTCGGGCAATTCGACCCTGTTCAGGGCTTCCCGCGCGCGTTTCATCGCCTCGGACCTGGGGACGTCCTCGTGGATCAGGATCGTTTCGGCCACCTGGTCCCCGATGGTCTTGATCGGGTTCAGCGCCGTCATCGGCTCCTGAAACACCATGCCGACCTCGTTGCCGCGCAGGCGGCAAAGCTCTGCCTCGGGCAGGCTCAGCATCTCGTGCCCCGACAACGTGACACGCCCGCTGGCCTTGGCCCCGTTCGGCAACAGCTGCATCACCGCGAAGGCGGTCATCGACTTGCCCGACCCGCTTTCGCCGATCACCCCGACGATCTGGCCGGGATCGACCGAGAAACTGACATCGCGCAGGATCGGCGCGCCGTGGATGTCGAGCGTCAGGCCAGAGATCTCGAGCAGGCTCATTCGCGTGATCTCCGCAGTTTAGGGTCGAAAATGTCGCGCAGACCATCCCCCATCAGGTTCAGTCCCAGCACCGTCAGCAGGATCGCGAGGCCGGGAAAGATCGCCATCCAGGGCGCGATCGAGATCATCGTCTGGCTCTCCGCCAGCATCCGGCCCCAGGACGGGATCGGCGGCTGTGCGCCCAGGCCGACATAGGACAGCCCCGCCTCGGCCAGGATGCCCAGCGAGAACTGGATGGTGCCCTGCACGATCAGCAGGTTGGTGACGTTGGGCAGGATGTGCTCGAACGAGATCCGGGCCGACGACTTGCCCGACACCCGCGCCGCCAGGATGAAATCCCGTTGCCAAAGCGTCAGCGCGCCCGACCGGGTGAGGCGGGCAAAGACCGGGATGTTGAAGATGCCGATGGCGATGATCGCGTTGATCGCCGACGGCCCGAAATTCGCGGTGATCATGATCGCGATCAGCAGCGACGGGAAGGCAAAGACCAGGTCGTTTGCCCGCATGATCACCTCGTCCACCAGCGACCCCTTGCGCGCCGCGGCCCAGAGCCCCAGCGGCACGCCCAGCCCCATGCCGATGCCGACCGCCACGATGGCGACCGCGATCGAGGTGCGCGCGCCGACCATGATCATCGACAGGATGTCGCGGCCGAAATGGTCCGTCCCCATCCAGTGCTGCCACGACGGCGGCTGCATCTTGTTGGCGATGTCGAGCGTCGCGATGTCGTAGGGCGTCCAGACGAACGAGATCAGCGCGGCCGCCACGAAGACCAGAGTCAGCGCGCCCCCGATGACCAGGTTGCGCGACCGGAACGCCAGGTGCCAGGTCCTGAGGGGGGTCGCCTCGGGCGGGATGGGATCGACGCGGGGGTCCGTCATAGCCCGGCCCTCAGCCTGGGATCGACAAGGGCATAGGTGATCTCGACCGCGAAGTTGACGACCACCACCGCAAAGACAAGCAGCATCACCACGCTTTCCACCACGATCAGGTCGCGGGACGAGATCGACTGGAACACCAGCCGCCCCAGCCCGGGCAGGAAGAACACGTTCTCGATGATGATGGCCCCCGCAAGCAGGAAGGAGAATTGCAGCCCGATGATCGTCAGCACCGGGATCAGCGCGTTGCGCAGCGCATGCCGCCGCAGCGCCTGCGCCCGGGTCAGGCCCTTGGCCCGCGCGGTGCGCACGAAATCCTCGGACAGCGTGTCCAGCAGGGACGACCGCATCACCCGCGCGAGGATCGAGGCCTGCGGCAGCGCCAGCGCGATTGCCGGCAGGGTCAGCGCCTTGAGCGCCGGGCCGACGCCGGCGTCCCAGCCCGGGAACCCGCCGGCCGAGAACCAGCGCAGGTTGATCGAGAACACCAGGACCATCAGCATCGCGAACCAGAAGTTCGGGATCGCCACGCCCAGCTGGGTGATCCCCATGATCATCACGTCGCCGGCCTTGCCCCGGCGCGAGGCGGCGTAGATGCCGGCCGGAAAGGCGATCGCCGTCGACAGGATCAGCGCGTAGATCGCCAGCGGCAGGGACACCCGCAACCGCTCGGCGATCATGTCGGCCACCGGGGTGCGGTAGGTATAGGAAATCCCGAAATCGCCCTGCAACAGACCCGAAATCCAGCTCCAGTACCGCGACCAGGCAGAGCCGTTCAGCCCCAGCTGTTCGCGCAGCGCGGCCAGGGTGTCCTCCTGCGCGTTGACGCCCAGCATGTAGGCGGCCGGATCGCCGGGCAGCACCTCGATGGCAAAGAAGATCACCAGCGAGGCCACGGCGAGGCTCACGGCAAGGGATATCAGTCGTTTCAGCGTGTAGCGGAGCATGCGGGGTCGTACCGGTGGCGGGGCGGCATCATGCCTTCCCCTGGTCCGGAATATCCTGGGGGTGAATGCCGCGCCTGCACGGCAGAGGGGGCAAAGCCCCCCGACCCCGGCCCGCAGGGCCGGCTGGGATCGCGTGCGCCGCAACGCGGCGCGCCGCCGGATCGGTCAGGGGAACGGGGGGCGTGCCGGACAGGAACGGAAACGGGCTCATGTCCGGCACATCGGGTTCACTCGGTCCAGTAGACGCCGGTCATGTCAGCGGCCTGGGTTGGTGCGTTGGTCCAGAGCCCTTCCAGCTTGGCATTGGCCACGGTCAGCAGCGGCAGCTGGAAAAGGTAGGCGTTGACATAGTCCTTGGCGATGATCTCCTGCGCCTGCTTCAGCAGCTCGGAACGCTTGGCCTCGTCGGTCTCGAGGTTCAGCTGCTCCATCACGCCCTGGAATTCCGCGCTGTCGTACTGGAAGTAGTAGTCCGGGTTGGCGTAGATCCCGATGTCCATCGGCTCGGTGTGCGAGATGATGGTCATCCCGAAATCCTTGCCGCGGAACGTGGTTTCCAGCCACTGGGCCCATTCCACGTTCTCGATCTCGGGCTCGATGCCGATCTGGCGCAGTTCGGCGGCGATGATTTCGCCCCCGCGACGGGCATAGGACGGCGGCGGCAGGGTCATCTTGACCTTGATCGGCAATGTCACGCCGGCCTCGGCCAGCAGGGCCTTGGCCTTCTCGGGGTCATATTCCGACATACCGGTCAGGTCGACGTAGTCCGGGTTGTGCGGCGCGAAATGGGTGCCGATCGGGGTGCCGTATCCGAACTGCGCGCCGTCGATCACCTCTTGCCGGTTGATGGCATGGGCGACGGCCTCGCGCACCTTCACGTTGTCGAAGGGCGCCACCTTGTTGTTCATGGCCAGGATCGTCTCGCCCTCGGTCGAGCCCACCAGCACCTTGAAGCGCGGATCGGCGTCGAACTGCGGCAGGTTCTCGGGCGCCGGGAAGGCACCGAAGGCCTGCACGTCCTCGGCCATCATCGCGGCAAAGGCGGCGGTCGGATCGCTGATGAACTTGAAGGTCACGCGGTCGAGCTTGGCGGGCTCCCCCAGTAGTCGGGGTTCTTCACGATGGTGATGCTGTCGCCCTGCACCCAGTTCTCAAAGGTGAAGGCGCCGGTGCCGATCGGGGTGGTCTTGATGTTCTCGATGCTTTCCGGCGCGACGATGACGGCATCGCCCCAGGCCATGTTGAACAGGAAGCTGCCGTTCGGGCTCGAGAGCGTGACCTTGACGGTCGCCGGGTCCACCACCGTCACCTCGGCGATGCTGGCAAAGAGACCCTTCTGCGCGTTGGCGCTGTCCTCGGCCCGGGCGCGGTCGAGGGTGAATTTCACATCCTCGGCGTCGAAATCGGTGCCATCGTGGAATTTCACGCCCTCGGCCAGGTGGAAGGTGTATTCCAGCCCGTCGTCCGAGATGTCCCAGCTCTGCGCGAGGCCGGGGATGATCGACCCGTCCGAGGCAAAGCGGGTCAGACCCTCGAAGATGTTGGCATAGGTGACCGAGTTGATCGCGCCGGCCGCGGCCGAGGTCGGGTCGAGGTGCGGCGGCTCCAGTTGCTGGCCGAGCGTCAGGTCGGTGCGCGCCTGCGCATGGGCCATCGCGGCGGTCAGCGCAAGCGCCGAGGCCAATCCGGCACGGACGAGGTAGGCATGTTTCATCGTTGGCTCCCTGTTGTCTCGCGCCGTCTTTTGTTGCGGCGCGTCAATCCTTTGGTCCCAGAAGGGTTGATAGGCTCAGCGCCATCACCTTCGCTGAATCGACCATATCATCCACACCGACATATTCATCGGGTTTGTGGGCAAGGTCCAGAATCCCCGGACCATAGGCAATGCAGTTCTTGAGCCGACCGATGCGGTCGATGTGCTTCTGGTCATAGGTGCCCGGAGAGACGACATAGTCCGGGTCCCTGCCCATCGTCTGGCGGATCGCCTCGGACACGGTGGTCACCACCGGCGCGTCCTTCTCGGTCATCGTCGGCAGGACGCGGTGCATTTCGCGGATGCCGTAGTCGAACCGCTCGCGGGTCGATTTCAGCCCGTCGAGGATCGCGGTGATCTCGCTCTGCACGTCGTCGATGTTCTCTTCGATCAGGAAGCGGCGGTCGATCACCATGCGACACGAATCCGGGACAACCGGGCTGGGAAGGCCGGTATCGGGGCGCTGGATCTCGGCCTGGCCGCCGTGGATCGAGTTGATGTTCAGCGTCGACTGCTTCGCCCCCTCGGGCACCACCGGCATGTCGGTGCGCTTGGCCGCGAGGGCCGGGAACAGTGTCTCTTCCATCTCGTGGACCACCGCGCCCATGTGGCGCACGGCGCAATCGCCTAGGAACGGCATCGAGCCATGGGCGATCTCGCCGTAGGTCTCGATTTCGGCCCACCAGACGCCGCGATGGCCCAGGCAGATGCGGTCCTTGTTCAGCGGCTCGGGAATGATGACGTGCTGGACACGTTCCGGCGCAAAGAATCCTTTCTGCGCCAGGTAGGCCACGCCGCCGAAGCCGCCCGATTCCTCGTCAGCCGTGCCCGAGATCTCGATCGCGCCGTTGAAATCGGGGCAGACCTCGACAAAGGCCTCGGCCGCGATGATCGACGCGGCCAGTCCGCCCTTCATGTCGCAGGCGCCACGGCCATAGACCTTGCCGTCCTCGAGCTCTCCTCCGAACGGGTCCTTGGTCCAGCCGCGGCCGACGTCGACCACGTCGATGTGGGAATTGAAATGCACGCATTCGCCCGGTTTCGAGCCTTCTTTGCGCGCAATGACGTTCCAGCGGGGGTATTTCTCGCAGTCGCCCGGCGCGCCCTCGGCGCGGACCAGTTCGATCTTGAAGCCGCGCTTGCCCAGCCGGGCCGCCAGGTAGTCGCAGATCTCGCGGTAGTTCTCGCCCGGCGGGTTCAGCGTCGGGATGCGGATCAGGTCTTGGGTCAACGCGATCAGATCGTCGCGCTTGGCCTCGATCGCGGCATTCAGTCGGTCGGTGAGCGTCAGGGTCTCCATCGGGCCTCTCGTTTCGATTTGATCAGCCTGCGCGCGCCGCGCTACGGTGTCGATACCGTAGTTATACGGGGTGCCGCGCCGCGCGCCGGATCCCGCCACCCGCCCCGAGGTATCGCGTTGACCGAGGACGAAAAGACCCTGTTACAGGCCTTTCAGGCCGCGCCGGTCGGGATCGTGCTGACCGAGGACCGGGTGATCCGGGCCTGCAACGACACCTTTGCCGCCCTTTTCGGCCACCCGCGGGCCGCGCTGACCGGGCAGAGTTTCCGCCTGCTCTATGCCAGCGACCAGGAATTCGACCAAATTCGCGACATCGGCCTCGCCCCGCTGCGCGACAGCGGCAGCTACACCGACGAACGCCTGATCCGGCGGCAGGACGGCAGCCAACTCTGGGTCCGGTTCCGCGCCCGGACGCTGACGCCGGACACGCCGCTGGCACGGCTGGTGATGTCCTTTGCCCCGCTGCCGCGCCCCGCGGGGCCGCAGATCGGCCTCACACCGCGCGAACGCGACGTGGTCGACGGGCTGTCGCGCGGCGCCACCAGCAAGGAAATCGCCCGTCGTCTGGCGCTGTCGCCGCGCACGGTCGAGGACGTGCGCGCTCGCCTTTTGCGAAAGTTCGAGGTCCGCAACGCAACGGAATTGCTCGCACGGTTGACGGGGCCGGGGATTTCCGGCTGAATCTCTGCCGATTTGCCGGGGAATCTCCTCCTCCGGCATCCCCATATTCCCACCGGCCCACGACGCCACGAGCAGTACGGACCACAGGACAATGATTGCGGATCCCCATCCGTCACAGGCGGCGCGCCTTACCGCGCTGCGTGAATACGACATTCTCGACACCGACCCCGAGGCGATGTTCGACGACATCGTCGGCCTCGCCTCGGCCATCTGCGACATGCCGATGTCGATCATCAGCCTGGTCGATGCCGACCGACAATGGTTCAAGGCTGAGGTCGGCATGGGCACGCGGCAGACCACGCTCGAGGAATCGATCTGCAGCCACGCCATCCTCACCGACGGCTTCCTCGAGGTCGAGGACACCACCCTCGACCCGCGGACGATGAACAACCCGCTGGTGCTGAGCGACCCCAACCTGCAATTCTATGCCGGTGCGGTGCTGCTGACGCCCGAGGGCCTGCCGCTCGGCTCGCTCTGCGTGCTGGACGACAAGCCGCGGCAGCTGACCCCGCTCCAGCGCGAGGCGCTGCGCGTGCTGGCCCGGCAGGTGATGACCCAGCTCGACCTGCGCCGCGCCCTGCGTGAGGCCGACATCCTGCGGCGCGAGGTCGATCACCGGGTGAAGAACTCGCTGCAGTCGATCTCGTCCCTGACCCGGCTGCAGGCGCGCCGGGCCGGACACCCCGACACGCGCGAGGCGCTCGACATCGTGCGCCGCCGCGTCGACACCGTCGCCGCCCTGCACGAGGCGCTCTACCGCGCCGAGACCGATGGCATGGTGGCGATGAAGCCCTTCGTCGAAAAGGTGGTCACACTGATCCGCTCTTCGGCGCCCGAAGGCGTAAGGATCGTGGCCGACGTGGCCGAGGCCGACATCTCGCCCACGCAGGCGACCGGGCTTGGCGTGATCCTGAACGAATTCGCCGCCAACACCTTCAAGCACGCCTTCCCCGATGGCGCCAAGGGCGCGTTGAGGATCGACGGACGCTGCGAGGGCGACGAGATCTTCATGGTGATCGCGGACGACGGGGTCGGCTTCGACGGACAGCACAACGGGCAATCGCTGGGGCTGACGGTGATGGAGACCTCGGCCCACCAGATGCGCGCCGACTATGCGCTGAAGTCGGGCCCCGAGGGCACGCGCCTCACGCTCGACTTTCCCGCCGACTGCTGAAGGAGGGGCCGCAACCGGCCCCTCCACCACGCGAGACGCTCAAGCAGCCTTGTCGCGGCGGCGGCGCATCGCGGCGATCCCGCCGATCCCCGTCACCAGCAGGCCCAGGGTCGCCGGCACCGGCACCTCGGCCGCCATCACGGCCAGGCCGTTCAGCTCGCCATAGGTGGACGGCAGCGCCGCGATCAGCGTCAGCGGAACGTCCCCCATCGTGGTGGTGAGCGCGAAGCTGTAGATCCCCTGCATCCCGTCCTGCGCGGTCAGCAGGGCATAGGCGGTGTTGTTGCCTTCAAAGAACGACAGGATGTCGAAGCCGCCCTTTTCGGTGATGTCGAACACGCTGCCGCCATAGGTCAGATTCCCGATCGAGGTCAGCGTCCCCGCGTTGTTGGCCAGCGACGCCAGCAGGTCGAGCTCGGTGTCGATGACGTACTGGAATGTCGTCGTCGCGTCCGGCACGGCGTTGGTGTAGGCGTTCATCACCACGTTCGGGTCGGCGCCTTCGTTCGGGTCACCTGCGGCATAGAACAGGTCGGTCTTGCGTTCGACGGTCGGCGGCATGTTGTTGGGAAAGAACACCAGGTTCTCATCCTCTGCGGTGACGATCCGCGCCGCGTCGAGGTTGTTGTTGAAATCGAACCCGACATTGGCGCTGACGGTGGTGTCCGGTCCGTTTGCCACGACGGTCGCCATGCCGGTCACGCGGTCGATCAGGTAGACGTTGTTGGAAAAGTCGTCATAGCCGTAAAGCTCGCCGGTCTTGGGCCGGTAGGCGATGGAATCGAGCGAGATCGCCGCGCCGCCGTCGAACGACAGCGTGACGGCCGAGGTCATGCCCGTGTGCGAGGCGACCTGCACCAGCGTGGTGCCGTCGTTGCCGAGCGCATAGGCCACGGCGCGCTTGTCGAGGGTCGCCGCAGACTGGGCCCCGGCGGACATGAGTGTCGCCGCGGCGGTGAGAGAGATGACTTTCATGGAATGGCTCCGAGTTGGATTGTGCGCCGGCGGCGTGGATGAATTGCGCCGTCGGGATGCGCATCGCGGGCGCATCACGCGAACTCACGGAACCGGGACCGGTGATGTTTTGACGTTGGGGAAGGCTTTCGATCAAACAGCCGTGATCCGGCCGTTAACTGCGTCCAAACGAAATGCCGGGCGCATGGCTGCACCCGGCATTCGATGTCTTGCGATCAGGGACTGAACAGGCGGTTCTTGGCCTGTCTCAGACCTCCAGCCATTCCTTCCGCACGTCGTCGCGCGTCTTGAACTCTTCCGGCGTGCCGGAATAGACGATCTCGCCGTGACCCATGACATAGACGCGGTCGGCGATCCGCAGCGCGATCGACAGCTTCTGTTCGACCAGCAGGATCGACACGCCGGACTTGGCGATCTCGGCGATCATGTCGCCGACCTGCTGCACGATCTTGGGCGCAAGGCCCTCGGTCGGTTCGTCGATGATGATCAGCTCCGGATCGCCCATCAGGGTCCGGCACATGGTCAGCATCTGCTTTTCACCGCCCGACAGGACACCGGCCCAGTTGTCGGCCCGCTGTCGCAGGTTGGGGAACATGTCGAGCATCTGCTCGACCGAGTATTTCCCCGGCTTGCGCGTGTCCTTGACCCCCAGCATCAGGTTCTGGCGCACGGTCATGGTCGGAAAGATGTCGCGGCTTTCGGGCACGTAGCCCAGCCCGAGGCGGGCAATCCTGTGGTTCGGCATGCCGCCGATTTCCTGCCCCTTGAACTTGACCGACCCGACCGGGGACACCTCGCCCATAATGGCCTTGGCGGTGGTGGATCGCCCCACCCCGTTGCGGCCCAGGAGCGCGATGACCTCGCCCGGCATGATCTCCATGTTCACGCCGTTCAGGACGTGGGACTTGCCGTAGTAGGCATGAAGGTCGCTGACCTTCAGCATGGGTTCGACTGCCATGTCCATGCTCAGACTTCCTCCATGTGATCGGCTTCCTCGCCCAGGTAGGCCTCGCGCACCTTCGGATCGCCGCGGATCTCGGACGGTTTGCCGGTCGCGATGATCTCACCGTAGACCAGGACCGAGATGCGGTCGGCCAGGCCAAAGACGACGCCCATGTCGTGTTCCACGATCAGCAGCGTCTTGCCGCGCGCCGCCTTTTCGATCAGCTCGACGGCGCGATCGGTTTCGGCATGGGACATGCCGGCCGTCGGTTCGTCGAGCATGATGACCTCGGCGCCGCCCGCGATGGTGATCGCGATCTCGAGCGTGCGCTGGTCGGCATAGGACAGCAGCGCCGCCGGCATGTTCGCCTTGTCGAGCAGTCCCACCTCGTCGAGGATATGGGCGGTCTTTTCCTGCACCTCCTTGAGGTTCCCGATGTTGCGCCAGAACGAATAGCCTTGGCCCATCGAGTAGAGCACGCCGCAGCGCACGTTCTCGCGCACGGTCATGTTGGAAAAGATGTTCGACACCTGGAACGACCGGCTGAGGCCGAGGCGGTTGATCTCGAACGGCTTCTTGCCCGAGATCACCGCACCGTTCAGCAGGACCTGCCCGTCGGACAGGGTGTAGAGCCCCGAAACAAGGTTGAAGAGGGTCGATTTCCCGGCCCCGTTGGGGCCGATGATCGCGTGCTTTTCACCCTTGGCAATTTCGAGGTTCACGCCCTGGATGATCTTGGCCGGGCCAAAGCTCTTGGTGACGTTGACGAGTTTCAGTGCTGGTTCCGTCATGGATCAGACCTCCTCGGATTTGCGCGAAACGTGACGCAGGATCGCGATGCCGGCCGCGAGCGGCACGATGCCCAGCACCCAGGTCAGGACGGAGTCGGTCGCCAGCACGAGGCCGTAGGGCTCGAACACCTCGCCGTAGCCTTCCGACCAGCGGATCGCGACTTCGACGATGACGATGATCGAGATCGCCATGAGCAACAGGCCGACGACCTGCTGGGCCCACTTGCCCATCAGCTTGCCCCGCTCCGGCGAGCGAACGCCGCGCCAGAAGCCGAAGACGATGCCCGCGATGCCATCCGGCACGAACATCACGACCGAGATGAACATCAGCCCGAGGTAGAGCAGCCAGGCCGCCGTGTAGTCGCTGAGGTTCGATCCCATGTAGGTCATCACGATCGCCCCCATGATCGGCCCGCTGAAGTAGCGGATGCCGCCGACGTAGGCCGCGATTAGGATCGCGCCCGAGGGGATCAGCGACAGGTTCTCGGGGGTGAAGATCTCGTCCTGCACCGCCGACATGCCGCCCGCCATGCCCGAGAAGGCCCCGGCGAAGATGAACACGAGGTAGCGGACGCGGGTCGGGTTGTAGCCGATGAACTGCACCCGCTCCGGGTTGTCGCGCGTCGCCTCGGACAGCTTGCCGAGGGGCGTGCGGGTGAACATGTACATCGCCACCACGCCGACGAAGGTCCAGAAGGCGATGAACCAGTAGACCTCTTCGAGCGGCCCGAGGGACATGCCCAGGAACTCCGGCCCGCCCATGCGGTCGGCCGAAACGCCCATCTCGCCGCCGAAGAGGCTGTCGAACATGTAGGCGAAGGCCGCCATCAGTTCCGCCACGCCGAGCGAGATCATCGCAAACGCCGTGCCCGCTCGGCGGCAGGACGGCCAGCCGATGACGGCGCCGGCCAGCGCCCCCATGCCGAAGCCGAAGATCGGCATGAAGAAGATCGGCATGTGCGACCAGAACCCGCCGTCGGCGGACCCGATCCAGTTCATCACGTGCACGGCGAAGTACCCGCCAAGCCCGAGGTAGACGGCCTGCCCGAAGGTGAGCAGCCCCGCCCGGCCCAGCAGCATGTTGAAGCTGAGGGCAAAGACGATGTTGATGCCGACGTGGTTCAGCAGGGTCATCGTGGTGCGCGACGGCCCGAACAGCGGGATGATCGCCAGCACGAGGCCGAACAGGATGAACGGCAGCACCCGTTCACGGAACTTCTCGCCCGAGGTGGGCGCGAGGACCGCGGAGTCAGTGGTCATGTCGGTCATACTTCACGGCTCCCCATCAATCCGGTGGGTTTCACGATCAGGATCAGCACCAGCAGCAGGAACGGCAGCATCGGCGCCATCGAGGAAACGGTGATCGATCCCAGCTCGGAGGTCGGCGGAAAGCCGACGAGGTCCGCCAGCGAGGCATTCACGGAAACCGCGGCGGTCTGCAGGATGCCGATCAGCATCGCGGCCACGAACGCGCCCTCGAGCGATCCGAGGCCGCCGACGACGACAACCACGAAGACGATCGGGCCCATCTGCACGGCCATGGCCGGGTCGGTGATGAAGTAGTTCCCGCCGATCACGCCGGCGAGGCCCGCCAGAGCGCAGCCCGCGCCGAAGACGCCCATGAAGACCAGCGGCACGTTGTGGCCGAGGTGTCCGACCATCTGCGGGTGCGTCAGCGCCGCCTGGATGATCAGGCCGACGCGGGTCTTCTTGAGCATGTACCAGAGGAAGATGAGCATCGCGACGGCGACGACGAACATGAAGATCCTGTAGGCCGGGTAGTCCGCGCCATAGAGGGTGAAGAGCGTGAAGTTCAGCGAGTCAGGCACCTGGTAGTTCACCGAGGTGCGGCCCCAGATGATCTTCACCACCTCGTCGATCAGGTAGGCCAGGCCGAAGGTGAACAGAAGCTCGGCGACATGTCCGTTTGCGTGGACGCGCCTGAGCCCCCATTTCTCGACCCCCATGCCGATGACGCCCACCAGGATCGGCGCGATGAAGAGTGCCAGCCAGAAGCTGGTCGCGCCCATGATGGTGTAGGCGAAGTAGGCGCCCAGCATGTAGAAGCTGGCATGCGCAAAGTTCAGAACGCCCATCATCGAAAAGATGAGCGTCAGCCCGCTCGACAGCATGAAGAGCAATAGCCCGTAGATCACGCCGTTCAGCAGGGAAAAAACGATCGTTTCCATAGATCTTCCCCGTCCGGCCCCTTGCCGGGCCGCTCAGTGTTTGCCTGTCCCGAGTGAAAGGGGCGCCACGTCCGGCTTAGGCCGCGGCGCCCCGATCAGAGCCTTGTCAGGACGCCTGGATTACTCCGGGCGCTCCATTTCGCAGGTGGTCGGCTCTTCGGCCGCCGCAGCGTCGATCTCGCCGCCGTCCACCAGGACCCAGCCCAGGTCGATGTTGTCGACGCCGTATTTCACGTCGTCCGACACGGTCGAGATGTAGAGGTTCTGCTGCACCTGGTGGTCTTCGGCGCGCATCGTGAAGGGGCCGTAGGCGCCTTCGATGCTCAGGCCTTCCAGCGACTTGGCCACCGGAATCACGTCGGTCGAACCGGCCTTGTCAGCCGCGGCTTTCAGCATGTTCGCCGCCATGAAGGCGCGGTGGTAGTAGTAGTCGTAGTCCGGGAAGCGCTGCTTGTACTCCTCGATCAGCGCGTACTGTTCGTCCGACGCTTCGAGGTTGGTCACGCCTTCGGACACCTGGAACAGCGTGTCCTTCGCGCCCTCGCCCAGGGCGGCAACCGCGCCCAGCGACCCGCCGTAGAAGGTCAGGAACGGGATCTGCAGGCCGGAGTTTGCCGCCGCCTTGACCAGAAGGGTCATGTCCTGGCCCCAGTTGCCGGTGATGACGGCATCTGCACCCGACTGGATGATCTTCTGGATGTAGGGGGTGAAGTCCTTGACCTTGGCGAGCGGGTGCAGCTCGTTGCCGACGATCTCGATCGAACTGTCCTTTTCGCCCAGCTGCTTGACCGCCGCGGCCGCGACCGCCTCGCCAAAGACGTAGTCCTGCCCGATCAGGTAGACCTTCTTGATGTCGCCGGCGCCGGTGACGAAGTCGGTGATCGCCTGCATCTTCATGTCGGCATGCGCGTCAAAGCGGAAGTGCCAGAACGAGCAGGCTTCGTTGGTGAAGGCCGGCGTGACGGCGGCGTAGTTCAGGAACAGCACTTCCTCACCCGGGTTGCGGGCGTTGTGCTTGTTCACGGCGTCGATGATCGCCGAGGCCACGGAAGACCCGTTGCCCTGGAAGATGTACTTCGCGCCGGAGTCGATGGCCTTCTGGAGCTGGACCAGCGATTCCTTCGGAGACACCTTGTTGTCGTAGCCGGTCAGTTCGACCTGCTCGCCGTTGAGGCCACCGTTCTCGTTGATGTGCTCGAACGCCAGCTTGAACGAGGTGAAGGCCGCGTCGCCCGACGGGCCCATCGGGCCGGAGAGCGGGTCGATGAACGCGATCTTGACGTCCGCGTTCGCGGCACCGGCAAGTGCCATGAACGAAACGGATGCCGCGAGAGCGGCATGTGCAAATTTATTCATATTTTCCTCCCATTGCGAAAAGCCGAACCTGAACAGGCTTTTCTTGCCGCCGATCAAAAGGTCTGCTAGCCCCGTTGTCAAGCGCGTAGCAAAATTAAATTCTGCATTGCAGAAGTAGCCGCTTTGGGAGGAGCAGGATGCCGCGATTCAGCGCAGAGCCCGACACGTTCCGGGATGAAATCAGAGACTTCATCAAAGGGAAATGCCCATCCGTCCTGAGAGAGATGCCGGCGGACGAACGCGAGATCTGCTGGGGCGGAAAACGCTGGAAATTCAGTTCGGACGCCCAGAGGGACTGGTTGAACGCCTGCGCGGAAGTTGGCCTGACCGCCCCCCGCTGGCCCGACGCCTACGGCGGCGCCGCCCTGTCCCGCGAACAGGAAAAGATCTTCCGCGAGGAGATGCGCAATGCGCGGGCACCCTCTCCGGTCGAATCGTTCGGCCTCTGGATGCTCGGGCCGGCGCTGCTGGCCTTTGGCACCGAGGAACAGAAGACCCATTTCCTGCCCCAGATCACCCGTGGAGAGATTCGCTGGTGCCAGGGCTATTCCGAACCCGGCGCGGGCTCGGACCTTGCCAGCGTCCAGACCCGGGCCGAGGACAAGGGCGATCACTGGCTGATCAACGGATCGAAGATCTGGACCTCCTACGCCAACAAGGCCGACTGGATCTTTGCCCTCGTCCGCACCGACCGCGAGGCGCCCAAGCACAAGGGCATCAGCTTCATGCTGATCGACATGGAAAGCGAAGGCGTCACCACCAAGCCGATCCAGCTGATTTCCGGCGCGTCGCCCTTCTGCGAGACATTCTTTGACAACGTGAAGGTGCCGAAGAGCTACGGCGAAGGCATGTCCTCGATCGTGGGCGAGCAGAACCGCGGCTGGGACGTGGCCAAGCACCTGCTGACCCATGAACGCACCATGATCGGCGGCGGCGGCTCCGGCGGCGCGGGCGGCATCCTCGGCGGTCGCGGCATGGGCAACTTCCTGGCCTCGCTCGAGGACGGGATCATGGACGATCCGGTCATCCGGACCGAGGCGATGGAACTCGAGGTCGACAGCCTGGCCATGGGCATGACGCTGGAACGCTACGGCGACATGGCCAAGGCGGGCGGGGTCGGCAATGCCTCGGCCATGCTCAAGTACTACGGGACCGAGCTGAACAAGCGCCGGTACGAACTGCTGATGTCCGCCGGCGGCGCCTATGCCGCGGAGTGGGACGGCCCCTATGGCTCGCTCGCGCCGGAATGGCTGCGGACCAAGGCGAACTCGATCGAGGGCGGCACGTCCGAGGTGATGCTCGACATCATCTCCAAACGCGTCCTCGAACTGCCCTCGTCCTAAGGAGCCCGCGCCATGACCACCTTGATGCTGACCGAAGACGAGACCATGCTGCGCGACGCCGCGCGCGGGTTCCTCGACGATGCCGCGCCGGTCAAGAACCTGCGCGAGAACCGCGACCAGAAACGCCCGTTCGATCCGGGCCTCTGGAAGGAAATGGCCCAGATGGGCTGGGCCGGCGTGCTGGTGTCCGAGGACAACGGCGGCTCCGACATGGGCCACCGCGCCGCCGGCATCCTGGCCGAGGAGATGGGCACGACCCTCGTCGCGTCGCCCTTCATCTCGTCGGCCGTGATCGCCGCCACGGCGCTGCGCAACTCGGCCAATGGCCGCCTCTCGGGCATTGCCGACGGCTCGCTGCTATACGCGCTGGCGGTGGACGAGGGGTCGAAACACGCCCCCCTCCGCACCGCGATGAGCGCCGAGAAGAGCGGCAATGCCTTCCGCCTGTCCGGCACCAAGACCTTTGTCGCCGACGGCGCCTCGGCCAACCGCGTTCTGGTGCTGGCGCGGACCGCCGGCAGTGCCGGTGAGGCCGAGGGGCTGACCCTCTTCGACATCGACGCCGACCGCGCCGGGATCACCCGGTCCGGCAAGAACACCGTCGACAGCCGTGACTTTGCCCAGATCGACTTCGACGCGGTCGAGGCGACCGGCGACGACGTGGTGGGCGAGGTCGACGGCGGCCATGCTGCCATCGCGCAGGCGCTCAACGCCGGGCAGGCCGCGCTCTCCGCCGAACTCACCGGGCTCAGCGCCGGGGCCTTCGCGATGACCGCCGGATACCTCAAGGAACGCAAGCAATTCGACCGCATCATCGGCACCTTCCAGGCGCTCCAGCACCGCGCGGCACATATGTGGAGTGAGATCGAAGTGACTGCCTCTGCCATCGCCAATGCCGGTAGGGTCCTCGACGAAAAGCCCGCCGAGTCGGAGCTTGCCGTGTCCATCGCCAAGGCCCGCGCGACCAAGACCGCGAAGCTCGTGGTCAGCGAGGGTGTCCAGATGCACGGCGGGATCGGCATGACCGACGAATTCGACATGGGCTTCTACATGAAGCGCGCCCGCGTGGGTGCCGAATGGCTGGGCGACTACGGGTATCACGCCGCGCGGGTCGCCCGCGCGCGGGGGTTCTGAGGAGGCCCCCGCCACAGGGGGAGGAGACCCGCATGACGCCCGAAAAGCTTTTCGACCTGACCGGCAAGACGGCCCTGATCACCGGGGCCGCCACCGGCATCGGCTACATGGCCGCCGAGGGCCTGATGGGCGCCGGCTGCAACGTGATGATCGCATCGCGAAAGCAGCACGCCTGCGAGGGCGCAGCGAAGGAGCTGAACAGCCTCGGCCTGCGCGGCACGGCGGAGGGGTTTGCGGGCGATGTCGGCTCTGAAGAGGGCATCAACGCCCTCGTGGCCGAGGTGAAGGCCCGCACCGACAGCCTCAACATCCTGATGAACAACGCGGGCAAGACATGGGGCGCGCCGTTCGACGAATTCCCCTACGAGGCCTGGTCCCGCGTCTTCGACGTGAACGTCACCGGCATGTTCGTCCTGACGCAGAAGCTGATCCCCCTGCTCAAGGCCGCCGCCACGGCGGAGGATCCGGCGCGGGTGATCAACACCGGCTCGATCGGTGGTATCATGCCGGGCGGGGGACAGGCCTACAGCTACGGCGTGTCGAAGGCGGCCGTGCATTTCATGACCCAGACGCTGAGCGCCAAGTTCGCGCCGGAACACATCACGGTCAACGCCATCGCGCCGGGGCCGTTCATGTCCAAGATGATGGCCTTTGCGATCGGCACCGACGAACAGCGGGAAGAGGCGGGCAAGCGGATCCCGCTGGGCCGCGTCGGAGAGTCCGAGGACATCCAGGGCGCGGTGCTCTACCTCGCCTCGCGCGCCGGGGCCTATGTCTCGGGCCACACGATCCCCATTGCGGGCGGGCTGAACGCCGCGCCGCGCCAAAGCTCCGCCTCGGCGATGGCGGCGCAGGACTGAACAGAGAGAAGGACAGCGATGAATAGGGAAGAGCTGAAGGGCAAGGTCGGAGAGGTCGTCGGCACCTCGAAGTGGTTCGTGATCGACCAGAGCCGGATCGACCAGTTCGCGGACGTGACCGAGGACTGGCAGTACATCCACGTCGACCCGGAAAAGGCCAAGGCCACGCCCTTCGGCACCACCATCGCGCATGGCTTCCTGACGCTCTCGATGCTGTCGGCCATGGTCTATGACGGCGGCCCGCAGGTGGATAGCGTCGTGATGGGCGTGAACTACGGCTTCGACAAGGTGCGCTTCGTGTCGCCGGTGAAGGAAGGCGCCCGCGTGCGCGCCGTCTTCACGCTGGACGACGTGACCGAGAAGGGACCGAACGAGATCCAGACAACCCTCGGCGTGACCGTCGAGATCGAGGGACAGGACAAACCCGCGCTGGTCGCCGAATGGCTGGGCCGCCGCTACTTCGCAGAGGCCGCAGAATGACGATTTCCTTCAAGAACCGCGTTGCCATCGTCACCGGCGCAGGCGTGGGCCTGGGGCGCAGCCACGCGCTTGGCCTCGCCGCGCGCGGCGCCAAGGTGGTGGTGAACGACCTCGGCGTGGCAACCGACGGCACCGGGCAATCGTCCGAGGCGGCGCGCGCCGTGGTGGCCGAGATCGAGGCCGCGGGCGGCGAGGCGATGGCGCATGGCGCAAACGTCACCGATGCCGCGCAGGTGCAGGACATGGTCGACCAGGCAATCGCCAAGTGGGGCAAGGTGGACATCCTCGTCTGCAACGCCGGCATCCTGCGCGACAAGACCTTTACCAAGATGACGCTCGAGGATTTCGAGATGGTCGTGAAGGTTCACCTGATGGGGTCCGTCGTGCCGACCAAGGCGCTCTGGGATCACTTCAAGGCCAATGAATACGGGCGGATCGTCTACACGACCTCGGCCTCGGGCCTTTACGGCAACTTCGGCCAGTCGAACTACGGCGCGGCCAAGGCGGGCGTCGTCGGCCTGATGAACGTGCTGACCCAGGAAGGTGCGAAGTACAACATCCGCGCCAACATCCTCGCCCCCACGGCGGCGACCCGGATGACCGAGGGCCTGCTGCCCGACCAGGTGCTCGAGCTGCTGAAGCCCGAGACGATCACCCCCGGCCTGCTGACCCTCCTGCACGAGGACGCGCCCAGCCGGATGATC
The DNA here is from genome assembly GCF_042188925.1 of Pseudooceanicola sp. LIPI14-2-Ac024. Classification (GTDB taxonomy): domain Bacteria; phylum Pseudomonadota; class Alphaproteobacteria; order Rhodobacterales; family Rhodobacteraceae; genus Pseudooceanicola. The sequence continues at coordinate 2,628,272 of NZ_CP170102.1, forward strand.
CTTGGCGCCGGGGGTGGCTGCTTTGCCGAGACCCGGATTTACGAGACGCAGGGCGTGGCCTTCGGCGACGACGAGCTTGACGCCGACATCATCAACGCGCGGATGGACGACATCCGTGCCGAAGCCGGCCAGCAGGTCATGCCCGGCGCCTTCGCCCAGACCCGCAAGTACGCCCAGATGGCCGCCGAGAAGCGCGGCATCGAGCTTCCCAAGTCGTAGGAGAGGAGACACGACATGCGTGACGCAGTCATCGTATCAACCGCACGGACCCCGATCGGCAAAGCCTTTCGCGGTGCGTTCAACAACACCCAGGCGCAGGAACTGATCGGCCATGCCGTGAAGAACGCCGTGGCCCGCGCGGGCCTCGAAGGCGGCGAGGTGCAGGACTGCATCATCGGCGCGGCGCTGCAGCAGGGCTCCACCGGCGGCAACATCGGCCGCCAGGCGGCGATCCGCGGCGGGTTGCCGACCAACGTCGCCGGCATGTCGATGGACCGCCAGTGCGCGTCCGGCATGATGGCCATCGCGACCGCGGCCAAGCAGGTCGTGCATGACGGCATGCAGATCGCCATCGGCGGCGGGGTGGAGTCGATCTCCCTCGTGCAGAACCAGAACATGCGCACCGACCGCGCCCGCGATCCCTGGATCACCGAGCACGTCCCCGCGCTCTACATGTCGATGCTGGAAACCGCCGAGATCGTGGCTGACCGCTACGGCGTCTCGCGCGAAGAGCAGGACGAATACTCGGTCCGCTCGCAGGCCCGCACCGCCGCGGCGCAGCAGGCCGGCAAATTCGACGACGAGATCGTGCCGCTGACCTCGACCATGGGTGTCATGGACAAGGAGACCAAGGAAATCTCCTTCAAGGAAGTGACGCTCGACAAGGACGAGGGCAACCGCCCCGGCACCTCGCTTGAGAACCTGCAGTCGCTGCAGCCGGTCTTCAAGGACGGCCAGGTCGTCAAGGAAGGCAAGTTCATCACCGCCGGCAACGCTTCGCAGCTTTCGGACGGCGCGTCAGCGAGCGTGATCATGGAAGCCAAGGAAGCCGAGAAACGCGGCCTCCAGCCGCTCGGCCGATACGTCGGCGTGATGGCCGCAGGTCTCGACCCCGACGAGATGGGCATCGGCCCGATCTACGCGGTGCCGAAGCTGCTCGAAGCGCATGGCCTCAAGATGGACGACATCGGCCTGTGGGAACTGAACGAGGCCTTCGCCTGCCAGGTCCTGCAATCGGCCAAGGTGCTGGGCATCCCAGACGAGATCCTGAACGTCAACGGCGGCGCGATCTCGATCGGCCACCCCTACGGCATGTCGGGCGCCCGCATGGTCGGCCACGCGCTGATCGAGGGCAAGCGCCGCGGTGCGAAATACGTCGTCTGCACCATGTGCGTCGGCGGCGGCATGGGCGCGGCTGGGCTGTTCGAAGTGCTCTGAACCTGAATTAGACACGAAATCGGCCCGCCGCCCCCCAAAGGCGGCGGGCTTTCCACGCAAAGGATCCCCATGCCCGTTCTCTACGTTGTCCGCCACGGCCAGGCCTCGTTCGGCGCCGACGATTACGACGTCCTCTCGCCCACCGGACACAAGCAGGCCGAAGCCGTCGGCCGCGCGCTGGCCGCGCAGGGGGTGAAGCCAGACGCCTGGATCATGGGCGACATGCGTCGCCACCGCGAGACGATGGAAGGCATCCTGAAGGGGATGGGTGTCGAGGGCGTCACGCCCGAGATACACGCAGGCCTCAACGAATACGATTTCGGCGCGCTGCTGTCCGCCAAGCTCAAGGCGCTTGGCCAGGACACCACGCCGCCGCGTGACCGGAGCAACTATTTCCGCACCCTCAAGGAGGTCGTGCAGGAATGGCACCGGGACGAGATCCCCGATCCCTACGAGACCTACGGCGATTTCCGCGCCCGGGTCGAGGACGCCCGCCAGGTCTGCATGCGCGACGGGGTGAAGACGGTGCTCGCCGTCTCCTCCGGCGGGGCGATCGGGCAGATGATTTCCGGCATCCTGGACGCGCCGCCCATCACGCAGGTGAAATTGCAGCTCCAGATGAAGAATTGCGCCGTGAACCGTTTCGTCTATTCCAGCCGGAACGTCTATCTTCACGGCTTCAACGAGACCCCGCATATCGACGCCTCGAACGAGGCCGAGATGCTGACCTATTCCTGAGGGAGGAGACACATGGCCAGCCCCAACATGGATCCCACCAAGATCGACGAAAAGGCCGTTCAGGCCTATCTAGAGACGCATATCGACGGTTTCGAAGGCCCGATGACGGCCGAGAAATTCGCCAATGGCCAGTCCAACCCGACCTTCAAGCTGATCACGCCGAAGCGGAACTATGTCCTCCGCCGCAAGCCGCCCGGGCAGCTCTTGAAGTCCGCCCACGCGGTGGATCGCGAGTTCCGGGTGCAGTCCGCGCTCTGGTCCACCGACGTGCCGGTGGCAAAGATGTACACGCTCTGCGAGGACGACGATGTCATCGGCTCGATGTTCTACGTGATGGAGGCGGTCGAGGGCCGCAACATCAACCTTCCCACCATGGATGAGGTCCCGTTCGACCAGCGCCGCCAGATCAACGAGGAAATGGCGCGCGTGCTCTCGCGCATTCACGCCGTGGACCTCGATGCCGTCGGCCTGTCGGACTACGGCCCGGAAGGCAACTACTACGAACGCCAGATCGGCCGCTGGACCAAGCAGTACCGCGCCTCCGAGACCGAGCATATCCCGGCGATGGAAGAGCTGATGGCCTGGCTGGGCGACAACATCCCCGGCGATGACGGGCTGCGCACGCTGGCCCACGGCGACTACCGCATCGACAACATGCTGTTCCACCCGACCGACACCGCCTGCGTCGCCGTGCTGGACTGGGAGCTGTCGACCACTGGCCATCCCTATGCCGATGTCGCCGCCGTGGTGATGCAGTGGAACATGCCGCAGGAAAGCCGGGGCCTCGAAGGCGTCGACCGCAAGGCGCAAGGCGTGATGGAAGACCAGGAATTCATCGACGCCTATTGCCGGAACGCCGGAATTTCGGAAATCCCCGGCTTCGGCTTCTACCTCGCCTTCACCTGCTTCCGCATGGCGGGCATCCTGCAGGGCATCAGGAAGCGCCTGATCGACGGCACCGCCTCGAACCCCGCGCGCGCCGCACAGGTCGCCGCCGGGGTCCCGCGGTTCGCCGAATTCGGGCTCGAGGCCGCGCGGTCGGTCTGAGGAAAGGAACAGGATGAAAGACGCATCTTCACTCGACCCCGCGCTGGTCGAGGCGCCCTACCCGTTTCAGAAGCACATCGGCTTCTACCTGGTCGACTGGCGCGAGGACTACGCCCGCTTCGACCTGCCGCTGGCCGACTTCCTCGGCAATCGCTACGGCATCCTGCACGGCGGCGTGCATGCGCTGATGTGCGACACGGTCATGGGCTTTGCCGGCTGCTACACCGGCGATCCCGACAATCGGAAACTGGGCATGACCCTGTCGCTGAACGTCAACTACATGGGCCAGCTAAAGGGCCAGACACTGGTTGCCGAAGGCTGGCGCACCGGCGGCGGGCGCAAGAGCTTTTTCGGCGAGGCCAAGATCAGCGACGAACTGGGCAACGTCGCGGCCACCGGCACCGGCGTCTTCCGCTACCGCGGCAGCTAGGTCGCGCCGGTCAGCAGCGGCCAGTCCAGCACCCGGACGCGCCAGGGCGGCTGCGACGGCGCGTCGCCCACGTCGCGCACCTCGTAGGCGGCGCGTTCCTCCAGCCCGGTCTTAGGCAGGCAGTGGCGGCCGATGTCCCCCACCAGCACCTCGGCGCCACGCAATCGGGCCGCGTCGAGCACCGCGGTCGCGGCCTCGGCCACCTCGGGGTCGTAGAACACGTCGCCTGCCAGCAGCACGTCGAAATCCGGCAGCGACTTGGGCGTCACGCGGTCGATCACCTCGACCCGCACGCCGTTCGCCGCGGCATTGGCCAGGCACGCCGCCCGCGCCATCGGGTCGAGATCGACGCAGATCGCCCGTGCCGCCCCCAGCTGCATCGCCGCGATCCCCAGCAGGCCCGACCCTGCGCCAAGGTCCAGCACGACGCGGCCGCGCACCACGCCCGGCGCTTCGCGGATGTAGTGGATCAGCCCCGCGCCACCGGGCCAGAGCCAGGCCCAGAACGGGGCGAGATCCACGGCCGTGGTGCCCAGCGTTTCGGCCAGCCGCGACACCCGCGCCTCGGGCCGTGCGGCATGATGCAAAAGGCCGGAAAGCCCCGCAACAGTGTCTGTCGGAAGGTGATCGCGGATCAACGCGATCCGCTCGGCAAGCAGGTCGTCGGCCACGCGGATCAGTCCATCTCGACCTTCAGGGTGCTGCCCTTCAGTTCTTCGCTGAACGGCATCGGCAACGGTGGCTTGCCAAGGCGCGCACGGTAGATCGGCAGGCTCTCGGCCACGCGCATCACGTAGTTCTGCGTCTCGCGGAACGGGATGTGTTCAATCCAGTCCACGGCATCCACCACGCGGCTGCGCGGATCGCCGAACAGCGCCATCCACTGCGGCGGACGGCCCGGCCCGGCATTGTAACCCGCCGACACCAGGAGGACGTTGCCGCCGAAATCCGACGCCAGTCCCGCCAGGTAGGTCGAGCCGAGCCGCGCGTTGTAGCTCCAGTCGCTCCAGACCCGGTCGGCCTCGTGCACCAGCCCCAGCCCGCGCGCCACGTCCCGCGCGGTGCCGGGCATCAGCTGCATCAGCCCCCCGGCCCCTGCCTGCGAGGTCACGCGGGGATCGAACTCGCTCTCGCGCCGGGCGATCGACAGCGCCAGCTCCATCGGCACCGGCAGGTCCATCGCGGTCATTGGGTGCAGCGGGTAGTAGTGCCGCGGCACGATGATCGACCGCTGCGCCGCCCGCTTGCCCATCATCACCTCGAGGTGGGTCTCACCCTGCGATTCCAGCAGCGCCCCCAGGCTGGCCAGTTGCGCCGAATCGAGGCGGTCGGTCAGCTGCGACAGGAACCGTTCGGCCAGGTGCCGGTTGCCGGCGGCGAGCAGCAGCATCGTCGCCTCGCGCAGATCGTTCTCGGCCAGGCCTGCGCGGCGCCAGTCGGTTGCCTCCTCGGCCCCGGTCAGCGCGGGGTCCAGCGACATCCCGGCCTTCTCGGCCGCCAGCAGCCCGTAGAACGTGGTCTGATGCGCGCCCCCGGCGGCATAGGCCTCCTGCGCCTCCTGGCTGCGGCCGGCTTCCTCGAAGGCCCGGCCCTTCCAGTAATATCCCCGGCCCAGCGAGATCGGCGTCTCGACCGCGGCGAGGAAATTGTCGAAATGCTTCAGCGCCGTGGCCGGATCGTTCAGCTTGCGCAGCGCGATGTAGCCCGACAGCCACTCGAGGTCGGCGTAATCCGACCCCTCGCGCAGCTGGTGCTGCGAGGCCAGGCGATAGGCCCGGTCCGGGCGGCCCTGGCGCATCTCCTCGCGGGCATAGCCGCGGCGGCGGTTGGCCCATTCCTCGGCCATGCCCAGCCCGCCGGGAATCGCGCTCCGCTCCAGCATCAGGTCGCGCGCCTCGTCATGGCGGCCCTTGGACACCCGCCAGGCAAAGCGGTCATAGGCCAGGCCCGCGTCCTTCTTCTGCTCGGCGGTCAGGGCGTCGATGCGTTCGTCCACCCCGGCCTCGGCCCGCTGCAGCGCCAGGCGCGCCTGGGCCAGCTTCCATTGCGCCTGGGTGACCAGCGGCTGCATCCGGTCGCTGTCGTCCCGCCACCGCCGCCAGAGCGTCATGTCGAGCCGCGCGGCATGGTGCGGCTTCAGCAGGTCGCGGTGCCGGGCGACAAAGGCCTCGTGATCGACGAGGCTCAGTTCCATGCTGCGCCAGGCCAGCACGATCTCGGCCTCGGCTTCGCCCCGCTCGCCCGCCCGCGTCAGCGCGGCGGCATGCAGAAGGATCCCGCGCCCGGTCTGCGGCGGCGTGTCCCGGAAATAGGCCAGGATGTCGGCATCGCTGGCGCCAGTCAGGGCGTATTCGCCCTGCTTGCGCATGTAGTCGAGCCCCGGCCAGTCCGGCCTCCGCTGCAGGAAGGCGAGGATATCGGTCAGCGTGCCGTTGTCCGACCGCAGCCGGTGCCATTCGACAAGGTCGCGGGCGACCGCACCGTCACGCGCCGCAAGGGCGCGCGCGGTGTCCCAGTCGCCACGGTTCATGGCGTGAAAGGCGCTGGTCAGGGGCCGCGGCGCCACGCGCGGCGCGCTCCCGGCCGTCTCGGCGACGGCGGGCCCGGTGGTGAGACAAGTTGCGACCGCCAGGAAGGCGACCAAAGAACGGAACTTCCCTTGCATTTCCTGCGACGAACTCTGGATAGACAGCGCCTAGGATAACCAACCGCCCCGCCGTCTCAAAACACGATTTCGACAGGAAACGGACCGGGTCGGCAAGCGAAACGAAAAGGAGCGTGCCATGTTCAGGGGATCCATTCCCGCCCTCGTCACGCCGTTCAAGAACGGCGCAGTCGATCTGGATACGCTCAAGAAGCTGGTCGACTGGCACGTCGAAGAAGGCTCGAACGGGCTCGTGCCGGTCGGAACCACGGGCGAAAGCCCGACGCTCAGTCACCGCGAGCACGAAGAGGTCATCGAGGCCGTCGTCGAATTCTCGGCCGGCCGCCTGCCGGTGATCGCCGGCGCCGGGTCGAACGCCACGACCGAGGGCGTGCGCCTGATCCAGCACGCCGCCAATGTCGGCGCCGACGCGGCGCTCGTGGTGACGCCCTACTACAACAAGCCGACGCAGCGCGGCATGTACGCCCACTTCAAGGCGATGCACGACAGCTGCGACCTGCCGATCATCATCTACAACATCCCCGGCCGCTCGGTCGTCGACATGACGCCCGCCACCATGGGCGAACTGGCCAAGCTGCCGCGGATCATCGGGGTGAAGGACGCCACCGGCAAGATCGAGCGCGTCAGCATGCAGCGCGCCACCTGCGGGCGCGACTTCATCCAGCTTTCGGGCGAGGACGCGACTGCGCTCGGCTTCAACGCGCACGGCGGCACCGGCTGCATCTCGGTCACCGCGAACGTCGCCCCGCGCCTCTGCGCGGAATTCCAGGCCGCCACCCTGGCCGGCGACTACGCCAAGGCGCTCGACTACCAGGACCGGCTGATGCCCCTGCACGAGGCGATCTTTGTCGAACCGGGCCTGGCGGGCGCGAAGTTCGCGATGTCGGAACTGGGCCTCTGCTCGGACGAGGTGCGGCTGCCGCTGACCACGCTCGAAGACGGCACCAAGGACCTGATTCGCGGCGCCATGCGGCATGCCGGCCTGATCAACTGAGAGGGCGGAGCGGGGGCGCTGCCCCCGCACCCCCGGGATACATCGACCAGAGGAAAGCAGGGGACGGTCTGAGGACACGCCCCCCGCAGGAAGGTTGAAACCTTCCCCTGGTGCGGTCATCGCTTCCCAGCTGTACCGCCGCCACACTGTGACGCGACAAGGTTAACGAAACCTTGCTTTCCCCTGGTTGCATATCCTCGGGGGGTGAATTGGGCCGAAGGCGCAAGAGGGGGGCGGACAGCCCCCCTTTTCCAGGCTCAGATGCCCGCGTCGACGATCGCCTTGGCGAGCAGCGGCACGGTCGTCCTGTTCAGACCGGCGATGTTCATCCGGCTGTCACCCACCATGTAGATGCCATGGTCCTTGCGCAGGATCTCGACCTGTTCGGGCGAACAGCCGAGGCGCGAGAACATGCCGCGGTGCTGGCCGAGGAAGTGGAACCGGTCGGAGCCGGAGAGCCGCTGAAGTTCGGACGCGAGCTGTTCGCGCAGGCCCAGCATGGTCAGCCGCACCTCTTCCAGCTCGGCCTTCCAGTCGGCGGTCAGGTCGCCATCGGTCAGGATGGTCGACACGATCCGCGCGCCGTGGTCCGGCGGGAAGGAGTAGTTCTGCCGGTTCAGGAAGGCGAGGTTGCCCTGGGTCACCTTGCCCAGGCCCCTGTCCTGCGCCACGGCCATCAAGAGGCCGGTGCGTTCGCGGTAGATGCCGAAGTTCTTCGAGCAGGACGCCGCGATCAGGCATTCCGGCACCGACGAGGCCACCAGGCGCACGGCCGCCGCGTCTTCGTCCAGCCCGTCGCCGAAGCCCTGGTAGGCGATGTCGATCATCGGCAGGGCGCCGGCCTCGTTCAGCCTGGCGATGACGGCCTTCCATTCGGTCAGGTTCAGGTTGGCGCCGGTCGGGTTGTGGCAGCAGCCGTGCAGCAGCACCACGTCGCCCGCGCGGAGTTGGCCGAGATCCTCCATCATGCCGCCGAAATCGACCCCGCCCGAGGCGCTGTCGAAGTAGCGATACATCACGGTTTCCATCCCGAGGTACTTCAGGATCGACAGGTGGTTGGGCCAGGTCGGGTCCGACACGAAGATCCGCGCGCCGGGGTTGGCCATGCGGATCAGTTCGAACGCCTGGCGCACCGCGCCGGTGCCGCCCGGGGTCGCCACGGCCGACACCTGGTCACGGCTGACCGCATCCCCAAGGACCAGGCCGATCATCGCGTCGCCAAAGACCGGGTCGCCGGCGAGGCCGGTGTAGGCCTTGGTCTCCTGGCTTTCCCAGATCCGCTGTTCGGCGGCCTTGACCGCCCGCATCACCGGGGTGATGCCCTCGGGGTTCTTGTAGACGCCGACGCCCAGGTCGATCTTGTCGTTGCGCGGATCGGTCTTGAAGGTCTCCATCAGCGCCAGGATCTTGTCGGCGGGTTGCTCCTTGAGCTGTTCGAACATCAGGCCTCTCCGGTGGCGACGGGCAGCGTGGGGAAGGCCCCCCACTCGGTCCAGGACCCGTCATAGAGTGAATGGTCGCGCTTGCCGATGCGTTCCAGCGCCAGCGACAGCACGGCGGCGGTGACGCCGGAGCCGCAGGTGGTGATCACCGGCTTCTTCAGGTCGACGCCGGCAGCAGTGAAGATCGCCGCCGTCTCCTCGACGCTCTTCATCGTGCCGTCGGCGTTCAGCAGGTCGGTGTAGGGGACGTTGCGCGAGCCGGGAATGTGACCCGAACGCAGGCCCTTGCGCGGTTCCTCGACCTCGCCGCGGAAACGGGCGGCGGCGCGGGCGTCGACGATGGCGTAGTCGCCCAGCTTCGAGGCGGCCGAGACCTGGGTCACGTCCTTCACTAGCTGGTTCTGGCGGCGCACCGTCATATGGCGGTCGCGGATCAGCGGCTCCATGTCGTCGATGGCGCGGCCCTCGGCCTGCCATTTCGGGAACCCGCCGTCGAGCACGGCGATGTCGTCCTGGCCCATCAGGCGGAACAGCCACCAGACGCGGGCGGCCGAGAACAGGCCGTGGGTGTCGTAGACCACCACCTGGTGGCCGTCGCCGACGCCCATGGCGCGCAGGCGCGACATGAACTTTTCGACCGGGGGCGCCATGTGCGGCAGGTCGGACCGGCCGTCGCTGACATCGTCGATGTCGAAGAAGCGCGCGCCGGGGATGTGGGCCTCTTCGTACTCGGCCCGGGCATCGCGTCCGGCGCCGGGCAGAAAGGTGGTGGCATCCAGGATCCGCAGATCCGGGTCCTTGAGATGCGCGTCCAGCCATTCGGTGGACACCAGCGTTTTCGGATCGTCCTCGGCCATCCTTCCCCCTCTCGATAAGGCGGCTTCTGCCTAGCGCCGCGGGGGCTGGGTGGCAAGGGTCATGGCACCGGTCGCAGGCACCTGAGGCCGCCGTGCCCGCTTTGCGCAATATCCGGGTCGCTTGGCGTGGGCCCCGCCGCTAGATTGTCGGCAAGATGGAGGGCTGCACCATGCGCCATGAGAATTTCGAGGACGGCTATCACTTCCAGGTCATGCGCCGGGCGCTTGACCTGATCGACGCGGCCGAGGGCACGCTGACGCTGGACGAGCTGGCGGCGCAGATGGGCATGAGCCCGGCACATTTCCAGCGGGTGTTTTCCGCCTGGGTCGGCGTCTCGCCCAAGCGGTACCAGCAATACCTCGCGCTTGGGCAGGCCAAGCTGCTGCTGGCCGACCGCTTCACCACGCTCGACGCCGCGCACCATTCCGGGCTTTCGGGCACCGGGCGGCTGCACGACCTCTTCCTGAGGTGGGAGGCGATGAGCCCCGGCGACTTTGCCCGCGGCGGCGCAGGCCTGACGATCCGCTGGGACCATGTCGACAGCCCCTTCGGCGAGGCGCTGGTGATGGGCACCGAGCGTGGTATCTGCGGCATCGCCTTTACCGCCGAAACCGGGCGGGACGCGGCGATGGCCGACATGCGCGGGCGCTGGCCGGGGGCGGAATTCGTCGCGGCGCCGGGTGCGCTGGACACCTGGGTCCAGGCCGCGTTCGAACAGAAGGGCGAGACCGCGCTGCACATGATCGGCGCCCCGTTCCAGATCAAGGTCTGGGAGGCGCTGTTGCAAATTCCCTCGGGGCACGTGACCACCTATTCCGAGATCGCGGACAGCATCGGCAAGCCGCGCGCGGTCCGCGCCGTTGGCACCGCGGTCGGGCGCAACCCGGTCAGCTTCCTGATCCCTTGCCACCGGGCGATCCGCAAGAGCGGCGGGCTTGGCGGCTATCACTGGGGCCTGCCGGTCAAGCGCGCCATGCTGGCCTGGGAAAGCGCCCGGGCCGAGGCGACCTGATCGAAACCTTCTGGGCGGAAAGTTGCTGACCCTCTCGCGCATGTGCGTTAGGCATCGGGTACGCTTTGATATAAGCATCCTGAAACAGTGATTTTTCCACCCGAGGGGGGTCATCATGACCATCAAGACTTCTACCAAATTCGTGGCGCTCGGCCTTGCGGCCCTGACGCTGGCCGCCTGCGAAAACCCCGATGATGGCTACCGCAACACGCGGCAAGGCACCGCGATCGGCGCCGGGCTGGGCGCGATCACCGGCGCGATCATCGGCGGCGACGCGCAGGGCGCCGCGATCGGCGGGATCATCGGCGGCACCGCGGGCGCGGTCGCCGGCGGCGCGCTGGACCGGCAGGAGGCCGAGCTGCGCAACCAGCTTCCGGGCAACGTGCAGATCACCAACACCGGCCAGGAACTGATCCTGACCATGCCGCAGGACATCCTCTTCGCAACCGACAGCTACACGCTCTACCCCAACCAGACGCAGCAGCTCTACACCGTGGCGAACTCGATCCAGAAATACTCGGGCACCCGGGTCGTCGTCGTCGGCCACACCGACAACACCGGCTCGGCCGCGCACAACCAGGGGCTTTCCGAGCGCCGGGCGCAGTCGGTCGCGAACGTGCTGATCTCGGGCGGCGTGGCGCCGGGCCGGGTCACCTCGATCGGCCGGGGCGAGGATCAGCCGCGTGCCACCAACCAGACCGCCGAGGGCCGCGCACTGAACCGCCGGGTCGAAATCCGGATCATCGAAGTCCAGTAACTCCCCGCATCAGGGTCGAATCGCACGGGGCCGGCCATGCCGGCCCCGTTTGCGTTCCGCCCTTTCCCCGCCCGTCCGACCGGGCTAGGGCTTGCCCATGACCGTCACGCCCCGCCTTGCCGCCCTTGCCGTCGTCCTCAAGGACAATCACGTCCTTCTGGTGCGCCGCCGGAACCCGCCCGACGCGGGGCTCTGGGGCTATCCCGGCGGGCATGTCGAACCGGGAGAGACGGTGGCCGAGGCCGCCGCCCGCGAGCTGCACGAGGAAACCGGGGTAAGCGCCACGCCGCGCGGCACGCTGACCACCATCGACGCGATTCACCGGGATGCGGACGGGGTCCTGCGGCATCATTTCCTGCTGGTCGCCGTGCTCTGCGCCGATCCGGTCGGGGTTCCGGCGGGTGCCGACGACGTGCACGAGGCGGCATGGATCGCGGTCGAGGACGTCATGACCGGCGCCCTGCCCCTCAGCGCCGATGTCGACACCGTGCTGGCGCTGGCGCGGCGCGCCTGAGGCTCATCCGAACCGGCGAAACGCCTCGAGCTCCATCGCCAGGCGCATCTGCAGGTCGGCCAGCACCTTCATCTCGGCCTTGCGGGCGTCGGGATCGCTCAGGTCCTTCAGACGCGCCTGCGACGCGACGATCTGCTCGCGCATCACGACGATGGGCGGCTTGATCTTGTGCTCACGGCTGACGTGGCTGAGCAGGGCATCGCGGGGATCCTCCCGCTTGGGCAGGGGCTTGCCCGCGCCGGGCAGGTTGTCGAAGGCGCCGTTTTCCTCGGCGGTCTTCAGGTATCCGTCGATGATCCAGTTCAGAGGATGCGACATGGGCGCGACCTTTCCTGTGCTGTCCTCAACATGGGGAGGGACGCAGCGGCGCGCCAGCCTCGTGACCCAGCGTCACCGCCGGGTGTGGGTGGCAATCAGCTCTACCAGCGAGGGCAGGACCTGTGCGGGCAGCTCGTGGCCCAGGCCCGGCATCAGCAGCAGGCGGGCGATTGCGATCCCCTCGGCGAGGGCGCGGCCGTTGTCCGGCGGCAGGATCGGATCCTCAGCGCCGTGCACCACCAGAACCGGCTGGCGGATGTCGCGGAACCGGCCGGTCCAGTCTTCGCGCGTCGCGACAGTGCCGTGGTTGAACATCGCGGGCAGATTCCCGGCCCGGTCGATCACCGCACCGATCCGCTCTGACGCTGCGGCCCCGTCGAAGGGATAGGCCGATCCGGCCGACAGGCGGTCAATCTCGAGCAGGAAGGCGGCCACCGCGTCCCGGTTCGACCAGTCGAGCGTGGCGAAACCCGCGAAGTGGTCGAGGAACGCGGGCGCGATATGCGGCAGCGGCTCTCCGTCCCAGCCCAGAGGTTCCGACGCCAGCAACGTCAGGCTCAGCACCCGGTCCGGGTCGGTCAGCGCCGCCATCTGCGCGATGTAGCCGCCCAGCGACATGCCGACGAGGTGCGCGGCGGCCAGCCCGTAGCCGTCGAGCACCGCGAAGAGGTCGGCCACCATGTCCTCGACCGCGTAGTCCGCCGCCCCCGGCGCGACGGTGGTGGATTGCCCGGTGTCACGGTGATCGTAGCGGATGACGAACCGGTCCCGGTGCGACAGCGCCATGCAGAACGGCTCGGGCCAGCCCAGCATCGAGGCCGTTGCCCCCATCACCAGCACGACGGGAGGATCGGCGGGGTCGCCGAAGCTTTCGGTCGCGATGGTGACCTCGCCGGAGCGTATCGGTTTCATGCCGCGCCTCGCGTGCAGGGTGGATTGCCGTTCCAGAGGACATAGCCCCCAGGCAGGTCCCCGACAAAAGAAAATGCGCGCCGCCCGGGGGCGACGCGCATCCGCATGTCCGTCTGCGGGGCCTCAGGCCGCCGCGACGACCTTTTCAAGCTGGTAGTCGGTGTCGCCCAGCTGGGCGTCGATCATGATGATGCGCTTGGCATAGTGCGAGCCGGGGTATTCCCAGGTCATCGCGATGCCGCCGTGCATCTGGATCGCTTCCTCGGCCACGAGGCGACCGGCGCGGCCGATCAGGTTCTTGGCCATGGCGCAGAACTTGGTGGCATCCTCGCCATCCAGCTCGGACGCCGCCTTGATGACGATGGAGCGCGACTGCTCGATCTCGGTCAGCATGTCCACGGCGCGGTGCTGCAGCGCCTGGAAGGTGCCGATGGCACGACCAAACTGCTTGCGCTGCTTGAGGTAGTCGACCGTCATCGCGTGCAGCACTTCCATCGCGCCGACCGCTTCGGAACACAGCGCCACGATGCCCGCGTTGATCGCGTCCTGCACCGCTGCCGCGCCGTCGGCCAGCACCAGCGTCGCCGGCGTGTTGTCCAGCAGCACCTCGGCGGCACCCGCGCCGTCGATCATGCCGTACCCGGTGACCGAGGCGTCCGAGGCCTTGACCTTGAACACCGCGACATTGCCGTCGAGCTTGGCCGCGATCAGGAAGACATCCGCCGCCTGCCCGCCGTAGACCGCGCTCTTGCGGCCGGTCAGCAGGTAGGCATCGCCGTCCTTCTTGGCCTCGGTCTTGATGTAGTCGATGTCGTAGGGCGCTTCGATCTCGCCCAGGCCGACGGCCGCCTTCATCTCGCCCGAGAGCAGCTTTTCCTGGTCCGCGTCGGTGTGCGACAGGATGCGGGACGCCATCAGCGCGCCCAGCACCGGTTCGGGGCAGATCACGCGGCCGAGCGCCTCGAACACCACCGAGATGTCAAAGCCCGCGCCGCCGAAGCCGCCCTTGTCCTCGGGGGCCAGCGCAAAGAGCGCGCCGAGCTCGGCCAGTTCGCCCCAGAGCGCGGGGTCGTGGTAGGGTTCGGCATAGGCCACCTTGTTGCGGTGCTCTGCCGGGTACTTGTCAGCCAGGAAACGGTTCAGGCTGTCCGACAGCATCTGCCGGTCTTCGGTCAGGTCAAAATCCATCAATCAGAGCTCCAGCACGGCTTTCGACAGGATGTTCCGCTGGATCTCGTTGGACCCGCCGAAAATCGAGGTCTTGCGGTTGTTGAAGTAACGCGCGGCGTCGTTGGCGTGATCCGCCGGGGCGAGCGCGAGGTTGCCATCGGTGATGTGGCCCGGGAACGGAGCCGCCGACGGCCCGAGCGCCCGGCGCGCGAGGTCCTTGAGCTCTTGGTTGATGACCGTACCCTTGATCTTGAGGATCGAGGTTTCCGGCCCCGGGGCACCCTGCTTTTGCGCCTTGAAGAGCATCCGCAGGTTGGTGATCTTCATCGCCTCGAGGTCGACCTCGACCTGCGCGACGCGGGCGGCGAACAGTGGATCCTGCATCAGCGGCTTGCCGTTGCGGATCGTCTTGCGCGCCAGCGCCTTCACCTCTTCCAGCCCGAGCATCGAGAACCCGACGCCGGCGATGCCGGTGCGTTCGTGGGTCAGCAGGTACTTGGCGATGGTCCAGCCCTGGTTTTCCTTGCCCACCAGGTTCTCGACCGGAACGCGCACGTCGGTAAAGAACACCTCGTTCACCTCGTGACCGCCCTCGATCAGCTTGATCGGGCGCATCTCGATCCCCGGCGTCTTGAGGTCGACGAGGATGAAGGAAATGCCTTCCTGCTGCTTCACGTCCGGATCGGTCCGGCAGAGGCAGAAGATCCAGTCGGCATGCTGGCCGAGCGTGGTCCATGTCTTCTGGCCGTTGATCACGTAGTGATCGCCGTCCCGCACCGCGCGGGTCTTGAGCGAGGCGAGGTCGGAGCCGGCGCCCGGTTCCGAATAGCCCTGGCACCACCAGTCGTCGCCGTTCAGGATGCGCGGCAGGTAATAGTCCTTCTGCTCCTGGGAGCCGAACTTCTGCAGCACCGGCCCCAGCATGTTCAGACCGAAGGGCACGATCCGGGGGGCGTAGGCGCGGCAGCTTTCCTCGTCGAAGATGTGCCGTTCCACCGGCGTCCAGCCGGGGCCGCCGTATTCCTCGTCCCAGGTCGTGGCGAGCCAGCCCTTCTTGTTCAGGATCGCGTGGTAGCGCTCCATGATTTCCTTGGTCAGCTCACCGCCGTTCTTCACCGCGTCGCGGATGTCGTCGGGCAGGTTCTCCTTGAAGAAATCGCGGACTTCCTGGCGGAAGGCCTGTTCTTCCTCGGTAAAGGTCAGATCCATTCCTCAACCCTCCTTGTTGAGATCAGCGAAAGTCGTGCCGTCGGCTGCCATCTTGCGCAGAAGTTCGGGCACTTGCCAGTAGTTCGGGTCTTCCTGCGCATATGTCTCGATCCGGCTCACCAGCTCCTTGGCGCCGATCGTGTCGGCGTAGTGGAGCGGACCGCCACGGAACCGCGGGAAGCCGTAGCCAAACAGGAAGACCATGTCGACGTCGACGGGGCGCTTGGCGGTCCCATCTTCTACGACGCGGGCGGCTTCCGAGATCATCGCCGTCATGTAGCGGTCGACGATGTCCTCGTCGGTGAAGCTCTGCGGCGTGATGCCCTTCTCGGCGCGGACCTCGTCGATGATGGTCGCCACCTCGGGGTTCGGCACCGGCGCGCCGGCCTCATAGATGTAGTAGCCCTGCCCGGTCTTGCGCCCGTACCAGCCCTTTTCGGCGATCCGGTCGGCCACGTCGCCGCCGTAGCGGGCGTTCGGGTCGAGCCCCTCTTCCTTCATCCGCTGGCGGTTCATGTAGCCGATGTCGAGGCCGGCGAGGTCACCGACCTTGTGCGGCCCCATGGCGAGGCCGAAGCCCTCGAGCGCGTTGTCCACCTGTTGCGGCGAGGCGCCGTCGAGCACGAGGAAGGCGTTGACCTTGGAATAGTGGCCGAGGATGCGGTTGCCGATGAACCCGTCGCAGACCTGCGCCAGCACGCCGACCTTTTTCAGTCTCTTCGCAAGGGCAAAACCGGTCGCCAGCACGTCCGGCGCGGTCTTGGCGCCCTGCACGATCTCGAGCAGGCGCATCACGTGCGCGGGCGAGAAGAAGTGCAGGCCCAGCACGTCCTCGGGACGGTTGGTCATCCCGGCGATCTGGTTCACGTCGAGGTAAGAGGTGTTCGACGCGAGGATCGCGCCCGGCTTGCAGATGGTGTCGAGCTTGCCGAAGATCTCCTTCTTGATCTCCATCTTCTCGAACACCGCCTCGATCACCAGGTCGACGTCGGCGAGGTCCTCCATCGCCAGGCTCGGCTCCAGCATCGCCAGCGCCGCATCGCGCTTGTCGGCGCTCAGCTTGCCGCGCGACACTGCGCCATCGAGGTTCTTGGTGATCGTCGCCACGCCACGGTCGAGCCCGTCCTGCGCAACCTCGATCAGCCGCACCGGGATCCCGGCCAGCAGGCACGAGGTCGAGATGCCCGACCCCATCGTGCCGCCGCCGATCACGCCGACCTTGTCCAGCGGGCGGGTGTCGCCCTTGGCCTCGGGGATGTTCGACACCGCGCGCTCGCCGAAGAATGCGTGGATCAGGCCCGCGCGCTGCGGGGTCTGCATGCAGTCGATGAAGCACTGACGCTCGACTTTCAGACCCTCTTCAAGCGGCTTGTTGCAGGCGGCGACCGCCTCGACGCACTTCACCGGCGAAATCAGGTGCGGGTTCTTCTTCTTCACGCCAGCCAGCGTGTCCTCGATCACCTTGGCGTCGTACTCCGCCGTCAGGTCCTTGGTCTTGCGGGTGGCGAGCGTGCCGTCCAGCACCTCCTGGGCGGCGGCCAGCGCAACCGCGCGCGGCTCACCGGCGACGACACGGTCCACCGCGCCTTTTTCGAGCGCTTCCTTGGCCGAAACCTGGCGGCCCGACAGGATCACATCGAGCGAGAACGGCAGACCGGCGAGGCGCGGCAGCCGCTGCGTGCCGCCGGCGCCCGGCAGCAGACCCAGCAGCACCTCGGGCAGGCCGATCTTAGCGCCTTCGATCACGACGCGGGCATGGGTCGCCAGCGCCAGTTCCAGCCCGCCGCCAAGCGCGGTGCCGTGGATGACCGAGATTACCGGCACGGCGCTGTCCTCAATCTGGTTCAGCACGTCGGGCAGCGACGGGGCGAGCGGAGGCTTGCCGAATTCCTTGATGTCCGCGCCCGCGACAAAGGTGCGGCCGGCGCAGTAGATCGCGATGACCTTGGCCGAGGTGCCGATCTTTTCCATCGCGTCGAGCAGGCCCTGCCGCACCGCCTGACCGGTGGCGTTCACCGGCGGGTTGTCGATGCAGACGAGCGCGATGTCGCCCTCCTGCGCGATCGAGATCACGTCATTGACGGGTGTCGTCTCAGCCATGGGGGTGCCCTCTTCGAACTTCAGGTATGGAGAGGCACCGCGGCACAGACCTGTGCCCCGCTCCTCCCCTGTCGGCCGGCAAGCTATGCCGCGCGGACGGTGAGGTCAATTAGCAGAAATTCATTTCGCACTGCAGAAATTGTCGCGGCGGGTCACGAGATGATCTCGAACTTCACCACATCGACCATGCCCCGGTCGGTGATCTTGAGCGCCGGGATCACCGGCAGCGCCAGGAAGGCGAGTTGCAGGAACGGCTCTTCGAGCGTCACGCCAAGCGCCTTGGCCGCGGCACGCAGGCTGACCAGATCGTGATGCACCGCCTCGAAGGGTGCAAGGCTCATCAACCCCGCAACCGGCAGTGGCAGCTCGGCCCGGACCTTGCCATCCTGCACCACAACAAAGCCGCCCTCGATCTGGCCCAGCCGGTTCGCGGCCAGCGCCATGTCGTCGTAATCGACCCCAACAACCGCGATATTGTGGTGATCATGGCAGACGGTCGAGGCGATGGCCCCGCGCTTCATCCCGAAGCCGCGAACGAAGCCGGTGGCGATGTTGCCGTTCCGGCCGTGCCGCTCGACGACCGCGATCTTGACCAGGTCACGCGCCGGGTCGGGCAGCTTGTCGCCGTCCTCGACCGAGATGTCCTCGTGCAGGTGCTCGGTGATGATCTTGCCGTCGATGATGCCGATGACGTCGGTTTTGCTCCGGTTCGCGGTGGTGCGGAAATCCTCGGGCGTGACGGTCGGCGCCTTGACCGAGTTGCGGCCGACCGGCGCCACCGGCTTTCGCGCCGCAAATGCTGCATCCGCGAGGACGACTCCCCCGCCAGGACCATCGAGGCACGGCAGCTTTCCAGCGAATCGATCACCGCGATGTCGGCCCGCTTGCCCGGAGCGATCTGGCCCCGGTCCTTCAGCCCGAACGCCTCGGCCGCCGAGAGGCTGGCAGCGCGGTAGACCGCCAGCGGCGGGCAGCCGAGCCGGATCAGTTCGCGGATCATGTAGTCGAGATGCCCGTGCTCGCCGATATCCAGCGGGTTCCTGTCGTCGGTGCACAGGCACATGTAGGCCGAGGTCACGTCGGTCAGCAGCGGGTGAAGGGCATGCAGGTCCTTCGACACGGAGCCTTCGCGGATCAGGACGCGCATCCCCTTCTGCAGCTTCTCGCGCGCCTCCTCGGCGGTGGTGGCCTCGTGCTCGGTTCGGATGCCGGCGGAAATGTAGGCATTCAGGTCCTTTCCCAGCAGCTGGGGGCAGTGGCCGTCGATGTGGCGTCCGCGAAATGCCTCCAATTTCGCCATGCAGCCCGGATCCTGGAAGATCACGCCGGGATAATTCATGAACTCCGCCAGCCCGATCACCGCCGGATCGTCCATCAGCGGCACCAGATCCTCGGCCGGGATCTCGGCCCCGGCGGTCTCCATGTGGCTCGACGGGACGCAGGACGACAGGTTCACCCGGATGTCGATCACCGTCTCGCGCGCGCAGGCCAGGAAGTATTCGATCCCCGGCACGCCGATGACATTGGCGATCTCGTGCGGGTCGCAGATCGCCGTCGTCACCCCGCGCGGACCGACGCAGCGGTCGAATTCCTGCGGGGTGACCAGCGAGCTTTCGATGTGCAGATGCGTGTCTATGAAACCGGGAACGAGGGTTTTTCCCGAGACGTCGATCACCTCACGCCCCTCGTAGTTCGCGCCGATGCCGACGATCGTGTCGCCGCAGATCGCCACGTCGCCGTCGATGAATGACCCGGTCACCACGTCCAGTACCCGCCCGCCGCGCAACACGGTGTCGGCCGGCGCATCCCCCCGGCCCTGTGCGATGAGGTCGGAGAGCGCGGGACGGATCATGAAATCACCTGTGAACGGAAGAGCCTGCGTCACAGGTGAACGCAAACCGCGCGCCCTGTCCAGATCGGGCATTGCACCCGCCCGGACGCCGTGGCACCCATCGGCCATCCGGAACGGAATGGTCCCATGACGAAAATCCTGATCCTCAACGGCCCCAACCTGAACCTGCTGGGGCAGCGTCAGCCCGAGATCTACGGCCGCACCACCCTCGCCGACATCGAGGCCGAGTGCCGGACCCTCGGGCAGGAGTTCGGGATCGAGATCGAGTTGCGGCAATCGAACCACGAGGGCCAGCTGGTCGACTGGATCCACGAGGCGCGCGGCACGACGCAGGGGATCATCATCAACCCCGGCGCCTATTCGCACACCTCGGTCGCGATCCTCGACGCGCTGAACGCCTACGAAGCGCCGGTGGTCGAGGTGCATATCTCGAACATCCACAAGCGCGAGAGCTTCCGCCATCACTCCTATGTCTCGGCCCGCGCCGAGGGGGTGATCGCCGGATGCGGCACCCAGGGCTACCAGCTGGCCCTCCGCCACCTCGCGCTGCTTGCCGGCGCATGAGCGCGGGGCCGGACCAGACCCCCCTCGACATCCGACTGACCGGGCCGGTCATCGTCATCCTGACCGCGCTTGTCGCCTGGTCGCAGCTTGGCGGTCCGGGCTGGACCGGAACCGCCGCCGCGCTGACCCTTCCGGTGCTGATCCTGCTGGTCGCGCCAAGGGTCCGGCGCGGGCGGCTGGTGTTCGTCGCCGTGGCGCTCGGGCTCAGCGGGCTTGCCGTCGCCTCGCGCCCCGACTGGGACAGCACCATCCTGCAGGCGCTGGACCGCGGCGCCTTCATCGCGGCCTTCTTCTCGGCCCTGACCTCGCTGCGGCACGCCGCCGACGGCTCGCCCGCGATCCGGGATTGCGGTCTCTACCTCGCGCACCAGCCGCCCGGACGGCGCTACCTTGCGCTGACGGTGGGCGGGCAGGCCTTTGCGCTGCTGCTGAACTACGGTGCCATCGCGCTGCTCGGCTCGCTCGCCACCTCGGCCGCGCAGGAGGAACCCGATCCGGTGATCCGCCAGCACCGCATGCGGCGGATGCTGCTGGCGATTCAACGCGGGTTCGGGTCGATGCTGCCGTGGTCGCCGCTCGCCTTCGCGGTCGCCATCACCTCGTCGCTGATCCCCGGCGTGAACTGGGGCCGGACCCTGCCCTACGCGCTGGTCTCGTCCTTCCTGCTGGTGTCGATCGGCTGGGCCCTCGACACCATCTTCAAGCCGAGGGTGCACAACCCCAACCCGCCGAAACCCCGCGAGGACGAGACCTGGCGCGCCGTGCTGCCGCTTGGCGGTCTGCTGGTGCTGCTGATGTCGCTAGCCATCGGCCTGCACGAGGCGACGGGCCTCAGGATCACCGCGATCATGCTGGTCGTGGTGCCTGTGATCTCGGCCTGCTGGTTCGCGATCCAGGGACCGGCGGGCGCCAAGGCGCGCCATGCCGGGCGCCGGATCGGAACCTACGTGACCGGAGATCTGCCCCGTTACAGGGACGAACTATTGCTGCTGTCGATGGCCGGGTACATTGGCTCGATCGGCGCGGTCCTGCTGACCCCGATGATCGAGGCGACGGGCTTTGACCTGCACGTGCTGCCCGGCTGGGCGGTGCTGGTCGCGGTGGTCTGGCTGATGCCGCTGACCGGGCAACTGGGGATGAACCCGATCCTGTCGGCCACGCTGATCTATCCCTTCGTGCCCGATCCCGAGGTGCTGGGCGTGACCCCCACGGCGGTCTTCATCGCCTTCACCGGGGGCTGGGCGCTCTCTGGCGCCAACTCGCCCTTCGCGGCGACGACGCTCCTCCTGGGCAATTTCGCGGGCATCTCGTCGTTCCGGGTCGGCTGGCAGTGGAACGGCGCCTACACCATCTGCTGCGGCGTGGCGCTGTCGCTCTGGGTCACCAGCATGGCGGTGTTCGGCCTTGGATAGAGCCTGTTCTCCCGCTATCGCCGCCCCGCTTTTCCCTGCCGCCGAACCGCAGTAGGATCCCGCGCAACCGCTTCTGACAAGGACGCACCATGAGCCTCTTCGCCCTGCCCCCGATCCCCGATGTGCCCGTGAAGGGCGAGACCGAAGGCTACCCTGTGCGCCGCATCTTCTGCGTCGGCCGCAACTATGCCGCCCATGCCGCCGAGATGGGGAACGAGGTCGACCGCGAGGCGCCGTTCTACTTCACCAAGTCGCCCGCGCACCTGGTCCTCAGCGGCGCGACCCTGCCCTATCCGCCGGGGACCGAGGATTACCACCACGAGATGGAGTTCGTCGTCGCCCTCGGCGCACCGGTCTTCCGTTGCACGCCCGACGAAGGTGCCGCGGCGGTCTATGGCTATGCCACCGGCCTCGACATGACGCGCCGCGACCGGCAGGGCGAGGCCAAGGACAAGCGCCGGCCATGGTCCCTGGGCAAGGATGTCGAGGGGGCCGCCGTGATCGCGGAAATCACCAAGGCGGCCGAGTTCGGGACTGTTTCGGACCAGGCGATCCGCCTGACCGTCGACGGCGAGACGCGGCAGGATGCCACCCTGACCGAGCTGATCCACAAGGTCCCGGACGTGATCGCGCACCTGTCGCAATACTATCACCTCGGCCCCGGCGACCTGATCTATACCGGCACCCCGGCCGGTGTCGGCGCGGTGACCGCGGGATCGACGCTGGAGGGCACGGTCGACGGGCTGGCCCCGGTCGTGCTGACCCTCGGCGATCCCGAATGAAACTGCTCTCGCGGTCCGGATCCTCGGCGGCCTACCGCTGCCGGATCGCGCTGAACCTCAAGGGGATCGACGCCGAGGTGGTGAACCTCCGCGATGGCGAATTCTACGAGGCGCCCTATCTCGCGATCAATCCGCAGGGCCGGATCCCGACCCTGATCACCGATGACGGCCCGATTTCGCAATCGATGGCCATCCTCGAATACCTCGACGAGGTCCAGCCGGCCCCGCCTTTCCTGCCGACAGCGCCGATCGACCGGGCCCATGCCCGCGCGGTTGCGCAGATCGTGGTGGCCGACGTGCATCCGCTGCAGAACTCCGGCACGCTCCGGCTGCTGGCCGAAGACCATGGCATTGGCGCCGCCGGCCAGCGGAGCTGGGCGCAGACCTGGATCGCGCGCGGGCTGGCCGCCTGCGAGGCGCTGCTGACGCGCGAGGACCACGGCGGATCCTATGCCTTTGGCGCGACGCCGGGGCTGGCCGACATCTGCATCGTGCCGCAGATGCGAAATGCCGGGCGGTTCTCGGTCGACACCACCTGCCTGCCGCGGCTGACCGCGATCACCGCCGCCTGCCTCGAGCATCCGGCCTTTGCCGCCGCGCACCCGGACCGGCACCCCGACCCGGACGCGAAATAGACCCTATTCCGAAGGAACGTGGCTGGTTGTCATGTCCAGCATGACCCGCCCATCTGGGCGGAGGACCTGCGTGCGGACCACGCTCAGCCGACGCCCCTTTTTCACGTATTCCGCCCGTGCGGTCAGCGTGCCTTCGCGCGTGTTGGCCAGCAGGTTTGCGTTCAGGTTCACCGCAAGGGGAAAGCCCTGCATGCCCTTCGACACCTCGGCCCCGCCCAGAACCAGCCGCGTTGCCAGGACATCGGCGAACCAGATCATCGCCCCGGCATGCACCGTGCCGAAGGGATTCAGGATACCGGGTTGCACCGGCATCTCGCCACTGGCGCGGTCATCGCCGTCGTAACGGACGGTAAAGCTGATCTTGCCGTCGAAAGTCGTATCGCTCATCGGATCCTCCCGTTTCCGGCAGAAGGCCACGGGCGGCGGCGACTTGCAACTCTGGCCGCGACGTCGAGGATAGGGACGCAACAGAAGGAGGACGAGATGGCCGGAACCGAAACCCTGCGGACCTATGTGCAACCCTGGCACTGCGACGAGATGGGGCACATGAACGTGCGCCACTACCTGGGCATGTTCGACGACGCGGCCTTTGTCCTGCTGGCGATGATCGGGCATGTCACCGACGAGAATTTCGGCTGGGCCGACGTGCAGCACACGATCCGTTACCTTGACGAGGTGCCGCGCGGGACGGCGGTGGTGGTGACCTCGGAATTGGTGAAGCTGGGCACCAAGTCGATGACCGTCCTGCACCGGATGTCGGATGCCGCCAGCGACTCCCTCAGGGCCGAGGCCGAGACTGTGACCGTCTACTTCGACCTCAAGGCGCGCAAGGCGGCGCCGATCCCCGAGGTCTATCGGACGAAACTCGAAGCGCTCTAGGCTCTACTCAAGCCACTTCGGCCCCTCGGGCGTCTGGATCAGCGCGGCCAGCGCGGGGGCCTGGCCCGCCGCCACCTCGACCCGCGGGTCGTCGATGACGCCGGAAAGGAGGCCCTGCAGGTGCGCGGGATCCGGATGGCTCAGCACGAGGCGCCGCAGCTCCAGCCCGGCGCCGGGCATGGCACGCGGCGGCAGCGGGCTGTTGCCCCATTCAATCAGACTGGGAAAGGTGCCGCCCTCGGGAAGGGAACCGTCCTCGGGCACGGTCAGCAGCCAGTGCAGATCCCCGCGGGTGACCCGCAGGGCCGGGCCGCTGGATGTCGGCAGCGCGGGGTGGAGCCCCGCCATGTCGGTGGTCCGCACCACCCAGTGCGCAAGCCGCGGGCGATCGGGGCGGTGATCCAGCGTGAACCACCGCGGGCGGGCCGGCGCGGGCGCGTCGGGATCGACGGCGATGACCTCGAGAAACGCGGCCTCGCCCAGCCGGACGAGGTGGTTGTGGGTGCCCATCAAGGGATGCGATCCGCCCTTGGGCAGACGCACCCCGATGGCCGCCTCCACGTGGTCGAGCCCCGCGGCAAGGTCCGGGGCGATGACGACGATATGGTCGAACTCAGCCATCGCCCGAATAGACCCTATTGCAGGTCCTTGAAGGCCTTTTGCAGCCGTTCGACCGCCTCTTCGACCCGCGCGCGCGGGGTGGCGAGGTTGAATCGGTTCCAGCTTTCGCCGCCATGCCCGAAGGCCGGACCCTGGTTCACCGCGATCTTCGCCTCACCCGCGATCCGCTGCATCACCTCGTCACGTTCCATCCCGGTGCCGGCGAAATCGACCCAGGCCAGGTAGGTGCCTTCGAGCTTCATCGAGCGCAGGCCCGGGATCTCGGCGATGCCCTTGTCGAACACCTCGCAGTTGCCGGCGACATAGGCACAGAGCGCGTCGACCCAGGCCGCGCCCTCGGGCGAATAGGCGGCGGGGACCATGTGCTTGCCGAAGGCGTTCGGCGACAGGCCCAGCCCGGCAACCGTCGCCGCGAACGTGGCGCGCAGCTTGGGATCCTCGACGATCACGTTGCCGGTGTGCATGCCGGCCAGGTTGAAGGTCTTGGTCGAGGCGGTCATCATCACCGTCCGGTGCGCGGCCTCGGGCGCGGCGACGGAAAACGGCACATGCTTGTGGCCCGGCAGGACGATGTCGCAGTGGATCTCGTCCGAGACGACGATCAGGTCGTGTTTCTCGGCAAAGGCCGCCAGGGCGCGCTGTTCCTCGACGCTCCAGACCCGGCCGCCGGGATTGTGCGGCGAGCAGAACAGGATCATCTTCTCGCGCCCGGTCATCTGGCCTTCGTAGGCGTCGAAGTCCATCACGTAGCGGCCGGCCTTCTCGACCAGCCCGAACTGCACGACCTCGCGACCGCCGGCGGTGATCACGCGGTGAAAGGCGTGGTAGACGGGGGTAAAGAGGATGATGCCGTCGCCCGGCTGGGTCCAGCTGTGCATCGCCAGGGCCGCGCCGTTGACCAGCCCGTGGGTCGAAAAGATCGCCTCGTCCTCGTCGGTGATGGTCCAGCCGTGCCGCTCGCGGGCCCACCAGCGGATCGCGTCGAGATAGTCACTATCGTTGCCGAAATAGCCGAAGACGCCGTGCTCGGCATAGGATTTCACCGCGTCGATCACGCCCTGCGGCGGGCGGAAATCCATGTCGGCGACCCACATCGGGATCCCGTCGTCGGGAGAGACGCCCGCGAACTCTTCCATCTTGTCCCATTTCGCCGAATGGGTGCCGCGCCGCTCGATCAACTCGTCAAAAAACATCAGTCGTCCTTCCAATTCCGAAGGGAAGCTAGCCCACTCACCGGCGGGCGCAAGTGGATCGTTGCGCCCCTTTCCTTCATCGCCTAAATGAAACGGATGAAACGCCCGATCCTGATCCATCCCGACCCGCGACTGAAGAAGGTCGCAGCGCCCGTTGCCGACCTGAGCGACGATCTGCGCAAGCTCGGCGATGACATGCTCGAGACCATGTACGACGCGCCCGGCATCGGGCTGGCGGGGCCGCAGGTCGGTGTGCTGCAGCGGGTTCTGGTGATGGACTGCGTCAAGGACGACGGCCCGCCCAATCCCTTTGTCATGTTCAACCCCGAGATCATCGCCGCCTCGGACGACACGAACATCTACGAGGAAGGCTGCCTGTCGATCCCCGAGCAGTACGGCGAGGTCGAACGCCCGGCCGAGGTCGAGGTGCGCTGGATCGACCGGGACGGGAACAGCCGCGAGGATGTCTTTGCCGGCCTGTGGGCGACCTGCGTCCAGCACGAGATCGACCACCTCGACGGCAAGCTCTTCATCGACTACCTGAGCCCGATGAAGCGGCAGATGATCACCCGCAAGATGCAGAAGCTCAAGCGCGAACGCGCGAGGGCCTGAGCCATGCCGGTGCTGCCGATCCTGCGCTGGCCGGACCCGCGCCTGGCGCAGGTCTGCGCGCCGGTCGGTCCGGACGAGGACGTGGCAGGGCTGGTTTCCTCAATGTTCGAGACGATGTACGACGCACCGGGCCGGGGCCTTGCCGCGCCGCAGGTCGGCGTGGTGAAGCGCGTCTTCGTCATGGATGTGACCTGGAAGGAAGGCGCCCGGTCGCCCGTCGCCTGCATCAACCCCGAGATCCTCGATGCCTCTGGGCAACTGGGCCATGCCGAGGAGGCCTGCCTGTCGATCCCGGGCATCGCCGCGACCATCGAACGCCCCGCCTGGGTGCGGATGGGCTGGACCGATCTTTCCGGCACCCGGCAAGAGGCGCTTTTTGAGGGCAACTGGGCGATCTGCGCCCAGCACGAATACGATCACCTCGACGGGCGGGTCATCTTTGACCGGCTGACGCCCGAGGCCCGCGCGGTGCTGGAAACCGCCTACGAAGACTCGAAAGGCCCCGACGCATGACCGTGCGCCCGATCCTGAAATGGCCCGACAAGCGGCTGCGCACCGCCGCCGCAGACGTGACCGAGATCACCGACGATGTCCGCGCAACCTGGGCCGACATGGTCGACACGATGGAGGCGATGCCCGGCGTCGGCCTTGCCGCCGTGCAGATCGGCGTGATGCAGCGGCTGGCGGTCGTCGATGCCTCGGGCGATCGCGGACAGGCCGTGCTGCTGGCCAACCCGGAGGTCCTGCACGCCAGCGTCGAACCGCGCGACCACGAAGAGGCCAGCCCCTGCCTGCCGGGCGTCTCGGCCAAGATCACGCGACCGCGGGCCGTGACGGTGCGTTTCCTGAACGCGGCGGGCGAGGTCGAGGACCGTGATTTCGTCGGTCTCTGGGCCACCAGCGTCCAGCACCAGATCGACCACCTCGCCGGGCGGATGTACTTCGACCGGCTGAGCAAGGTGAAACGCGACATGCTGCTGCGCAAGGCGCGGAAGGGGGCCTGAGATGCGGATCGTCTTCATGGGCACGCCCGACTTCTCGGTCCAGGTGCTGGACGCGCTGCACGCCGCCGGGCACGAGATCGCCGCGGTCTATTGCCAGCCGCCGCGCCCCGCGGGCCGCGGCAAGAGGGATCGCCCGACGCCGGTCCACGCCCGTGCCGAGGCGCTCGGGCTTGAGGTGCGGCACCCTGCGTCGCTGAAATCAGAGACGGAACAGGCGGATTTCGCCGCATTGGGGGCCGAGATCGCGGTCGTTGTGGCCTATGGGCTGATCCTGCCCCGGGCGATCCTTGACGCGCCGGCGCGCGGCTGTCTGAACATCCACGCCTCCCTCCTGCCGCGCTGGCGCGGGGCGGCGCCGATCCATCGGGCGATCATGGCCGGGGACGCGGAAACCGGCATCTGCATCATGCAGATGGAGGCCGGGCTCGACACCGGGCCGGTGCTGCTGCGCGAGGCGACCCCGATCGGAGCCGAGGAGACAACCGGCGCATTGCATGATCGCCTCTCCGAGATGGGCGCACGCCTGATCGTCGAGGCGCTGGCGCGGATCGACACGTTGCAGCCCGAGGTGCAGCCCGAGGTCGGCGTCACCTACGCCAGCAAGATCGACAAGGCCGAGGCGCGCGTCGACTGGACCCGCCAGGCGGCCGAAGTCGACCGGCAGATCCGCGGCCTCTCGCCCTTTCCCGGCGCCTGGATCGAGGTAGAGGGCCAGCGGATCAAGCTGCTGGCCTCGCGGCTGGCCGAAGGGTCGGGCCCTCCGGGCACCGTGCTTGACGACGCGCTGACCGTGGCCTGCGGCACCGGCGCGTTGCAGGTGCTGCGCCTGCAACGGGCGGGCAAGGGCCCGCAGGACGCCGAGACCTTCCTCCGCGGACTGGCCCTTGGCGCCGGTAGCAGGCTCTAATCAAGGCATTTCCGGAGGCACTGCCACCGATCTCCCGTGCAGGGTCACTGGACGCCCGTGCGAAACCGGACCTCTCAGGACCCGGCTTGCCCTTCCGAACGCGCGGCACTAGGGTTCAGGACACCTCGGGGTGCCCGGCTGGGCTGAGATGCGGCGACGCGAACCCGTTGAACCTGAACCGGTTAACACCGGCGGAGGGAAGGTACGGCATCCCCGGATCTGCTCCTTTCGCCGCAATGGAGGATGTCATGCGACCCCTTACCCTTGCAGCGGGACTGACACTTATCGCCACCGGCGCCACGGCGCAGGAGGGCGTTCTGACCGTCTATGCCCCGGACTACTTCACCAGTGAATGGGGCCCCGGCCCCGCGATCGAAGAGGCGTTCGAGGCCGAGTGCGGCTGCGACCTCGTCTATGCCGCGGGCGACGTGCTGCCGCGCCTGATGCTCGAAGGCCAGCGCACCGAGGCGGACGTGGTGATCGGCCTTTTCAACGACCAGATGGTGCAGGCCCGCAAGAGCGGCCTGTTCGCGCCGCACGGCCAAGACAACGGCCAACTCGACCTGCCGGTGGACTGGACCGACGACACCTTCCTGCCCTTCGACTGGTCCTACCTGGCGTTTGTCTACGACGCGACGCGGATCGACACGCCGCCCGCCAATTTCGAAGACCTTGCGAACATGCCCGAGGACGTGAAGCTGGTGATCCAGGACCCGCGCAGTTCCGAGGCCGGGCTGGCGCTGGTCTACTGGATCAAGGCTGTCTACGGCGACGAGGCCGGCGCCTACTGGGAACGACTGGCGCCGCACATCCTGACCGTGACCGCCGGGTGGTCCGAGGCCTATGGCCTCTTCACCGACGGCGAGGCGCCGATCGTGCTGAGCTACACCACCTCGCCCGCCTACCACATCGTGGCCGAGGAGGATGAGACCAAGAAGGCCGCGATCTTCGAAGAAGGGCACTACCCCTATTTCGAGCTCGCCGCGAAGGTCGCGGGCACCGACGTGCCCGAGTTGGCCGACCGCTTCATGGCCTTCGTGCTGAGCGACACGTTCCAGGACCTGATCCCGATGGGCAACTGGTCCTACCCCTCAGCGCAGCCACAAACGGACTGGCCCGAGGTGTTCCGCGACCTGCCGATGCCCGACAAGGCGGTCTACCTCGGCGAAGAGGAAGCCGACGCGATGCGAAAGGCGGCGCTCGAGGAATGGCGGCAGGCGCTGTCGCGCTGAGCCGGGGCTGGCCCGGGCGCGTCGCGGCGATCTGCGTCGCGGCGTTCCTGCTGCTGCCCCTGCTCGCCGTGATCTGGCGGGCCGAGGGGATCGGCTGGCCGGACCCCGGCGACATGGCGGCGGTCCGGTTCACCGTGGTGCAGGCGCTGTTGTCGGCCGGGCTGTCGTGCCTGCTGGCGGTGCCGGTGGCCCGCGCGCTGGCCCGGCGGCGATTTGCCCTGCGCAGTCTCTATATCGGGCTGATGGGTGCCCCATTTATCCTGCCGGTCATCGTGGCGGTGCTGGGGCTGATCGCCGTATTCGGCCAGGGCGGGATCGTGAACGCGCTGCTTCGGCCGCTGGGGGTCGGACCGGTCACGATCTACGGGCTGCACGGCGTCGTGCTGGCGCATGTCTTCTTCAACCTGCCGCTGGCCGTGCGGCTGATCCTGCAGGGCTGGCAGGAGATCCCCGGCGAACGCTTTCGCCTGGCCGCGCAGATCGGCGCCGGACCGCGCGACATCTGGCGGCTGCTCGAGCGGCCGATGCTGGCGGCGGTCCTGCCGGGCGTCTTCACCGTGATCTTCGCGATCTGCCTGACCAGTTTCGCTGTGGCCCTGACCCTCGGCGGCGGCCCGCGGTCTACGACGGTGGAGCTAGCGATCTACCAGGCCTTCCGCTTCGAATTCGACCTGGGACGCGCGGCGGTGCTGTCGGTCATCCAGCTTTGCCTCGTCATCGCGGCCGGGCTGATCGCGCTGCGCGTCACGCGGGGCGAAGGGTTCGGCACCGGGCTCGACCGGGTGGTCGACCGCTGGGATGCGAGGGGCCGTGTCGCGCGGGGGCTCGACACAATCTGGCTGGGCCTCGCTGCGGTGTTCCTGCTGGCGCCGCTGCTGTCGGTGCTGGTGCGCGGCATCGCGGAGCTGGGCGATCTGCCCGGCACGGTGTGGTCCGCGGCCGGGGCTTCGGTTGCCGTGGCACTCGGGGCGACGGGGCTGACGATGGTCTGCGCGCTGGCGATGGCGCTGGCCCGGCGCGGCTGGGTCGAAGTGATCGGCCTGCTGCCGCTTGCCGCCTCGCCGCTGGTGTTAGGCACCGGGCTCTTCATCCTGATCAACCCGATTGTACGGCCCTCCGACCTGGCGCTGCTGGTGACGATGGCGGTCAACGTCGTGATGGCGCTGCCCTTCGCGCTCCGCATCCTCGGCCCAGCAGCAGCGGGGGTGGAACGCGACTATGGCCGACTGGCCGACAGCCTCGGCCTGGAGGGCATGGCACGGCTGCGCTGGCTGATCCTGCCGCGCCTGCGCCGGCCTCTCGGGTTTGCCGCCGGATTGACGGCGGCGTTGTCGATGGGCGACCTGGGGGTGATCGCCCTCTTTGCCGATCCGCAGGTGTCCACGCTGCCCCTGACGGTCTATCGCCTGATGGGGGCCTACCAAATGCAGGCGGCAGCCGGGGCGGCGGTGCTGCTGCTCGGGCTGAGTTTCGGGCTGTTTGCCCTGTTCGATTTCGGAGGGCGCTGGCGTGCTGACACTTGAACGGCTCGAGATCGTGCAGGGCGACTTTCGCCTGACGGCGGACTGGTCGGTGCCCATGGGCGAGCGGCTGGCGCTGATTGGGCCTTCGGGCGCGGGTAAGTCGACCCTGTTGTCGGTGATCGCCGGGTTCTTTCCGGCCACCACCGGGCGGGTGCTTTGGGACGGCGCGGACATCACCGGCGCCGCGCCCGGGCAGCGGCCGCTGGCGATGTTATTCCAGGACGGTAACCTCTTTCCGCACCTCAGCGTCCGGCGGAACGTCGGGCTCGGCATCCGGCCCGACCTGCGGCTCGACGCGGGCCAGAAGGCGCGGGTCGCGGCCGCGCTGGACCGGGTGGGCCTGGATGGGTTTGCCGACAGGAAGCCGGGCACCCTGTCGGGCGGCCAGCAGAGCCGCGTGGCGCTGGCCCGCGTGCTGGTGCAGGACAGGCCGCTCCTGCTGCTGGACGAGCCGTTTTCGGCGCTCGGCCCGGCGATGCGGGCCGAGATGCTGGACCTCGTCGACGGCATCTGCCGGGATCGCGGGGCGACGCTGATCATGGTCAGCCACGCCCCCGAGGACGCGGCGCGGATCGCCGACCGGATCGCGGTTGTCGACGACGGTGTGGCCGAGGCACCGGTTGAGACGCGGACCGCTTTGGCCGACCCGTCCGACCGGCTCAGGCGCTACCTCGGCTGAACCAGCCAGAAACGGAAAAGGCCCCGCCGAATGGCGGGGCCTTTCCTGTTCCGGGGACGTGCGCGATCAGGCCGCGTCGTCCTGGGGATGCTTGTGCGGTTTCCAGATCCGCTTGTTCGTCAGGTAGAGCAGCGAGCTCAGCACGATCAGGAAGATCACGGCGGTGAAGCCGACCGTCTTGCGCGCCATCATCTTGGGCTCGGCGGTCCACATCAGGAAGGCCGAGATGTCCTCGGACATGTGCTCCACGTCGTTCGGGTGACCGTCGGCGAACTCCACCAGGCCGTCCGTCAGCGGCGGCGGCATCGAGATCCAGCCACCGGCAAAGGCGGTGTTCTCGTAGAAGGTGGTGCCGGCCTGCTCGCGGGTGTTGCCGGTGTAGCCGGTCAGCAGCGCGTGCAGGTACTCGGGCCCGCCGATCCCACGGAAGAACTGGTTGATCCCCAGGCCGTAGGGGCCATGGAACCCGGCGCGGGCCTTGGCCATCAGGCTGAGGTCCGGCGCGTTGGCGAGGGACGAACCCGGGAAGTGGTCGTTCGGGATCGCCGGACGGGTGTCGTCCAGTTCTTCGTCGAAGACCTCGAAGTTCTGGCTGGCATAGGCGCGGACCTGGTCCTCGGGCATGCCGGGGCCGCCGGGATCGCCGATCGTGCGGATCGGGACATAGCGCAGGCCGTGGCAGGCGGAGCAGACCTCGGTGTAGATCTGCAGGCCGCGCTGCAGCTGCATCTGGTCGAACGTGCCGAACGGACCTTCGAAGCTGAAGGCGAAGTCCTCGATATGCGCGGTGTCGTGGCCGCCACCGTGGTCGTCCTCGCCGTGCTCTTCGGCGCCATGCTCTTCCGTGGCGCGCTCTTCGGCCGCCTCGGCGTTGGCGTGGCCTTCCTCGACTTCCTCGGTCGCGACCTCTTCGGCCTCGGCATCAGCCGGGGTTTCCTCGGTCGCGGTTTCTTCTGCCGGGGCTTCCTCGGTCGTCGCTTCCTCGGCCGGGGCCTCTTCGGTTGCGGTTTCCTCGGTCGGGGTCTCTTCGGCCGCGGGCGTCTCGGACGGGGTCTCCGTCGCCTGGTCCTGGACCTGCGTTTCCTCGGTCTGGCTGCCTTCGGTCGTCGTGGTCTGGGCCAGGGCCGGAACCCCGCCCAGGCCGATCACCAGCGCCAGGGCGCTGACGGACAGGGACGATTTGCGGATCATGTCGTTCATTTCTCTCTCCGCTCACTCAGCCGGGGTGGCAGATTTGCCGGCGCCGGACTTCGGGCCGTAATGGGCATCGAAATCCTCTTCGATCGTTGCGGGCGGGGCCTTCGGTTTCTCGAAGACGCCAAGCAGCGGCAGGATCACGAGGAAGTAGGCGAACCAGTAGGTCGCACCGATCAGCGAGATGGTCGAGTACGGCGGTTCCGCCGGCATCGCACCCGCCCACATCAGGACGACGAAGTCGATGACCAGCAGGGCGAACCACCACTTGAACATCGGCCGGTAACGGCCCGACCGCACGGTCGAGGTGTCGAGCCACGGCACCAGCGCCATGACCGCGATCGCACCGAACATCGCCAGCACGCCGAAGAACTTGGCGTCGATGATGCCGCCGGTGATCCAGCTTGCGAACATCACGACCCAGACGTCCGAGGTGAAGGCGCGCAGGATCGCGTAGAACGGCAGGAAGTACCATTCCGGCACGATGTGCGCGGGCGTCGCCAGCGGGTTGGCCTCGATGTAGTTGTCGGGGTGGCCGAGGTAATTCGGCATGAAGCCCACGATCGCGAAGAAGAACACCAGCACGATGGCGAGGCCGACGAAGTCCTTGATCACGAAGTAGGGCCAGAACGGCAGCGTGTCCTTCTGGGCCTCGGCCTTGGAGCCGCGGCGCACTTCGACACCTGTCGGGTTGTTGTTGCCGGTCGAGTGGAACGCCCAGATGTGCACGATCACCAGGCCCGCGATGACGAAGGGCAGCAGGTAGTGCAGCGAGAAGAAGCGGTTCAGCGTCGGGTTATCCACGGCCGGCCCGCCCAGGAGCCAGGTCTGGATCGGTTCGCCGATCAGCGGGATCGCCCCGAAGAGGCCGGTGATCACGGTCGCGCCCCAGAAGGACATCTGTCCCCACGGCAGCACGTAGCCCATGAAGCCGGTGGCCATCATCAGCAGGTAGATCAACATGCCGATGATCCAAGTCACCTCGCGCGGGGCCTTGTACGAGCCGTAGTAGAGACCGCGGAAGATGTGGATGTAGACGGCAAAGAAGAACAGCGACGCGCCGTTCATGTGCATGTAGCGCAGCATGTAGCCGCCGTTCACGTCACGCATGATGTGTTCGACCGAGGCGAAGGCCATGTCGACATGCGGCGTGTAGTGCATCACCAGGACGATGCCGGTCGCGATCTGCAGAACCAGGCAGAAGGCCAGGACGATGCCCCAGATCCACATCCAGTTGAGGTTCTTGGGCGTGGGGATCATCAGGGTGTCGTAGATCAGCCCGACGACGCCGAGACGGCTGTTCAGCCATTTCTCGCCGCTGGTCTTGGGCTCGTAGTGATCGTGCGGAATTCCGGACATTATTGCCTCCCTCAGCCCAGGACGATTTCAGTCTCGCCGTCGAACTGCGCGACGGGGACAGGCAGGTTTTCGGGGGCCGGACCTTTGCGGATGCGGCCTGCGGTGTCGTAGTGCGAGCCGTGGCAGGGGCAGAACCAGCCGCCGAAGTCGCCGGCCTCGCCCAGGGGAACACAGCCCAGGTGGGTGCAGACGCCCATCATGACCAGCCATTCCTCGGCCGCGTCGCCTTCGGCGCCCTCGGGGGCCAGCGCGCGGTTCGCGTCGCTGGCGTCGGCCCCGGCGGGCAGGTTCGCGTTGCGGGCCTCGGGATCGGGCAGGCTGCTGACCTCGACGTCGCGGGCGGACTGGATTTCATCGGCCGTGCGGCGGCGGATGAAGACCGGCTTGCCCAGCCACTTCACGGTGAGCTGGGTGCCCTGTTCGACGCCCGAGACGTCGACGCGGATCGACGACATCGCCTGGACGTCGGCAGAGGGGTTCATCTGGTTGATGAGGGGCCAAGTTGCGGCACCGACCGTTACGGCGCCCACGCCGGCGGTGGCGTAATAGAGAAAGTCTCTTCGGGTGCCTGCGTGATCATCAGCGTGGGACACGAGTTTGCTCCGTTTACCTGGGCCGGAGGGCGGCCATCATGTCTTCTTGGGCCACGCATGGCGCAGCCGTTCTGGCCGGTGTTTAGCGGCGCAACTTCGTAACGTCCAGAGAACAATGGCCGCAGGCACGGAGAGGCGCGGAAGTGTCGCGGGGGACACGGGCGGCACACCCGTCCCGGGCGATCCCGCCTGAATCGTTAACGTTTCGCGAGATCGCGGTCCCGCGGGCGCGGCGGCGCGCGCCCCCGGAGACGAGTTACGTGGCGGTCAGGCGGGTGCGGTGGCCACCATTGCGTCGCGCTCCGCGAATTTCGCGTACCAGTCGGCCAGCGCGTCGCAGTCCTTGCGCCAGCCGTACTGGTCGTGGCGGAAATCGAGGTAGCCGAGCGCGCAGCCAAGCGCGATCTGCCCCATGTCGACCGGTCCGGCGAGGTGGCTCATCCAGCGATCGTTCACCACCTTCACCGCGCGGGCGATCTTGGCCCAGTGGCCGTCGATCCATTCCTCCATCACCTTCTCGGGCGGGCGCAGGCGCTTTTCATAGGCGATGCCGGTGACCGCGCTGTCGAGGATGCCGTCGGCGGTCGCCTCGATCGTCAGCACGTCCCAGAGCCGCGCCTCGGGGTAGAAGCCGCCGCCTGCCTTCATGTCGAGGTAACGGCAGATTACCCGGCTGTCGTAGAGCGTCGGCCCGTCGTCGCGGCTAAGCGAGGGGACCCGCGCCAGCGGGTTGGCCGCGACCAGCGCCGGGTCCGACTGCAGAAGCGTGGTGGTGGTCGGCATCTCTGTCACCCGGTCGGTCAGGCCCGCCTCGCGGATCAGGACGCGGACCTTTCGGACATAGGGTGATGCGTTGGAAGAAAAGAGTTTCATGCTGCGGCTCCCTTGAATCTCGCCGTCACGTTAGGTCAGGGCTGCGCGGAATGTAAATCGGCCGTCGAGGGGGCCCTGCCCCGTCGCGGCAGGCCGCGACTCCCCCGGAGTTTTCCTGGCAAGATGAAGCCGGACGGGCCGCGCTCAGGCCTCGCGGTCGGGCGGTGTCCGCATCAGCGCGGCGAGCGCCGGATCGCCCGCGGCCTCGACACCGTCGGCGGCAGCCATGCGCACGTCCTCGGGCTTGTTCTGTGAGAATTTCCAGGTGCCGTCGACCTCGGCCACAGCGAGGCGGGCGGGAACGATGGCGCGCATCATCCGGTCCATCAGGCCCTCGGTCATCTTGTCCGAGGTCCAGGGCGTCTTGGGCAGCAGGCGGGTCTCGAACTCGGCCGACTGGCGGTCGAGCAGGTCGTGCAGGCCAGCCTCGGGCGTGAGTTCGAGCGTGCCGGAGAGGTGCACCGCGACGTAGTTCCAGGTCGGGACCTGGTCGTCGATCCCGTACCAGTCGGGCGAGATGTAGCCGTGCGAGCCCGCGATCACCAGCCGCGCAGCGCGCGGTTCGGAGAGCGCCTTCACGATGGGATTCGGGCGGGCGAGGTGCAGTTCGGCCAAGGTGCCGTCATCCGACAGCAGGAAGGGCACGTGGCTGACCAGCGGGGTTGCGTCGCCGTTGGCGACAGTCAGGATGCCGAATCCCTGCGCGTGGGCAAAGGCGAGGTTGCGGTCGCGGGCGACATCGCGGAAGGCGCGGTTCGGATGCATCAGGCCCTGAGCCCGGTGGCACCGGCCGAGAGGATGCGAGCGGGTACGATGGCGCCCTCGGGGCGGTCGCAATCGAAATGCACCTCGGTGAACTGTTCGGTCCGGCCCATGCGGGGATTTTCCATCAGCACCAGGTGATCGCGGCCGACCTGCGCGTCGAGGTGGTGGCGCACGGCGGTCGCCCCGGCCTGGCGCAGGCGCGCGGCGCGGTCCTTGATCGCCTGGCCCTTTACCTGCGGCATCCGCGCGGCGGGGGTGCCGGGGCGCGGGCTGTAGGGAAAGATATGCAGCCAGGTCAGGCCGCAGTCCTCGACGAGGCGGAGCGAGTTCTGGAACATCGCCTCGGTCTCGGTCGGGAAGCCGGCGATGATGTCGGCGCCATAGGTCATCTCGGGGCGCAGCTTGCGCGCCTCTTCGCAGAACCGGATGGCGTCGTCGCGCAGGTGGCGGCGCTTCATCCGTTTCAGGATCATGTCGTCACCCGCCTGCAGGCTCAGGTGCAGGTGCGGCATCAGGCGCGGTTCTGTGGCGATGGCCTGCATCAGCGCCTCGTCCACCTCGATCGAATCGATCGAGGAGATGCGCAGGCGCGGCAGGTCCGGCACCAGCTTGAGGATGCGCAGCACGAGGTCGCCCAGCTTTGGCGTCATCGGGAGGTCGGCACCCCAGGAGGTCAGGTCGACCCCGGTCAGCACGACCTCGTTGTAGCCGCGATTCACCAGCCGCTTGATCTGGTCCACCACCACGCCGGCGGGGACCGAACGGGAATTGCCGCGGCCGAAGGGGATAATGCAGAAAGTGCAGCGGTGGTCACAGCCGTTCTGGACCTGAACGTAGGCGCGGCTCCGCGTGCCGAATCCGTCGATCAGGTGGCCCGCTGTCTCGGTCACCGACATGATGTCGTCGACCTGCACGCGCTCGGTCTCTCCGATCAGGTCGGGGACCATGTTGCGCCAGCTCTCGGGCTGCATCTTCTCGGTGTTGCCGAGGACGAGGTCGACCTCGTCCATCGCGGCGAAGGTCTCGGGCTCGGTCTGCGCGGCGCAACCGGTGACGATCAGCCGGGCATTTGGGTTCTCGCGCCGCAGGCGGCGGATCTCCTGCCGAGCCTTGCGCACCGCTTCGGCGGTCACGGCGCAGGTGTTCACGACGACGGCGTCATCGACGCCCGCGCGGGCGGCGAGGTCCTTCATCGCCTCGGTTTCGTAGGCGTTCAGGCGACAGCCAAGGGTCGCGAAGATCGGCGCCTTGCGGTCCATCAGAGCGCCCCCAGGAAATCGGCGTCGAGTTCGGCCCGGAACACCAGCGCGGTTGGTCCGGCCATCCAGACGCCATCCTCGCGCCAGTCGAGGTCGAGCCAGCCGCCGTCCAGCTCCATCCGGACGCGGCGGTCGGTCAGGCCGCGCCGATGCGCGGCGACCAGCGTGGCGCAGGCACCGGACCCGCAGGCCAGGGTGATGCCGGTGCCGCGTTCCCAGACCCGCATCCGGATCTCGTCACGGGCGCGGACCTCGGCAAACTCGACGTTGGTCTTCTCGGGGAAGAGCGGATCGGTCTCGACCGCCGGGCCGCGCCCGGCCGGGTCGGTCTGCCCCGCATCGGGGACGAAAAAGACGCAATGCGGGTTGCCCATGCCAACGCCGACGGGATCGCCGTCGAGCGGCATGTGCAGCGGATCGACGTCGCGGGCCAGCGGGATCTCGTCCCACGCAAGCTGCGGATGGCCCATGTTGATCCAGAGCGTCCCGTCCTCGCGCCGCGCCTCGAGCGCGCCGCGCGCGGTGCGGATCGAGAGCTGGTCGCCCTCGTCCCCCATGACGAGCTGCGCCACGCAGCGGGTCGCGTTGCCGCAGGCCCCGGCGCGACTGCCGTCGGCGTTCCAGAAATCGAGCGTGATGCCATCCGGTTCGCCATCGCGAATCTCGGCCAGCTGGTCGAATCCGACGCCGCGGTGCCGGTCGCCGAGCGCCCGCGCGAGCGCCGGCGTGGTCACGGCCGCACCGCCCCGTGAATCGATGATCACGAAGTCGTTGCCTAGCCCGTGCATCTTGAGGAAGGCCAGAGTCTTATGAGTCGCTGCGTCACGCATGGCGCGCATATAAGGCCTGCGGGGCGGCAATGAAAGCGCGGCGGACAGGCGGCTGAAAGCGGCGTGACGTCAAATCCGAAAAACCGCCCCATTTCCGCTTGACCTCCCAAACGGCTGACCTTAGACGGGCGGCCTGAGTGGGCCGTTAGCTCAGTTGGTAGAGCAACTGACTTTTAATCAGTGGGTCGCAGGTTCGAATCCTGCACGGCTCACCACTTGCACAAAAGGCCCGGACGGCGACGTCCGGGCCTTTTGCGTTTTCCCTCGGGCTCCTGTGGCGCGCTTAGCGACCGTCCTTCGCCTGCGCCTCGCGGACCAGGGCGGCAAAGCGGTAGAAGCCGTGCGCCATCTTGGAATAGGGCGTCACCAGGAAGAAGGTCAGCACGCTGCCCAGGTGCAGTGCCAGCATCGGGCCGGTCAGGACCGAATCGCGCAGCCAGTAGAGCAGCAGGCCCGACAGGCCGACCAGCCCCAGAAGCCAGACGAAGGCCCATTCGCCCGACCCGCGCCCGGGCGTGCCGAGGGCGGGATCGGACCGCGATTTCAGCACCAGCATCCCCGCGCAGCCGATCACCAACAGGATGCCGCCGGGCACGCCCAGCAGTTTCGGGACCGAGAAGAAGCCGTAGGGCGCCGGGCTGTCGAAGACATAGTGCAGGATCGTGCCCGCCGCCGTCGCGCCGAAGCAAAGCAGGAAGCCCCAGAGCACCGCCTGGTGCGCGTAGCGGCGTTCGTTGGTGAAGCGTTCACCCTCTTCGAAGTTGCAGCCCTGCCCCTGGCCGCCGTCGAGGTTCTTCATCCGCCCGGCCGAGATCGCGGCGGCGTGCAGGTCGGCCAGCGTGATGCGGGTGCCCCCGACCTCGGCCCAGTACCGGCGCAGGCTGACGACCAGCGTCGCCAGCGGCAGGACGAAGGCGGGCAGGAAGATTGCCACCATCGCGGTGTGTCCGATCCAGGCATAAAACCCCTCGCCCCCGCCCGGCAGGGCCGAGATGGCGAGGATCATCAGCGCGAATCCCGTGACCAGCGCGGCGGCGAGGGCCGTGCCGTGGCGCTGGAACATCTGCGCGATCCCGCCCGGCCAGGCCAGGCGTTCCCAGCTTTCGGCGCGGGCCTCTGCCAGGGCGGCGGGCAGGTTCAGGTCGAACTCGTGCGGGGCGGTGTACTGGCAGGCGTAATAGCAGCCGCGGCAGTTGTGGCAGAGGTTGGCAAGCTGGGTGATGTCGCCGTCGGCAAAGACCTTGTCCCGGGTGATCGCCGGGAAGACGGAGCAGAAGCCTTCGCAGTAGCGGCAGGCATTGCAGATCTCGACCTGGCGGCGCGCCTCGTCCACCGGGTCGTGCAGGATCACGCCGGGATCGGTCTGCAGGGTGACGTCAAGCGACATGGGCGGCGGCCTCCTGTCCCGCGATGCGGCCGAAGACGGTGCCGATGGTCATGCCGAACCCGGCCAGGTAGCCCTGCCCGAGGATCGAGCCCGCCATCATCTCGCCCGCGCTCCAGATGTTGTCGTAGGGGCCCT
Organism: Pseudooceanicola sp. LIPI14-2-Ac024; assembly: GCF_042188925.1. Classification (GTDB taxonomy): domain Bacteria; phylum Pseudomonadota; class Alphaproteobacteria; order Rhodobacterales; family Rhodobacteraceae; genus Pseudooceanicola. Next base: position 2,668,165 of record NZ_CP170102.1, read on the forward strand.
GCGGCCCGGTCACGCGGGCGCGGCCGTCGACCTTGAGCCCGAGGTAGGTGAAGGTCACGCCGGGCCGTAGCGAATAGGCGTAGAACGGCGGCTCCTCGATGGGGCGCGCCCAGTTCGTCTTGGCGGGCGTCAGCCCTTCGGTGGCCAGCCCGTCAAGCTCCTGCGGCCGGAACTCCCCGGCCCGGCAGGCGGCGTTGAAGCTGGAAATCGTCGCCAGCGTGGCCTCGACCGGCAGGTCGAGCTTGGCGGCCAGCTCCTCGAGCGTTCCGGCCGCGACCGGCGGATAGACCGAGGGCATGAAGAGGTCGATCGAGCGCGCATCGATGATCGAATAGGCGACCTGTTCGGGCTGCGCCGCGACGAGACGGCCCCAGATCGCGTAGCGCTTGGGCCAGACATCCTCCCCCTCGTCGTAGAATCGCTGGCCCTCGCGGTTGACCACGACCGAGAACGGCACGCAGTCCAGCCGGGTGACGATTCCGCCGTCGAACTTGGGCGCGCGGCCGTCGATGGCCACGGCGTGGCACTGGGTCGGATCGCCGACCGAGGCAGCGCCCTGGTCCAGCATGTCCTTCAACACGACTCCGCGGTTGTAGGGCGTCCCACGGATCAGGAAGTTCCGCGCGCTTTCGCCCCAGGCCCGGGCCAGCCAGTCGATGTCGCCCTGGAACCCGCCCGAGGCGAGGACAAAGGCGCGGGCATGGATGCTGCGCCGCGCGCCGCCCGCGATCTCGACCTCGACATGGGTCGCGCGGGTGCCGTCGATCGCGACATGGCGCACCTGCGCCTCGTAGATCACCTTTACCCCGAGCGCCTCGGCGGTGAGGTAGTAGGCGTTGACCAACGCCTTGCCGCCGCCGAGGAAGAAGGCGTTTGTCCGGTCGAGCGACAGCGTGCCCGCCAGCGAGGGCTGGAACCGGACCCCGTGGGCCTGCATCCAGGGCAGGCAGTCCTCGGAGGTGCGGATGGTCATCCGGGCAAGATCCTCGTCGGTCTCGCCCCGCGTCACGCGGAGGAGGTCGTCGAAGAACTCCGCCTCGTCATAGGTTTGCACGAGGGGGCCGAGGTCGCCGTGATGCATGCAGCGGAAGTTGCGGGTGTGGCGCGAATTGCCACCGCGGTAGGCCTTGGGTGCGCCTTCGAGGATCAGGACGCTGGCGCCCGCCTCTGCCGCCTCGATCGCGGCGCAGAGCGCGGCGTTGCCGCCGCCGGCGATGACCACGTCCCAGTCGCGGGACAGAATCTGCATGAGGTCGTCGGTCACGGCGCCGCATCCGTGTCGGGATCCTGTCGCAGCATCCGCAGGCGGGTGCGCTGCGCGCGTTCCATGTGGGTGCGCATCGCCGCCTCCGCCGCGGCGCCGTCGCGGGCGGCCAACGCCTCGAGGATGCGGCTGTGCTCGGCCACCGCCTCCTGTGCGCGCTCGGGGCTTTCCATGCTCGACGGGCCCAGGATCAGCAGGGTGGATTCGACCGTCGCCATGGAGCGGAGCAGAAAACGGTTGCGGGCGGCGTCCATCAGCCGGCGGTGGAACTGCCGGTTCAGCCGGGCCAGCGCGGCGGTGTCCCCCTGCCCCGCGGCCACCGTCATCTCGCCGTTGATCGCCGCAAGCTCTTCCAACTCGACCGGAGAGGCCGCGCGGGCCGCCAGCCGGGCCGCGGTGCCTTCGAGAACGGTGCGCATCTCGTAGAGCTCCATGATCTCGGGGTAGTCCAGCGACCGGACGACGGCGCCGGTGCGCGGCTGGTGCGCCACCAACCCCTCGGCCTCGAGCCGGCGGATCGCCTCGCGCACCGGGGTGCGGCTGATCTCGAGCCGCTGCGCGATCTCGGTTTCGGTTAACCGGGCGCCGGGTCTGAGCGCGCCCGACCGGATTTCCTCCCGCAGGCGCTCATAGGCGCTTTCGCCCTGCAAGGGCCGGGTTGCGCCATCGCTGGCGATCAGGTCGAGATTGGGTATTTCCTCCATGCATCCATTCGTATACAGCTGGATACAAATGCGTCAAGCACCTTCCCCATTCTGGCAACGAACCGATGTCCGCCGTGGCGGAACCCTCCTGCTCGCCATTGCGGGCACGGGTCTCTTCTGGCTGATCGACTTCCCGCTGCCGTTCCTTTTCGGCCCGATGTTCGCCTGCCTCGCCGCCGCGCTCCTCGGCGCGCCGCTGCAGGGCACGCCGACGCTGTCGAGCGCCTCGCGCACGATCCTCGGCGTGGCGGTCGGGGCGTCAATCACCCCGGCGGTCCTGCACCAGATCCCCGACATGCTGGGATCGGTCCTCTTCGTGCCGGTCTACATCGCCGCGATCGGGCTGGTCGGCGTGCCCTACTTCCACCGGATCTGCGGCTTCGACCTGCCGACCTCGTACTTTGCAGCGATGCCGGGGGGCTGCAGGACATGGTCGTCTTCGGACAGGAGGCCGGGGCCGATGTCCGCGCCCTGTCGCTGATCCACGCGACGCGGGTGCTGATCATCGTGACCCTCGTCCCCTTCCTGCTGCTGCACCTCTTCGATCGCCCGCTGGTCCAGCCCATCGGCGCCCCCGCGTGGGAGATCCCGGTGCCCGAGCTGGTCCTGATGGTGCTGGCTGCGCTGATCGGCTGGAAGGGCGGCGAACGGATCGGGCTGTTCGGGGCCGCGATCCTCGGCCCGATGATCGTGACGGCGGTGCTGTCGCTGACCGGGCTGATCCACTTCCGCCCCCCGCGCGAGGCGATCCTTGCCGCGCAGTTCTTCATCGGGATCGGCATCGGCGTCGGCTATGTCGGCGTCACGATGTACGAGATCCGCAAGGACGTGCTGGCCGGCGTGGCCTATGCCGGGATCCTCGCCGTGCTGGCCTTTGTCGTGACCGAGATCGTCGTTCAGCTGGGCTTTGCCGACCCGGTCGAGGGGTTCCTGGCCTTCGCCCCCGGCGGCCAAGCCGAGATGGCGGTGCTGGCCATCGTCGCCGGTGCGGATCTCGGGTTCGTGGTGGTGCACCACATCCTCAGGATCACGCTGGTGATCATCGGCGCCCCGATCTTTGCCGCGGTGCTGGGCCTGCGCGGCAAGTCGCGGGCCGACGGCTGACGCCGCCGGCCGCGCCAGGTCAGTCCAGGCTCTTGTCGCTGGTGTCGGCCAGGCCCTGCGTCCAGTAGCCCGCCGCCTTCATGCAGTCCTTCGGATGGCCCCGGTCGTTCAGGAAGTGATCCCGCAACGCCCGGGCGACCCGTGCCTCGGCCGCGATCCAGACATAGCCGCGCCCGTCCGGCAGGCTCAGCGTCCGCGCGGCATCCAGCAACGGCGCCGCCTCGGCCGCCGCGGCAACCGGGCGATGCACCCAGTGCGCCGCGTGGCGGGCGGCGGTGTCGAACAACTGCTCGTCCGCCGCGCCCGGCACCGCGACCAGCGACACCGCCTGCGCGCCAGGGGCGAGCTCCTCGAGCCGGCGGCCGATCGCGGGCAGCGCCGTCTCGTCCCCGATCAGGAGCCACCAATCGAACACCGGCGCCACCACGGCCGAGCCGCGCGGCCCGCCGATCACCAGCGTGTCGCCCGGGCTTGCCGCCAACGCCCAGGCGGTGGCCGGCCCGGCCTCGTGCAGGGCAAAGTCGATCACGAGGCGACCCGCATCGGTGTCGAAGGCCCGGGGGGTGTATTCGCGCATCAGCGGCTCTTCCCCGCCCGAGGGGAACCGCAGCTTCACATGGTCGTCGGGCGCGAGGCTGACGAAATCCGCCAACTCCTCGCCGGAAAAGGTGATCCGCACCATGTGCGGCGTCAGGGTTTCGACCGCGCTCACGGTCAGGGTGCGGCGCTTCAGCTCATGCCGGTGCCGGGTAACGATCTGGTCCAAGGGGTGTCCTTCTCAGTCCTGTGAGGGGGTGGGCCCGGCCACGGCGCGGGCCGCGTCGGTGATCGCCGCCGCCATGGCGGCGACAGCGTCGGGCGACGGGGCGGCCTCGAGCCGGTCGCGCAACGCCTGTTTCAGCGCGTCCATCGCCGCCTCGATCTGGGGCGGGATATCGGGACGGGGGTGGAAGGTCCGGCTCAGCACCTCGTCCACGGCATTCCGATTCGCGGCGAGAAAGGCACGGCCCTCCTCGGTTACGGTCGAAAGCTTCCGCCCACCGCCATCCGCCGCGATGGTCACGTATCCGACGTCCTCGAGCCAGGAGAGCGTCGGATAGATCACCCCCGGGCTGGGGGTATAGCGGCCCTCGAACCGGTCCGAGATTTCCTTGATCAGCTCGTAACCATGGCGCGGTTTCTCGACGATCATGGCGAGGATCAGCAACCGCAGTTCGCCGTAGTCGAAGGGACGGCGGCCGCGCCCGCGGCCATGCCGGTGATGATGGGGCCCGTGCGGGCGGCCCCGCCCCGTTGAAGTGTCATGTCTCATGCCGGCAAGATGCTTTCGATATATCTGAATTCAAGATATATCGAGATCACGGCTGCGCGATGGTCCCGGCAGGTGCTTACGTTTTGGTAATGCACCGCCCGCATAGTCCGGGCACGCAATGAGAGTCGTGCCCGTGATGCAGGTTGCCCCCGGTGACAATCCCGCCCCCCGGCATGAGGGGGAGTTTCGCGTCATCCTTCTGGATGACAGCGATTTCGACCGTGAACACCTGTCGCGCATCTGCAACCGGCTGGGTTTCAGCCCCGACGCCGCCGAGGACCTGCCGGGCTTCGCCGAAAAGACCGCGGCGACGGCCTATCACCTCGCCATCATCGACCTGCGCCTCGGCATGGGGTCGGGTGAGGATGCGCTGCGGATGCTGGCGGCCTCGGCCGCGCCGACCATGCCGGTGCTGCTGACCGGGATGGACGATCCCGCCGTGGCCGACCGGGCCCGCGCGCTCGGCTGCGCCGCCTGCATGCACAAGGACCGGTTCGACATGGCCGAACTGCGCGCCGTCGCCGACGCCGCGCGGCGCCACGCCGGGCTGCCCGCCGGGGCGGGACGATGACCCGCTTCGGCAATCTCCGCTTTCGCACGCGGCTGGTGCTGCTGGTCACGGCGGCCGCAACGATGATCGGCGCCGCAGCGACCCTGGCGACCTATCACCAGGTCACCCGCACCGCCTTTGCCAGCGCGTCGCACCGGCTCGACACCTCGTCCCAGCTGCATTCCGACCACCTCCGCGCAATCCTGCGGCTGGTGCGGGCGGATGCCGCGGCGCTTTCGGAAATGCCGCCCATCGGCGGGATCATCCGCAGCAGCCGGGCGGCGGACCAGATCGATCCGCACGACGGGTCGGGCCTGCCGATGTGGCGCGCCCGGCTGGAACAGATCTTTGCGGCGACGCTGGACTCAAGACCCTATTACACGCAGATTCGCTTCATCGGCCGGGCCGACGACTGGCGCGAACTGGTGCGCACCAACGCCCGGCCCGACGGCTTCGAAAGCGTCCCCCGCCGGGCTGCAGTCGAAGGGCGCCGAACCCTACCTGCGGGACATCGGCGCCCTGCAGGCCGGTCACGCCTATTTCTCGCGGCTGACCTACAACCGGGAACACGGCACGATCGACGGCCCGCCGACGATCCGCCATGTCCGCCCGGTCTTCGACGCCGACGGCAAACTGTTCGGCGCCATCGTCATCAATGCGGATTTCGCCGCCCTGCTGAACGGGTCGGGGATCAGGCCGCTCGGCGATACAGAGGTGGTCGTGCTCACGGGTGAGGGCGATCACCTGACCTTCGGCACCCCCGGCACGCCGGGCGTGCTGGCCTTTCACGAGGACCCGGGCTGGACGCCCTCTCCCTTCGCCCCCGCCGTGGCGGACGGGGCCGGGATCGACGGGATCGAAGGCGTGGCCGGGCAGAGCTTTCGCGCCGCGCAGATCATTGATGCCGATGGCGCACAGCCGGTGCGGATCACGCTGGTCACCGCGACGGACACCGCCGCCCTGCAGGCCGTGGCCCTGGCCGCCGCGCAGCGCACCGCCCTCATCGCCCTGCTACTGGTCATCGCCGCCGCCCTCGGCGCCGCCGTCGCAGCCGACCGCCTGCCCCTGGGCCAGTTGGTCGCCGCGATCCGCGATCCCAGCCCCGAGGCGCTGGACCAGGTCGCGCAGAGCGGCGGAGAGTTCAGCGAGATCGCGCAGTCCTACCACCTGATGTCGCAGACGGTGCATGCCCGCACCCTGCACCTGCAGGCGCTCTATGACAGCGTGCCGGACGGCATCATGACGATCAACGGCGCAGGTCGCATCCAGGGGGTGAACCCGGCGGTTACCACCCTGTTCGGCTACACCCCCGAGGAACTGGTCGACATGCCGGTCGAACTGCTGATGCCCGACGACATCGCCCCGCGTCACGGCCACTTTGTCGAGGCGGCCACCCACGTGCCCGGCAGCCGGCCGATGGCGGCGAACCGCGACATCTTTGGCCTCTGCAAGGACGGCACCCCGATCCCACTCGAGATCTCGGTCACCCGGGTCGAACACGCCGGTGACATCTACTTCGTCGGCATCATCCGCGACATCAGCGACCGCAAGGCGGCCGAGGCGCGGATCACCGCGATGGTCGCCGCGCTGGAACGGTCGAACGAAGAGCTCGACACCTTCGCCTATGTCGCCTCGCACGACCTCAAGGCGCCGCTGCGGGTGATCGACAACACCTCCCAGTGGCTTGAGGAGGACCTCGAGGACCTGCTGACCGATGACACCCGCGAAACCCTGCAGATGATGCGCAGCCGGGTGCGGAGGATGGAAAAGATGCTCGACGACCTGCTGAACCATTCGCGGATCGGCCGCGACGTCCAGCGGGCCGAACCGATCACCGGGCGCGAGCTGCTGGCCACGCTGAGGGAACTGGTGAACCTGCCCCGGGGATGGTGCTGGACGTGTCCGACCGCTTCCTGGCCATCGAGGTGATGAACATGCCGCTGACCACCGTCCTGCTGAACCTGCTGAGCAACGCCATCAAGCATCACGACCGCGCCGACGGGACCGTCTGGCTGGACGCCGAGGACACCGGTGCGGCGATCGAATTCACCGTGGCCGACGACGGCCCAGGCATCCCGCCCGAGTACCAGGAGCGGATCTTCGAGATGTTCCAGACCCTGCGCCCGCGCGACGAGGTCGACGGCAGCGGACTGGGCCTGGCCATGGTGCAGAAGTACGCCGCGGTGCGCGGAGGCAGCATCCACGTCCGCTCCGACGGGACGCGGGGCAGCACCTTTACCCTGGTCTGGCCGCACGACCCCGCGCCCGCCGTATCCAAGGACATCGCCGCATGAACCTGACCCTGCCGATCGCCATGCGACACCCGCTCGATATCATCCTGGTCGAAGACGACGATGCCGACGCCAAGGCCGTGCGCCGCGCCCTGGGCAAGGCCAAGATCGCCAACCCGGTCACACGACTGATAGACGGCGTCGATGCACTGGCCTTCCTGCGCGGCGAAACCGGCACCCCGCCCGCCAGCTACATCCTTCTGGTCGATCTCAACATGCCACGGATGAACGGGCTCGAGCTTTTGACCGAACTGCGCCGCGACGACCAGCTGAAGGGCGCGGTGGTGTTCCTGCTCACCACCTCGGGCGACCGCGGCGACATCGCGGCCGCCTATGAACGCAACGTCGCCGGCTACATCATGAAGGAAAACGCCGGCGACGATTTCCTGAACCTCATCGGCACGCTGGACCACTACTGGCGGCTGGTGGAACTGCCCGAAATCCAGCCGCGGGGGTGACATGACGGCCCTGAAAATCCTGGTCGTGGACGACGACGCGGGCGACCGAATGCTGATCGAACGTCTTGTGCGCAGCTCGGCCCTCGACGCCGAAACGCGGGCGGTGGCCACCGCCGACGACGCCCTCGCCTTCGACGCCTTCCGCCCCGACGCCGTGATGCTGGACAACCGCCTGCCGTCGGGCGACGGGCTGGACCTTATCCCCCGGCTCAAGGACCGCTGGCCGCAGGTGGCCATCATCCTGATGACCGGCCAAGGCGACGAGGAAATCGCCAAGAGCGCGATCCTGCACGGTGCGCAGGACTACATCGCCAAGCGCAGCCTGTCGCAAAGCTCGGTCGAGCGCATGGTCCGCAACGGGGTCGAGGCGGAGTGCCTGATCGTCGAGGCGTCGGCCGCGCAGCGTGAGCTCGAGACATTCGCCCACGTGCTGGTGCATGACTTCAAGGCCCCGATCCGCGCCATCGGACAACTCGCGGACGAGGCGATGTCGGACCTGTCCGCCGGAGTGCCCGAGGCCGCCCATGAAACGCTGGTGCGACTGCACAAGGCCGTCGCCCAGGCCTCGGAACTGATCACCAGCCTCGCCTCGCACATTTCGGCCGACAGCGAGGATCCGTTCCGCATGATCCCCGCAGCCCATCCGATCGACCGCGCCCTGACCGCCCTGCGCCCCGAGATCGACGAACGCGGTGCCCGGATCAGCCAGAGCGGCACCGACGCCCAACTCTGGGGCTCGCCCCCGCAACTGGCGCAGCTGTTCCAGAACCTGATCGGCAACGCGTTGAAATACAGCCCCGACGGCCCCCCCGTCATCCGCGTCACCGCCGAACCCGGCCCTGACGGCGGCCTGCAGGTCACGGTCGAGGATGAGGGCATCGGCGTGCCCGAGGCCTATCGCGACCAGATCTTTGAACCCTTCAAGCGGCTGCGCACCGCCGGGGTCGCGCCCGGCACCGGGCTGGGCCTGGCCACCTGCCGCAAGATCGCCGACCGCCACGGCGCAACGCTGGTCTGCCTGCCCGGCCGGTCGGGCGGCACCCGCATGGTCTGCGGTTTCCCGCCGGCGCCGGTCCAGCTCTTGCCGCGCACCGGCACCGACGGCCCCTGAGGCGCGGCGGCCGTCACGTCACGCCGGTTTTCGCTCTTGACGGGGTCAGCCGCTTGGCATATCCGACCCGTCGTTTGGCGGAGTAGCTCAGTTGGTTAGAGCAGCGGAATCATAATCCGCGTGTCGGGGGTTCAAGTCCCTCCTCCGCTACCAAACTTTCCCCACATCTCGACAATCCGAAAAACTGTCGCACGGCATCCGCAGCGGCGCTGCGCCTTGTGGCCACCTGGTCATTCGCTCCCGAGACTCGCTCCGCACTCCGACACGTCGCCTGATCCCTTCGCGACACTGAAGACTTTAAGAACACTCCACCGCAACCGCATCTCGTCCCACTGCGACCCTGCCATGGTCGCCCGACACCCGGCCGCGACACCCGAAACAAGGGACCCGGCCGCGCCTGTCCGTGTTCACCCCGATCCGGCGGCGTTGACCTGCTCCATCACCCGTGCGCAGTCCGCGGCACCGCCGGACAGGATCGCCTCGGTGTCCATCGCCGCACCGAAGTTCTCGGCCGCGCGGCGCAGCACCTGGTCGACCTGTTCGATGGTCATGATGCCTTCGTCCTGCGCCGCCTGCACCGTGCCGCATATCCCGGTGGCAAGGCCGGTCGCGACCCCTGCGCCCATCATGCCGCCGCCGCCAAAGGTCAGCGCGGCCAGGCCGCCCACCACCAACCCGGCGACGAATCCGATGACGAATCTCAACATCTCGGCCTCCCTTCAGCCCGCCCTGCCGCGGCCGAGGCGGCAGATGCCCCAGAGGATCAACAGGGTCAGCGCCGGGGCGAGGGCGGCGAACCACGGCAGCGCCGCCTCTGGCAGCGGCAGGGGGATCAGCGTCCAGGGCCAGCCCAGCATCACGACATAGACGCCCGACACCGGGTCGCGCGGCTGGCCGAACCAGCCGAAGGTCCCGATCGCCAGCACCGCCAACGCGAGAAGGTAGAGCGCCGCGAACCCCGCGATCAGCCACCGGCACATGCGCCCGCCCTCCCGTGCCCGGTCAGAGCGTGCCTTCGTTGGTCAGCGACATGATCTCGGCCGTGGTGCCGTCGGAATAGCCGATGCAGCTCCACTGCGCGCGGTCCTCGCCGACGCCGACGATCACCGATGTGCCGGCCTGCGAGAATTCGGACGACAGGAGCACGACGTCGGGGTTGTTCGTCGCCGCGGTCACGTCCCGCAGGCAGCCCTGTTCGGCCAGCGACGGGGTGCTCCCGCCGACCGTGGTGGTGGTCGTCTGTTCGCAGGCGGCCAGCAGCAGCGCGCCGGGAAGCGCGATGCAGGCCAGTCTGATCATGGCAATGGGGGTCATCTTCGGTCTCCTCGCTGGATGTTCGCAGCTGGCGGTCGGAACCGGCGGCATGCGCAGGCTCCCCGACCGGGCCATCGGATTGAAGGTTAACCTTACGCTACGGAAACCGCCAATGCTGGTTCAGGCACAGGCAGGAAGGCGCTCAGCCATACGGGGGTGGCGTCAGTCGCAGATCACCGTACGGGTGCCACGGTTGCGCAACATGGCGTTCGACACCGTCATCAGGTGATCTTCCATCAGCAGCGCCGCCTCGGTCCCGTTCCGCTCCACGATGGCGTGGGTCAGGGTTTCGTGCTGTCGCCCCAGCAGGCCGATGCGCTGCGGAGAATGAGTCCGGCGGCGGGCGTCGGTCCAGCGGGCATGGCGGCGCACCGCACGCACCGACTGGTAGATGCTGAGGAACAGCGGATTGTGCGCAAGCTCCGCGATGCGATAGTGAAAGACCTCGTCCGCCGCCTCGTAGGCCGCGGGGTCCTCGACCCCCAACGTCGCCCGCATCAGCCGTTCGAGCGACTCGAGCTCTGCGGCCGAGGCGCGTTCCGCCGCCAGCGCCGCCAGCGCCGGCTCGACCTCGATCCGGACTTCCATGACGTTCTGCGGCGTGACCTGCCGCGATATCGCCTCGTGCCCCGCGATCTCGAGCGCGGGGGGCGGGGCGACAAAGGTGCCCTGCCCCTGGTGCCGGAACAGCCGCCCCTCGGTCGTCAGCGTGTCGAGCGCGCGGCGCAGGCGGGTCCGGCTGATGCCGAGGATCTCGGCCAGCTGGCGCTCCGGCAACATCCTGTCGTCCCTGGTGAACCGCCCGTCCTCGATGCCGGTCCTGAGCAGTTTCAGAATGTCGTCGTCAGCCATCACGGTCTCCGTCCCCCTGCCCGGTGTCAGCCCACGTGCATCACCAGGTCACGCACCATATTTGCCGCCGTGACGATCAGGAACAGCCCGAACAGCAACCTGAGGCGTGCCTGGGGGATGGAGTGTGCCATTGCCACACCAACCCGTGCAAATGTCGTGGTCAGCGGGACCAGGAACACCAGCAGCAGCAGGTTCACGTAGCCCAGCGAGAACGGCGGCAGGTTTGCCTGGCCCAGCCCGGTCAGCGCATAGGTGATCGCGCCCGGCAGGCCGATGAAGAACCCGATGGCCGCCGAGGTGCCGACCGCGCGGCGGATGTCGTAGCCCAGGAAGTTCAGCGTCGGCACGCAAACGGTGCCCCCGCCGATCCCCATCATGGCCGAGATCGCGCCGGCCCCGACCCCGAGCAACGCCCAGACGGCCGAGGAAAAGCTGCGCGGTTGCTCGTCGCCCGACGGCTTGCGAAAGATCATGTCGAGCGCGACGGCAAAGGCCACGATGGCAAAGACCGCGATCAGCACCTGTCCCGAGACGAGACCCCCGACCACCGCGCCCGCGATGGTGCCGACGAAGATCCACGGCACCCAGCGTTTCAGCAGCTGGACGTCGATGGCGCCCTTCTTCCAGTGCCCCCAGGACGACGAGGCCGAGGTGAAGATGATCGAGGCAAGCGAGGTGCCGACGGCGACCTGCATCACGAGGCCCGGCGCCATGTCGGTCATCGACAGCGCAAAGTAGAGCGCCGGCACGATGACGATCCCGCCGCCCACGCCCAGCAGACCGGCGAGGATGCCGCCCGCGATCCCGGCGACAACAGCGACGCCGGCGAAGATTGCAATCTGTGTAGGGTCCATTCAGTCCTCTTCCGCGTTCGTGGCGCGCGATGCCGAGGGTCGGCCCGCGGCGCGGCGGGCGGCGTCGGCGGCGACGATGGCCGCGTCGATCTGGCGGCGGTCGGTCGTGCCGGAGAAGTTGCCGCTGGTGGGGAAGGTCTCGGCCACCATCAGATAGCGTTCGCCCGCCACGTCGAGCAGGCGCGACAGTTCCCCCAGCGGGTCGTCGTGATCGTCGACGCGCAGGGAAAGATGGGCGTACGCCTCGCCCCGGTGGATGGTGAGGCCCGCGGCCTGTCGGCCACGCTTGTCTCCGCCCGCCGCCTCGCCCGCATGCATCGCGGCCAGCAGGCGCTCGGCCAGCGTGCCCCGGGAGGCGGCGAAGACGCGCGCGGTCTCCTCGATCACCTCCGGCCCGGTCAGCATGTTGCCCGCGACCGAATGATCGCCCCGCACCAGGTGACCGCACCAGTCGGTGCAATCCGCGCCCGTATGGGCCGCGAAGTTGCCCGCGGCGTCCATCATGTGGGCCTGCCGCAGCGCCTGCCCGGCATCGCGCGCACGAAAGTCCGCGATCACGGCGTCTGCTTTTTCGCCACCCTGCAGCCGCGCCAGCCCCTCGACCCCCCAGAGCGGGTTGACGAATGCCTGCGTCGCGACCGCGGCACGGGCACCGACATAGGGCACAGCGGCTCCGCAGGCGAAGAACCGCGAGGCGACGGCGATCCCGATCTCTCCGGTCGTGTCGTCCCTGGCTATGATCGACCAGGTCATCAGCGACCCACGGCGTAGGCTTGCATCAGGCGCGGCGTGGCGGCGGCGCGGAGCGTGCCATCGGCCTCGCGCATCGCGGCGGTCAGGCGTCCAACGGTCCACGGACCCGCGACATGCACGATGTGACCACGGGCGCGCAGCCCCTCGATGGTCGCCTCGCCCACGTTGGGCTCGATCATCATCTCGGCCGGTTTGCAGGCGCGGGGATAGAACGACCCCTGGAAGTGCATCGAATGGAACAGCGGCGCGTCCATGCCCTGCTGCAGGCTCAGCCCGTGGTGCACGAAGCGCAGGAACCAGACCAGCTGCCACTGGTCCTGCTGGTCACCGCCGGGCGTGCCGAAGGACAGGAGCGCGCCGTCCTTTTCCGCCATCGAAGGGGTCAGCGTGGTGCGCGGGCGGCGGCCCGGCGCCAGCGTCAGCGGCTGCCCGTCCTCGAGCCAGAACATCTGGGCCCGGGAGTTGAGCGGGAAACCGAGGCCCGGCACCACCGGGTTCGACTGCAGCCAGCCGCCCGAGGGGGTGGCCGAAACCGCGTTGCCCCAGCGGTCGATGACATCGAGGTGCACGGTGTCGCCCTTGCGGTCGGTCAGGTGCGCCATGGTGGGCTCCTGCGCGGCGACGTCCGAGGCTTCGTAATCGCGGGTCGAGCGGGCGATGCAGGCGTCGGCCAGGTGTTCGAACCCCGGCACGCGACCGGGGCGCTGTTCGGTGGACGCGGTGTCAGTGATCAGCTTGGCGCGTTCGGCGGCGTAGGCGTCCGACAGGAGGTACTCCATCGGGATCTCGCTCTGTGCCGGGTCGCCGTAATAGGCTTCGCGGTCGGCGTAGGCGAGCTTCATCGCCTCGATCACGGTGTGCACGAACTCGGTGCCGTTCGGGTCCATCGCGGCCAGGTCGAACTGCTTGAGGATCTGCAGCGCCTGCAAGAGCACCGGCCCCTGGCTCCAGCTCTGGGTCTTGTAGACGGTCCAGCCATGGTACTCGACCGAGAGCGGCGCCTCGACAGTGGCCTGCCAACCGGTCATGTCGGCCTTGGTCAGGACGCCCTTGTGCGCGCTTTCCGAGACATCCATCACCTCGGCCTCGGCGACGTAGGTGTCGATCGCCTCGGCCACGAAGCCTTCGGACCAGGCGCGGCGCACGGCGTCGATGCGGGCTTCACGGCTGTCGCCCTCGGCGCTGTCGGCCAGCCGCTGGTAGGTCGCGGCGAGGTCGGAGTTGCGGAAGAGCTTGTGCGCCTCAGGCGCCTTGCCGTCCGGGCACCAGGTGGCATGCGAGGTGGGCCAGTGTTCGGCGAAATAGTCGGCCAGACCGGCGATCTGGTCGGCGACGCGCGGCAGTACGGGGTGGCCGTCACGCGCATAGCCGATGGCGGGGGCCATGACCTCGGCCGGTTCCATCGTGCCGTGGTCGCGCAGCATCAGCATCCAGCCGTCAAAGGCGCCGGGAATGACGGTGGACAGGTGGCCGGAGCCGGGGATCAGCGCATGTTCGCCCCCAAGCACCTCGCGGTAATGCTCCAGCGTCGCACCGGCCGGTGCGGGCCCCTGCGCGCAGAGAACCTGCGGCGTGCCGCCTTCGGCCAGCTTGAAGATCGCCGGTAGGTCGCCCGCCGGGCCGTTCAGGTGCGGCTCGACGATCTGCAGGGTCAGCCCGGTCGCCACGGCGGCGTCGAAGGCATTGCCGCCCTTTTCGAGGATGCCCATCCCGACCGTGGAGGCGATCCAGTGGGTCGAGGTCACGGTGCCGAAGGTGCCCCGGATCTCGGGTCGCGTGGTGAAATCGCTCATGTGGTCCCTCCCAGGGTGTCAGGTTTCGCGCGGGTCGAGCGCATCGCGCAGCCCGTCGCCGAGAAGGTTGAAGCCCAGCACGACCAGGAAGATCGCGATGCCGGGCCAGAGCGCCATCCAGGGCGCCTGGTTGAGAAAGTTCTTGGCCGTGTTCAGCATCGAGCCCCACGACGGCGCGGGCGGCTGCTGGCCGAGACCGAGGAACGACAGCGAGGCCTCGGCGATGATCGCGGTTGCCACCGTCAGCGTCGCCTGCACGAGGACCGGCGGGAGCACGTTCGGAAAGACGTAGCGCGACAGGATCTTCATCGTCGGCAGGCCGATGGCATTGGCGCTTTCGACGTAATCCTCGGCCGCGACCGAGATCACCTGCCCCCGGGTGAGACGGATGAAGATCGGCGTGGCCGAGAGGCCGATGGCGATCATCGCGTTCCCGAGCGACGGCCCGAGGAAGGCGGCGAGAGCGATGGCGAGGATCAGGAAAGGCGCGGCCAGCAGCGCCTCGGTGCAGCGCGAGATGACGCTGTCGGTCCAGCCGCCGAAGTAGCCGGCGGCGATGCCGAGCGGCACGCCGATGCCAAGCGCGATGAAGACCGACAGCACGCCCGCCATCAGCGAGGCGCGCGCGCCCCAGATCAGCCGGGACATCACGTCGCGCCCGATCTCGTCCGTGCCCATCGGGTGGGCCAGCGACGGCGGCTTGCGGACGGCGGCCCAGTCGGTCGCGGTCGGATCGGGGATCGGCAGGACCGGCGCCAGCAGCGCGATCAGCACGAAGAAGAGGACGATGCCGCCGCCCAGCATCGCGCTGCGGTGCGAACGGAATTTTTTCCACACCCGGTTCTCGGATTTGACGTCCAGCGCCTCGGCGCCTGCGGGCTCGGCTACATGGGCCATCACTGCTTCCTCAGACGGGGGTTGAGGGCGAAATAGGCGGCGTCGGCGATCAGGTTCATGATGATGAAGCCAACGGCAGTGCAGAGCACGATGCCCTGCACAACGGCATAGTCACGGTTGAACACCGCATCGACGACCAGCTTGCCAAAGCCCGGAATGGTGAAGATCTGCTCGGTCAGGACGGCGCCAGCGATCAGCTCTCCGAACAGCAGTGCCATCAGCGTGACGATCGGCACCAGCGCGTTTCGGAAGGCGTGTTTCAGGATCACGCGGTGTTCCTTGAGGCCCTTGGCGCGGGCGGTGCGGACATAGTCGGATTTCAGCACGCCCAGCATGGCCGACCGGGTGTGGCGCATCAGCGTGGCCGCCAGCGCGGTGCCCAGCACGAAGGCGGGCATCAGCATGGTCTGGATCGAGCGCCAGAAATCCTCGGTCGGAGAGACATAGCCCGAGGCCGGCAGCAGGCCCCATTTCACCGAGACGAGCAGGATCAGCATGATCCCCAGCCAGAAGTTCGGGATCGACAGGCCCGACAGCGCGACGAGGTTCGCGACATAGTCGAGCGCGGTGCCCTTCTTGACTGCCGAGACGATGCCCATGGGCACGCCGATGGCGATGGCAAAGATCATCGCCATGATCGCCAGCTGGATCGTCACGGGCAGTTTCTGAAGCAGCAGCTCGCTCACCGGCTGGTTCGAGCGGAGCGAAATACCGAGGTCGCCCTGCAGCACGCCACCAACCCATTTCAGGTACTGCACCGGCATCGGATCGTTGAAGCCGTATTTCTCGCGCAGGTACTCGATGGTTTCGGGGTCGCGCTCCTCGCCGGCCATGGCAAGGATCGGATCGCCCGGCAGAAGCTGCTGGAGCGAGAAGACGAAGATCGAGATCAGGATGATCGTCGGAATGGCAACGAGGATCCGTCGGCCGATGAAGGCGAGCATGGCGTGTCCCGGTACAGGCGAAGGGGGCAGGACACCCGCGGCCGGAACGCCGGCCGCGGGCAGGTTCACATCAGTTGGAGAGGGTCACGCCCTCGAGACGGATCATCCCGTCCGGGTAGGGGGTGAAGCCCGACAGGCCTGCGGCCAGGCCCCAGATCCAGGTCTGGTGGTAGAGGTAGACCAGCGGGCTTTCCTCGATCAGGATGTCGCGCGCCTGGTCGTAGAGCGCCTTGCGCTCGTCCACGTCGTTGGTGACGCGGGCGGCGTTGAGCGCCTCGTCGACCTCAGGGTTCGAGAAGCCGGAATCGTTGATCCCGCCGTCGGTGGTCAGGAACTGGTGGATGTTCCCGTCCGGATCGACGCGGCCCGACCAGCCGACCTGGCTCGCGGTGTAGTCACCGGCGGTCTGGTCCTGCAGCATCGTGGCGAATTCCTTCGACACGATCTCGATGGTGATGCCCGCTTCGGCGGCCATCGCCTGAACCACCTGCATGACCTGCTGCGGCTCGGTGCTGTTCGGCGCCTGGATCTGGATGGTCAGGCCATCCGGGTACCCGGCTTCGGCCAGCAGGGCCTTGGCGGCGTCGACGTCACGCGCGGGGATCGGGTAGTCCTGGTCGAACCAGGGCGAGTTCGGCGGGAACGGCTGGTTGCCGGCGGCGAAGGCGCCGTTGAAGACCACCTGGTTCAGCGCCTCGCGGTCGATCGACAGGCTCAGCGCGCGGCGGATGCGGGCGTCCTGACCCAGCGGGTTGTCAGCCTTTTCGCCGTTGCCCACGTTGATCGTGATGCCCTGGTAGCCGAGCGAAACGGCGCTGGCGATCTGCACCTTGGGATCGGCCTTGGCCTGTTCCAGGTCGGTGGCCGAGACGCGGTCGACCAGGTCGACGTCGCCGGACTGCAGGTTTGCCAGGCGGACGGTGTTGTCCGGGATCGGCAGGTAGGTGACGGTGTCGAAGTGGATCTCGTCCGCGTTCCAGTAGTCGGCGAATTTCTTCAGCACGATCCGATCCTGCGCGACGCGGTTGTCGAAGGCAAACGGGCCGGAACACACCGGGTTAGAGCCGAAATCGGCACCGGCAGCCTGCGCGGCAGTCGGCGAGATCATCATGCCGGCCCGGTCGGCCAGCTGGGCAAGAAGCGTCGCGTCGGGCTGCGCGAGGTCGAGGCGGATTTCGTATTCGCCCAGAACCTCGGTCCCGGTGATCGAAGCGACCTCGGACTTCCGGCGGCTTTCTTCCAGCGTCTGGGAGCGTTCGATGTT
Organism: Pseudooceanicola sp. LIPI14-2-Ac024; assembly: GCF_042188925.1. Lineage (GTDB taxonomy): Bacteria > Pseudomonadota > Alphaproteobacteria > Rhodobacterales > Rhodobacteraceae > Pseudooceanicola. The sequence goes on from NZ_CP170102.1 coordinate 2,685,630, forward strand.
GTAGGCCACGGCCTCGGCATTGAAGGGCGTGCCGTCGTGGAAGGTGACACCCTCGCGCAGCTTCATCGTGATCTGGGTCTGGTCCTCGTTCCAGGTCCAGTCGGTCGCCAGCTGGCCGATCAGCTTCAGGTCCGGGGTGATGTCCACCAGCTTGTCGCAGAGCGCGGTATAGACGATCCGGCCGACGAAGGTCCGGGACTGGTCCGGGTCGAGCACGTCGGCATCGGATTGCAGCGCGATGCGCAGTTCCTGGGCCTGTGCGCCAAGCGCCGTGGCCCCGAGCAGGACCGCGCTGAGCGTGATGTTGCGTAGCATTGTGTTTCCTTTCTGTTGGAAGATGGCGGCGCTGTCCGCCGCACTTGGGTTTCGGTCAGGCGCCCTGGCTGGACGTGGCCTCGGCATACATGGCGAACCGCCGCTCGGCCCCGGCGCTCCGGCGCGGCGGCTCGGGCGTCACCTCCGCGGCCTGCGCGGCGGTGATTTCCTCGGAATAGTGACAGGCGGCGCTGTGTCCGCCCGCGATCTCGCGCAGCTCCGGCGCGCGGGTGGCGCAGTCGGGCCGGGCAAAGGGGCAGCGGGTGTGGAACCGGCAGCCGGCGGGCGGGTTCGCCGGGCTCGGCGTCTCGCCCTTCAGCGCGATGCGGTCGCGGGTCTGGCCATAGACCGGCTCGGGCACAGCCGACAGAAGCGCGCGGGTGTAGGGATGGCGCGGGTTGGCGAACACCTCGTCCGCGGTGCCCAGCTCGACGATCTGGCCCAGGTACATGACGGCGACCCGGTCGCTCATGTGTCGGATCACGGCCAGGTCGTGGGCGATGATCACCAGCGTCAGGTCGAATTCGGACTTCAGGTCGTGCAGCCGGTTGATCACCTGCGCCTGCACCGACACGTCGAGCGCGCTGACCGGTTCGTCCCCGATCAGGACGCGCGGGCCGGTTGCAAGCGCCCGCGCAATGCCGATCCGCTGGCGTTGCCCGCCCGAGAACTCGTGCGGGTAGCGATCGGCATGTTCGGGCCTGAGGCCCACGCGGCCCAGCATCTCGGCCACCTTGGCGCGGCGCTCCTTGGCCGAAAGCTCGGGCGCGTGCACCTCGAGCGGTTCGCCGATCAGCTTGCCGACGGTCATGCGCGGGTTCAGAGACGAAAACGGGTCCTGGAACACGAACTGCATGTCGCGGCGCAGCGCGCGCAGGTCCTTGCCCTTGAGGTCGGCGATGGAGCGTCCGTCGAACACCGCATCGCCCTCGGTCGGTTCGAGAAGCCGCATGAGCAGCCGCGCGAGGGTCGATTTTCCGCAGCCGGATTCGCCCACGATGGCAAAGGTTTCGCCCTTCTTGACCTGCAGCGACACACCGTCCACCGCCCGCACCGTGTTGGCCTTGCGCCCCAGTCCGCCGCCCGAACGGAAGTGTTTCTTCAGATCGACGGCTTCCAGGATCGTTTCGGCCATCAGACTGCCTCCAGGCGGGTTTCGAGCGGGGCGAAGTGGCAGGCGACGCGGTGGCTGCCGTCGACGGCGGCCAGCGGCGGCACCGTCGCGCAGGCGGGTCGCGCAAAGGGGCAGCGGGTCGAGAACCGGCAGCCCGCCGGCATCTTGTCCGGCGTCGGCACCAGCCCCGGCACGGTCGACAACCGCTGGCGCGGGCCGGTCAGCCGGGGAACCGAGGACATCAGCCCGATGGTGTAGGGATGCTGGGGATCGTCAAAGATCTCTTGCGCGGTGCCGATTTCGACGATGCGGCCGGCGTACATCACCGCCACGGTGGTCGCCACCTGCGCCACGACGCCCAGGTCGTGGGTGATCATGATCGTCCCCATGCCCGAGCGGTCCTGCAGCGATGCGATCAGGTCGAGGATCTGCGCCTGCACCGTCACGTCGAGCGCGGTGGTCGGTTCGTCCGCGATCAGGACCGAAGGGTCGTTGACCAGCGCCATCGCGATCATCACCCGCTGGCGCATGCCGCCGGACAGCTGGTGGGGATATTCGTCGAGCCGCTGCTTGGCGGCCGGGATGCCGACCTGTTCCAGCGCCTGCAGCGCGCGGTCCCGCGCCTCGGCCTTGGTGCAGCCGTTGTGGGCGCGCACCGCCTCGGTCAGCTGGTCGCCGATCTTGTAGGCCGGGTTGAGCGAGGTCATCGGCTCCTGGAAGATCATCGCCATCCGGTTGCCGCGCAGCTTGCCCAGCCGGGCGAAATCGTCGGCGCGGATCTCCTCTCCGTCGAAGGTGATCGTACCGCTTTCGATCCGGGTGGCGTCCGGCGGCAGGAGACCCATCAACGACAAGGCCGTGACGGATTTCCCGCAGCCGGATTCACCGACGATGCAGAGCGTCTCGTTCCGGTTCAGCGCAAGGCTGACCCCGTCGACAAGATTGGCGGCTTGCCCACGAAAACCGAAAGACAGGTTGTCTACTGCTATCAATGGTTGAGCCATCGCGTCTTTCATCGTCTTACTCGTAACGCGCTCCCGGCGAACCAAGAGCCAAACCAAATACGGATTGGTTCTTTTCGGTCGAGTTTCACGCGGTTGTCAACGACCGACTCGCCATGTTTCCCCGGCGGCGCGGGCAAGTCCCGGCGATCGTGCACAAAAAAAGGCGCCGCGTCGGGCGGCAAAGGCCCAGTTTTCGGCGCCGAACCTATCCCAGGGCCAGGAACGCGCCCAGCAGATCGGCCCGCGACAGCATCCCGACCACGGCATCGTCCCGCACCACCGGGAAGGCGCGATAGGGCCTGGCCTGGAAGGTTTCGGCCGCGGTCACGATGTCGGTGTCGGCCTCCATCGTCTCGACCGCGGGGGTCATGTGCTGGTCCACCGTGCCCGACCATTGCTGGTAGTAGGCCGAGTTCAGCGCAGCGGCGAAACAGTCCTTCTGGGTCAGCACGCCGACGAGCAGGCCCGCGTCGTCCAGCACGGGGGCGGCCGGGCTGCCGGTTTCGACCAGTCGGGCGATCGCCGTCTTCATCGGCGTGTCCGGGGCCAGCGACAGGAAATCCAGCTGCATGTAGGCGTCGATCGTGCGTTCAGTCATGCCGTCCCTCCGCCGCTTCGCGCGCCAGGCGGTGCGGGCAGGTCGCGCATTCCGCGCCGATGCAGCGCATCCCCTCGCAGGCCGTCACCGGCCCGCGCCCGCGCAGGGCAAGGCCAAGCGACAGCGCCCCGACCGACACGACGACCACCCCGATGGCGAGCAGCAGTTCCATGGCCTAGCCCATCCCGCCGGTGGTCACGGCCCGCAGGCCATTCGGCTCTGAATAAAGGAAAAGCGCGTCGATCCGATGGGTTTCGGCCAGTCGCGGCCCATCCTCGGGACCGGCGGCCATCAGCGCGGTCGCCCATCCGTCGGCCATCATCGCGCTGTCGGCCATGACCGAGACCGAGGCGAGCGGCCCCGCCGCCACCGGGCGCATGTCGTGCGGGTCGATGATGTGGCCATAAACCTGCCCGTTCAGCATGTAGCTCTGGGTCTTCAGCCCCGACGTGGCAATTGCCCGGTCCACAAGGTCGATGCCCCTTTCGAGGCCCGCCACCCCGGGTCGCGGATCCTCGACCCCGATGCGCCATGGGCGGCTATCCGGGTGCTGGCCGTTGGCCATGAGCTCGCCACCGATCTCGATCAGGAAATCGCCCTCGCCGCCCGCGCGCAACAGGCCGGCCACCCGGTCCAGCGCCCGGCCCTTGGCTATCCCGCAGAGGTCGAGCGTCGCGGTCCCGCTCTTTTCCAGCCGCCCCCCCTCCAGCGCAAAGGCCCCCGCGCCGGGCGCCGCGTGGATCGGACCGAAGCCCCACTGTGCCACCGCCGGCCCGACGCGCGGATCGAAGGTGCCGCCGCTGGCGACCTGCAATGCCTGCGCCGCCGCCAGCACCTGGGCGAACTCCTCCGAAACGCCGCGGACACCCGGCGCCATCGCGTTCACCGACGAGATCGCGCTGTCATCGCGCCAGGGCGACATCTCGGCGTCGATCCCCGCCAGCAGCGCGGCAATCGGCGCGACGAGGTCGGGGCGCGGGCCTGATGGCAACACGACCCGCCAGCCGGTGGCAAAGGCGCTGCCGGTGATCGTTTCTGTCGCCGCGGCGCCCCGCAGGACGGGCGGCGCGGCCAGCGCCGGGGTGGCTGCAAGCGCTGCGCATCCGGTGACGAAGCCCCGGCGTGACAGGATGATTGTCCGGTCAGTCATGTCTCAACTCCCGAAATCGTCGTTGAAGATCGAATGCCGCTCCACCCCCAGCGACAGGAGCGTCGAGATGACCGAACTGATCATCATCGGCGGCCCGCAGAGGTAGTATTCGCAATCCTCCGGCGCAGGATGCGCCTTGAGCGCGTCGCGCACCCGTTCGTGGATGAACCCGGTCGGCCCGGTCCAGCGGTCGCCCGGCGCCGGTTCCGACAGGGCCGGGACAAAGCGGAACCCGGGATGCGCCGCCGCGATCTGGTCGAACTCTTCGACATAGAAGAGGTCGATGGCCGAACGCGCCCCGTAGAAATACGTCATCTTGCGCGGCGCACCCTGTGCCACCTGTTCGTGGATCAGCGCCCTGAGCGGGGCCATGCCCACGCCGCCACCGATGAACACCATCTCGCGCCCGGTCGGCTGGGCATGGAATTCTCCGTAGGGCCCAGACAGGTTCACCGGCTCGCCGGGTGTCAGTGAAAAGAGGTAACTCGACACGATTCCGGGAGGAATCGCCCCTTCCTGCCCGGCCGGCGGCACCGCGAGGCGGATGTTGAACACCGCGCGACCGCGGTCCTCGGGGCGGTTGGCGATGGAATAGGCCCGCGTCACCTGTTTCGGCGATGTCGCGCGCAGGTCGCGCCATCCCGCGTCGTCCCAGCTTTGCGCGAACCGGTCGGGCACGTCGATGTCGGCAAAGTCGATGTCATAGGGCGGCGCGACAAGCTGCATGAAGTTTCCGGCCAGGAACTCGATCTCTCGCCCCGCCGGCAGGTCGATGACCAGCTCGCGAATCTGCGGTGCCAGCATGGTGTTGGAACTGACGCGCCCTTCCAGCGTCTCGACGTTCATCAGGTCCTCGGGCACCGTGACGTCCACGGGCCCGCGCACCGTCACCTGGCAGGCCAGCCGGACATGCGCCCGCCGTTCCGCCGCGCTGAGGATGCCGCGCTCGGCGGCCAGCGCCTCGCCCGCGCCCTCCCCGGTCGCGGTGACGCGGCAGAGCCCGCAGGTCCCCTTGCCGCCGCACCCCGCTGGGATCGCGAGGCCCGCGTCGTGCAGCACCGACAGCAGCGTGTCGCCGCGCTGCGCCTCGATCGCGAGGTCGGAATTCACCGACACGGTCGCCGCCTCGCGCGGGATCAGGCGGTCGCGGGCCAGGAGAAGGGCCCAGGTCAACGCGAGGACCAGCGCGACGATGACGAAGGTGCCGGCGAGGATCTCGATCATGGCGACGCCATCTGCCAGAAGGAGGCGAAGCCGAGCGACATCATCCCGGCCAGCATGAAGGTCACGCCCAGGCCACGCAGCCCGGCGGGCATGTCGGCATAGCTCAGCCGCGACCGGATCGCCGCCAGCACCAGCACCGCGATCGCGAACCCCGCCCCGCTGCCGAGGCCGTAGGCGATGGAGTCGACGAAGCCATACCGCCGTTCGACCATGAAGAGGCTGCCGCCAAGGATCGCGCATTGCACCGTCAGCAGCGGCAGGAACACCCCGAAGGCGGAATGGATCGCGGGAAAGAACCGTTCCAGCAGCATTTCCAGCATCTGCACCGTCGCCGCGATCAGCCCGATGAAGGCCAGGAGCGACAGGTACGACAAGTCGATGTCCGGCAGGCCCGCCCAACCCCACGCGCCGGGGGCGAGGACGGCGGAATAGATCACCTGGTTCAGCGGTACCGTGACGCCCATCACCGCTATCATCGCGATGCCGAGGCCGACGGCGGTTTCGGGCCGTTTCGACAGGGCGATGAAGGTGCAGAGGCCCAGGAACAGCGCCAGCGGCATGTTCTCGACGAACATCGCGCTGAGGAAGAGGGCGAAAAAGCCGCTCATGACTGCACCTCCGCCGCCTCGATGGGCTTGTGCTCCGGCGCCTCGACCTGGGCCGGCAGGGCGCTGCGCAGGGCCCAGACCAGCCCGCCCAGAAGGAAGAAGGCACTTGGCGCCAGCAGCATCAGGTTCAGCGGCACGTACCAGCCGCCGTCATCCACCGTCGGCAGGATGGTATGGCCCAGCAGTGTCCCCGCGCCAAAGAGCTCGCGGATCGAGGCGATGGTCACCAGTACCAGCGAATAGCCCAGCCCGTTGCCGAGCGCGTCGATCATCGAGGGCACCGGCGGGTTCGACCGGGCAAAGCTCTCGGTCCGGCCGAGGACGAGGCAGTTGGTCGTGATCAGACTGACAAAGACCGACAGGCGCTGGCTGATGTCGAACAGGTAGGCCTGCAGGAACTGGTCGATCACGATCACCAGAGAGGCGACGATGACGATCTGCACGATCAGCCGGATCGAATCCGGGATGTGCCGCCGGATCGTGCTGATGATCAGCGCCGACAGCACCAGCACCACGGTCAGCGAGGCCGACATCGTCAGCGCGGTGTCGAGGGTCGTGGTCACCGCCAGCGCCGAGCAGAGGCCGAGGATCTGGACCGTGATCGGGTTGCCGTCCAGCAGCGGGTCGGTGAGCGTCCGTCTCAGGCTGGTGCGATCGGCCATGGCTCAGAACTCCCCCCGCGCGATGGCGTCGAGCAGCGGGCCATAGCCCATCGGCCCCAGCCAGAAACGCACGATCTGCGTCATCGCGTTGCCGGTCCGGGTCGCGCCCGTGATGCCGTCGACCTGGAATTCGTTGGTCGCAGGCCCGCGCGCGACAGAGAACTCGACATTCCCCTGCGCGTCGCGGAACGGGACGCCCGCGAACTGCGCCTGCCAGGCTGGTTCGTCGATCCGCGCGCCAAGCCCCGGGGTTTCCACGTGCGAGGTGATGGTGAGGCCCGCGATGGTCTGCATGTCGCCGTCGATGGCGATCATTGCCTCGATCGGGCCCTGGCTGCCCGCGCCCGCGATCGGCAGGATCACCAGCTCGACGTCATCGCCATCGCGCAGCATGTAGATCTGGGCATAGTTCGGCCGGCTGCCGAGGCCCGCGATATCCTCGCCCGCCGGGATCGCCGTCCAGTTGCCGCTGTCCGCCAGCGCGGCCTCGAGCGTTTCGGGCGTGACATCCTGCGCCGCCCGGCCGGTGTCGAGGTCGATCACCACGGTCGACAGCGTCGCCTCCTCGTTCTCGGACAAGAGCTCGGTCATACCGGGGATCGAGCCCAGCAGGGTTTCCAGCCGCAGCTGCGTCTCGGCCGCCCGGTTCGCCGCCTGGATCGGCCGCAGGATCACGGTCGCCGCGCTGACGAAGACGGCGCAGATCACCGCGGTCGCGAAGGCCACGAAGATCGTCTTGCCCCGGCTGTCATTCGGTTGGGCCAGCATCCGTTTCCACAGGTGCACGGGGTTCATGTCAGCCATGCGTCCGCTTTCTTCGTTGCAACCAGATCATCAGCGACACCTCGTCAAAGAGCGGCGCGGCGAGCGAGGTCAGCAGGGCCGCCGACACACACATCTGCAGCGGATCGACCCCCTGCCAGTTCGCCGCGAACAGCACGACCAGCCCGCCGTAAAGCCCGCCGGTCAGCCAGCGGCCAAGGGTCGAGGCCGCGCTGGCCACCGGGTCGGCCACCAGCAGGACTAGCACCACCAGGATCGCGGGCATCGCACCGCCGAGGTCGAGGCCCGAGAGCATCGCGACCGCCAGCACCGCCACCGCCCCGAGGAGGAGCGCCGGAGATATCACCCCGGCCAGGACCCCGATCAGCCCGACGGGCACGGCCGCCCAAGCGAGCTGCACCTCGAGCACGGGCCAGGGCGCGGTGGCATAGCCAAAGCCCATGAAGGCCAGCGTCACCGTGCCGGGGTTCAGCACGTTCCGCCCCCAGCCGCCAAAGGCCAGGTCCGCCATCACCACGCCAAAGCTGGTCGACAGCAGGAGGGCGATCAGCCCGAGGTCCTCGGGCGCCAGCATCGCCAGCGCCACGGCGGTCAGCGCGCCGGCCAGCGACGGCGGCTGTGCCCGGGCGAGCATCCAGATCACGTGCCAGATCCCGGCCACCACCAGGAAGAACGCCAGCCGCGCGGCTCCCTCGATGCCCGTCGCGATCAGCCAGGTCAGCACCAGCGGGAACACCGCGATCAGGAGGAGGAGCGCCACCGTCTCTCGATCCCAGATGCCGCGGGTCATGCGACCTCCTCCCGCTCGATCCCGGCCAGCATGTCGGCCAGCAGACGCGCCAGCCGCGGCTCGGAACAGGTGAGGTAATCGGCCAGCGCCATGTCCTCTGGCAGAAGCGACAGTACGCCCAGCCGGGCCGCAGCCTCTGCGTCGCCGACCGACAGCGCGCGCAGCAGCGGCATGGCCGGGATCGCTCCGCCCAGCGACTGATCCATCGCCGCGCTCGGGATCAGCGGCAGCGGCCGCCGCGCGCCACGCAGGGCCGACAGGAACCAGTGGTGATCCTCGCCCCGTGCGGGCGGCACCATGACCGACACCTGCCGGTCCCGCGGCCTGAGCCAGCGCGTTTCCCGCCCGTCGAGTGCAGAGCCCGAGACATGGCGGTGCGGGCCGGGCCGGACATGCCCCCGGCTGAGGCTGCGAAGGTCCGCCCAGGGTTGGCAGCGCACCAGCCGCCCCGCCCGCAGCGCCGTCCCGGTGACCGAGACCAGGCGCGTTGGCGCGACATGGCCGTCCCCGAGGAGCGCGCCGATGGCGGCCACATCCTCGGCCGCGATGTCCCAGACGGGGCGCGCGGGCGTGGCGGGACAATGGCGGTGGATCTGCACCCCGGCCAGGCCATGCGGATGCAGCGGCGGCATGGTCAGCACGCGCAGTCGGTCGCCCCGCACGACCCCCGGCAAGGCCGCATCGCCGGACTGGCAAAGGACCACCCGCTCACCGGCCAGCCGGTCGAGCGCGGCAAGCCCGCGGGCAAAGGCCTCATCCTGCCCCGCGATGGCCCGGCGCGGATCGACGGCGCCCGGGCGGGTGTCCGCGGCCATGACAAAGATCGCGACGGGCACGTCACCCGGCGCGGGGTGGCGGCCAAAGGGCCGCGACCGGAACGCCGTCCACAGCCCGCTGGCCAACAGCACCGCCCGCAGCGCCGCCGGATCATCGCCGGACGGGACCGCATGGCGGAACCGCCCCTCCCCGGTTCGTGGAACAGCGTGACGTTCTGGAACCGCCGGCCGCTGGCAATGGACAGCCGCGCGACCTTGGCCGCCATCGGCGCGCAGATGACCACCTCGGGCTGGCGGTGCAGGCGGAAGAGCGGCGCGCCCTGTGCCACCATCTCGCCCTCGGCCACGAGCGGATCGATTCGCATGTCGTCGGAAAGCTCGGCGGTCAGGGCGGCTTCGTCGGTGATGGCCTCGACAGGGGTATCGTCCGCGGGGGCCGCGGCGACCGGAATGTTCAATCCCCTGGTCCAGAAATTCAGCACTGCGCCAACCTCTGCCAGCACCCGGCCCGCGCCCCCTCAAACCGGGTAAGCCAAAGTGACATTTCAAAAATACGTTGTACGGCCCAGCGACCGATGCAACCATGACCTTACTTAAAGTAAACAATTCAGCAAGGCTCTTACCGTGCCCAGCCCCCTTCCATTCCGCCCCGCCGCGCGCCGCGCTATTGCCGCGCTTGCATTGATGATGGGCCTCGCCACCGGCGGGGTACAGGCGCAGGACACCCCGGCCAATACCTTTGTCATGCCGCGGTCCGGCCCCTTCGCACCCGAACAGGTCGAGATCCCGAATGCCCGCGCGATCGAGGCCTGGATCCGCTCGGGTCATTCGCACGCGTCATCCCCGGCCTTCAGCCACTGGAACGACGCCGGAGAGATCCCGCCGGTCTGCGCGGTCTGTCATTCCGGCCAGGGCTTCCGGTCGTTCCACGGGCTGGACGGCAGCGATCCAGGCGTTCCGGCCGAACCGGTGCCGACCGGCGGCGTGGTCGACTGCGACACCTGCCACAACCCGAACCTCGGCAAGGTGACGTCGATCCTCCTGCCGTCGGGCGTGGATCACCCGGTCACCACCGCCGACGCCGCCTGCGTGACCTGCCACCAGGGCCGCGCGGCCGGCGTGTCGGTCTCGCGCGCGACGGCCGACAGCGAACCCGACACGCCCAGCGCCGAGCTGAACTTTGTCAATCCGCACTATGCCATCGCCGCGGCGACCAACCTGGGCGGATACGGCCAGAACGGGTTCGAATATCCCGGCAAGACCTACACGGGCCGCTTCCTGCACGCCAAGCCGGTCGAGACCTGCGTCAATTGCCACAGCCCGCACAGCCTGACCGTCGCGGCCGAAACCTGCCTGACCTGTCACCAGACCGGCGATCCGCGCGCGATCCGCATCTCGCGCCAGAGCTACGACGGCAGCGGAAATTCGGAACAGGGCATCTTTGTCGACATCAACCGCAACGCCGACCTCTTGATGACCACGATCCGCGACTACGCGCGTGACGTCGCGGGCACCGCCATCGTCTATGACGGAGCGCACCATCCCTATTTCTTCGCCGACGCCAACGGCGACGGCCGCGCCGACCAGCAGGACGGACGCGGCGTGGCCTACAACGCCTGGACCCCGCGACTGCTGCAGGCGGCCTACAACTGGAAGTTCGTCACCGCGGACAGCGGGATCCACGTCCACAATCCGCATTACGCGCTCGAACTGGTCTACGATTCCATCGAGGACCTCGGCACCGCGCTTGGCCGCGACATCGCCGAGACCGGCATCAGCCGCTGAGGCCCGCGCCCGTCCCATGGGCGCGGGATCCCGCCACCTCCGACATGGGCCTGTCACAGCCGGATGATCCGATGGCCGTGGCATTGACTCTCGCGCCGTTCCCGCGCGGGGTAAGGGCAGCGCGGCAGGAGGGCGGCATGCAGATCGAAAACAGGACCTTCGACGAGATCCGCGTGGGCGACACGTCGGAACTAAAGCGGCTGATCACCGTCGACGACCTGCTGGTCTTTGCCAATGTCTCGGGCAACCACAACCCGCTGCACATCTTTGACGCCGACGGCGATGGCGACGGCGAGAACGAGGCGATCGCCCCCGGCCTCTTCGTCGGCGCGCTGATTTCGGCCGTGCTGGGAAATGTCCTGCCCGGCGCCGGCACCCGCTACCACGCGCAAAGCTTCCAGTTTCACGCCCGCGCCCATGCCGGGGACGAGCTGCTGTCACGGGTCACGGTCACCGCCCGCAACGACGACACCCGCATCGTCACGCTGGCGACCGAGGTGACGCGCCTGTCGGACGACGCCCTGATTCTGTCCGGCGTGGCCGAGGTGGAGGCGCCGCGGATCAAGCTGCACTACGACAGCCGCGACCTGCCCGGCCTGATCGTCCAGCGGCACCGGCATTTCGAGCGTCTGCTGAAGCAGGCCGAACCGCTGCCGCCGCTGGTCACGGCCGTGGTCTGCCCGGAGGAACCGAAAAGCCTTGGCGGCGCCCTCCTGGCGGCGCGCCACACGCTGATCACGCCGATCCTGGTCGGCGCGCCCGACCGGATCATGGCGGCTGCCGACAGCATCGGCGCCGATCTCTCGGGTGTCGAGATCCTGCCCGAGGCCAACCATGACGCCGCGGCCCGCAGTGCCGTCGCACTGATCCGGCAGGGCAAGGCGCAGGCGCTGATGAAGGGGCACCTGCACACCGACCTGCTGCTCAGGGCCACGCTGGACCGCGACGCCGGGTTGCGGGCGGGGCGGCGGCTGACCCATGTCTTCGTGATGGACGTGCCGGGGCTGGCGCATCCGCTGCTGGTGTCGGACGCGGCCATCAACATCGCGCCGGACCTCAAGACCAAGGTCGACATCGTGCAGAACGCCATCGACCTCGCCCGCTCCATCGGGATCGAGGACCCCAAGGTCGGCGTCCTCTCGGCGGTGGAGACGGTCAATCCCGACATGCCCTCGTCGATCGACGCGGCGCTGCTGTCCAAGATGGCCGAACGCGGCCAGATCACAGGCGGGCTGGTCGACGGTCCGCTGGCGATGGACAATGCCGTCGACCTTGCCGCCGCGCGGACCAAGGGGATCAATTCCCCCGTCGCGGGGCGGGCCGAGGTGCTGGTGGTGCCCGATATCGACGCCGGCAACATGCTGGCCAAGCAACTGACCTACATCTCGCATGCCGAGGCGGCCGGACTGGTCCTTGGCGCACGAGTGCCGATCATCCTGAACAGCCGCGCCGACAACGACATGAGCCGCCTCGCCTCCTGCGCGGTCGCGGCGCTGCACCATGCGCGGGCCGGGGGCGCCTGATGAGCCACATCCTCGTCCTCAACGCGGGCTCCTCCTCGATCAAGTTCGGGCTGTTCACCCCGGGCGACGCGCCCGGGCTGATCGGCGGCGGCATGGTGGAACGGGCACACGGAGACGTCGTGATGCACGTGAAGGACGGCGCCGGGTACCGCCTGATGGACACCCGCCTGCCCGATCCCGGCTCGCCCGCGCACGACATGGCGCTGAGGGCGATCTTGCAAGCGTTAGAGACGCATTTCGGGCATGTCGAGGTCGCGACCGTGGGCCACCGGATCGTTCATGGCGGGCTGAGCTTTGCCGCGCCGGTCGAACTGACCGAGGACGCGCTCGAGACGCTGGCAGGCTATGTCTCGTTCGCACCGCTGCACCAGCCGCATAACCTGGCCGGTGTCCGGGCCGCGCAGGCGGCGTTTCCGCGTGCCCGGCAGATCGGCTGTTTCGACACCGCCTTTCACCGCAACCATCCCTTCGTGAACGACACCTTCGCCCTGCCCCGCGCCTACTACGACCGGGGCGTGCGGCGCTATGGGTTTCACGGCCTGAGCTACGACTACATCACCGGCCACCTGGCCGACACCGCACCCGACCTTCATGCCGGTCGCGTGGTGGTCGCGCACCTGGGCAACGGTGCCTCGATGTGCGGGATACGGGCCGGGCGCTCGATCGCATCGTCCATGGGCTTCACCGCACTCGACGGGCTGCCCATGGGCACACGTTCGGGCCAGATCGATCCGGGCGTCCTGCTCTACCTGATCGAGCAGGAGGGCATGACCCCGGCCGAGGTCAGCGACCTGTTGAACCGGCGCTCCGGCCTGCTGGGCATGTCCGGCATCAGCGCCGACATGCGCACGCTGCTCGCCTCGGACAATCCCCGCGCGCGGGAGGCGATCGATTACTTCACCTTCCGCATCCGGCGCGAACTGGGTGGCATGGCCGCCGCGCTGGAAGGGATCGATGCGCTCGTCTTCACCGGCGGCATCGGAGAGAACGCGGCGCAGATCCGGGCCGAGGTCTGTGCCGGGCTCGGCTGGATCGGGATCGAGGTGGACGAAACCGCCAACGCCGACGGCGCCACGCGGATCAGTCCACAGGGGGCCGCCGTCGAAGTCCTGGTGATCCCCACAAACGAGGAGCTGGTCATCGCCCGTGCGGCTGCGCGGGTGTAGAGCAAACCCTATTCCGGGGCGGTTTCGAGGTTTTCCAGCGTTCCGGCAACAAAGCGCGTGCCCGCCTCGGCCCGGATCCCGGCCACCGCGAAGCTGACGAGTGCATCCCGCGCCGCTGACCTGTCCGCGACGCTGGCCCGGCCGTCGGACAGTGCGCGCAGGCGGTCTTCGGACCGGTCCTCGGTGCTGGTCAGGACCGTCGCGCTGACCATCAGCAGGTAGCGCCAGTAAAGCTCGGTCCCATCCACCCCCGGCGCGGCCTTGGCCATCGCGGCGACATAGGCCTGCGCCATCGGGTTGAGGTGGGTGTCCACGATCCGCTTGGTTGCGCCGTCGGGCGACAGGCGGTGCGACAGGATGAACCGCGCCAGCAGCACGCCCTGGTCCTCGTTCCCGTCGCCCATGTAGGGCTCGATGAAGCTCGACACCACGGCGGCAAGGTCGGGCGGCGTGCCCGCCGCCTCGGCCGTCTCGACGATGCGCTTGAGCCCGGCCAGACGGTCAGCGGTGACGCGCGCGATGACCCGTTCGAACACCGCTTCGGCCAGGTCATCCTTTGAGCCGAAGTAGTAGTTCACCGAGGCGACGTTGACCCCTGCCTCGCGGGTGATCTGCCGGACCGAAGTGGCATTGACCCCGTGCCGCGCGAACAACATCTCGGCGGCGTCGAGGATCCGGCGGGCGGCCGGGGCATCCGGTTCGGTGACAAGTTTCAAACCCATGTTTGAGCTTGGTCCGCCCGCCCGCCACCTGTCAACTCCGCCGCGAGGTCACGGGACCAGGACAATCTTGCCGCGCACATGCATCCCCTCGCTCAGCTCATGCGCCCGCGCCGCCTCGGCCAAGGGCATCTCGTGGATCTCGCCCGGCGCAAAGGCCCCGGCCTCGATATGCGCCACGACGCGGGCCAGCCGTTCACGGCTGCGCGTCACCGCCGGACGCAGCGACGTGACATCGTCGCGCGGCGCCTCGGGCGCGCTGGCGCCGGATCCGATGAAGGCCGCCCGCCCGCCGGGCCGGAGCGCGGCGAAGCTGCCCGCCACGGTGGCCCCGCCGACGCAGTCGAGCACGGCGTCGCGATCCCCCAGCACCGCGCCGAGGTCGGCATCGCGGTAGTCGATCGGCAGGTCGCATCCCAGCTGGCGCAGGTAGTCGTGGTTTCCGGCCCGCGCGGTCGCCGCGACCTCGGCGCCCAGGTGATGCGCCAGCTGGATCGCCATTCCGCCGACACCCCCGGCGCCGCCCTGCACCAGGAGCTTTTCGCCCCGCTTGAGCGCCAGCGTGTCCTCGATCCCGACCATCGAGGTCAGGCCGGTCAGCGCGATGGCGGCGGTTTCGACATGGCTCAGGTTGCGCGGCTTCAGCGCCAGCAACGCGGCCGGAAAGACGATGTGGCTGGCATAGGCGCCCTCGGTCTCCTGCGGGCAGACGCCGAAGACCTCGTCGCCCAGGCCCAGGTCCGCGCCGTCACCGACCGCCACCACCACGCCGGAAAAATCGCGCCCCGGCACGTGCGGCAGCTTGTGCGACTGGATGCTCTTGCCGCGCCGCACCTTCCAGTCGGCGGCGTTCACGCTGGCCGCCCGGATCTCGACCAGCACCTCGCCCGCGCCCGGGACCGGATCGGGACGATCCGCCGGCTGCAGCACCTCGGGCCCGCCATATTCCTGAAATTCCATGACTCGCATGTGCCCCTCCTTCTTTCGCGCCACCATACTGGCCGCGGCGGCGTGGTCCACCACCCACCATTGACATGCCCCCGCGCCCGCCCGAGGGTATGCGCAACCCAGACCTCGCCGCGACCGCCAGGGAGACACCGGATGTACAATTTCGAGCTTGTGAAGCCCAAGACCCTGGACGAGGCCCTTGCCGCCCTGCAGGGCGACGAGGCGCAGCCGCTGTCCGGCGGTCAGACCCTGATCCCGACGATGAAGCAACGGCTTGCCATGCCCGAAACCCTGGTCAGCCTTCTGGGCATCGAGGACCTGAAGGGCATCAGCATCGCCGACGGCGTGATGACGATCGGCGGGGCCACCAACCACGCCACCGTGGCGCGCGACGCGGCCGAGGCATTTCCGGGCCTCGCCTACCTGGCTGGCAAGATCGGCGATCCGGCGGTGCGCAACCGGGGCACCATCGGCGGCTCGGTCGCCAACAACGACCCGGCGGCCTGCTACCCCTCGGCCGTGCTGGCCACCGGTGCGACCGTGGTGACCAACGCGCGCGAGATCGCGGCCGACGACTTCTTCCAGGGCCTCTTCACCACCGCCCTCGACGAGGGCGAGATCGTGACCGGCGTGAAGTTCCCGATCCCCGAGGCGTCGAACTACCAGAAATTCGAACAGCCCGCGTCGCGCTTTCCGCTGACCGGCGTGTTCCTGGCGAAATACGCGGACCGCGTCGGTGTTGCCGTGACCGGGGCAAGCGAGGATGGCGTGTTCCGCTGGACCGAGGCCGAGGAGGCGCTGAGCGCCAACTTCTCGCCCGATGCGATCGCGGGCCTGACCGTGTCGCCCGACGGCATGATCGGCGACCTGCACGGCACGCCCGAGTACCGCGCCCACCTGGTCAAGGTGCTGACCGGCCGCGCCGTCAAGGCCGCAGCCTAATCCATCCATCCGGGAGCGTAGGTCACGCCCTCGACCCCCACGAAGCGTGCGACGCGCGCCAGCTCGGCCTCGAGCCGGGCCAGCCGCGCCTTTGACAGGGTCAGGCCCGGCTCCATCCAGATCCGGCGCACGGCCAGCGCGCCATCGGCGGCCCGCGCGGTCATGTCGATCCGACCGACCAGGCGGTCGCCCTCGAGGATCGGGAACACGTAGTACCCGTACTGCCGCCTCGCCTCGGGCACGAAGATCTCGATCCGGTAGTAGAACCCGAACAGGAATTCCGCCCGGTTGCGGTCGCGCAGGGCAGGATCGAAGGGGCTGAGGATACGCAGCCGTCCGGTCACCTCCGGCAGGGCCTGCGCCTCGTCGATCAGGCCGGGGCGGGCGTAATGCGGACGGGTCCGGCCGTCCGCACCCTCGACATCGATCCGCTCCAACCGGCCGGCGGCTTCCTCGTCCCGGCACCAGGTCGCCGCCTCCTGCGGGGTGACATGCGCCCAGAAGGCCGCGACATGGCCCGAGGTCGCGAACCCCAGCCGGTCGAGCGCCCCGTGGTTCAGCCAGTCGATGCTCTCAGCGCGCGGAGGATGCTCGGCCAGAGTCGCGGCGGGCACGACGTTGGCGGTCAGGTCGTAGACCTTGGTGAACCCCTCGCGGTGGCAGACCGACAGCTGGCCGCTGCGCCAGAGGTACTCCATCGCCGCCTTCGACGGGTGCCAGTTCCACCAGCCGCCGGACTGGCCCTTGGGCCGATCCTCGGCTAG